>JBBSFT010000004.1:0-66035 GCA_038254845.1 Gemmatimonadales bacterium | reverse complement strand
TCATGAGCCGTTTGAGCCAGAGGCGAAATACTGGGCATTCCCCGCCGAGGGGCCACTCTCAGGCGCGAACGGGGCGTTGCCATGGATAATCTTCGCCAGGGATCGCGAGCAATTCAATCGGGAATTTCCCGAGTGGCGACTGCGCACCGTCACGCCGCTCATGCCTTTTCGATATCTCGTCTCGGGCGGCGTTTCGATGCGCGCTTTTATGCCCGGCTGGAGCTTTGGTTGGTGGCGGGCGGCGGAGACTCTCCTGCAACCGTGGCTGAAGACCTGGGCGATGTTTGCCGAGATTGTTTTGGATCGGGTTGACCACGGAGAAGAAAGGAATTCAGTTGAGCGTTCGATTGCGTGAGGCCACCGTGCCTGCAGTGAAAGGTCTTTCATCGCCTTTCATCAATCCGTCCCGCCTCCTCTTTTTATTGATGCTGCCGGTGCTCCTGGCAGTCGTCGCTTTCTCTGTCAGAACAGCGAGCGGGCCATACTGGTATAGCGAAAATCTCGATCCGAGTTATCCATACCTACTGAATTCGCTCAACATCTCGAACCTGCACCGGCCATATCACATTGCCCATCCCGGAACGCCGATCCAGACAATCGGCGCGGTAATCATCAGGGCCTGGAACCCGGCAGCCGACGAAAGGACGCGGGCGCGCGAGGTCCTGAGCAATTCGGAGGCTTATCTCCGGCTTATCAACAACGTTTTCATCATTCTGGGCGCCGTGTGTCTCCTTGGATCAGGCTTTGTTGTGTTCCGTATTTCTGGAGACATTCTCTCGGCCCTGGTGATTCAGTCCGCTCCGTTTCTTTCTCCGACAACGATGCAGGGGCTCTTCGGCGTGCGTCCGGAGCCTTTTCTGGTATCTCTCTCAGTCGTTTTTTCGGCTGTAATATTGCTGACTCTGAAATTCGAGGCGCGGAGACATGCCTTGAAGTACAGCGTGGCTTTCGGTGTGCTGGCTGGCCTTGGAATGGCCTCGAAGATCAATTTCCTGCCGTTGCTCACGATACCTTTGATCCTGCTGCCGATTTGGAAGTGGAGAGCGGTCTATGTCGTGGCCACCGGCCTCTCGTTTCTTCTTTTTACCGCGCCGATTCTCACGCCCGGCCAGCTCGCGGTGCTCCTTGGTTTTGCCATCGACATATCCACGCATACGGGGCTCTACGGGAAGGGCGCGACGGGCATCGTCGATGCCAGTCAGTTCTTGCGTAATGCCTGGATTCTCATTGCGACGGACTGGCTGTTTTTTCTGATTGTTGCGATCGGCACGCTTCTACTTGTAACAAAGAGCAAATATGCGCCCCTTGATGGCGGGCGCTACAGGATCCTGCTGGCCGTCACCATCGCGCAATTTCTCGAGTTCCTGATCGTCGCCAAGCATCCTAGCAGCCGCTATTTGATTCCGGCACTTGGATTGGCTGGCGTCAACCTCGTAATCTTGTTCGATTCGTTGCGCCGAAGCGCGCTCAATGCGCGCTGGCGCTACGCGTCCTTGACGGCGGCCTGCGTCGCGATCACGTTCGCGCAAGTTTTTGAGTTCAAGAAACAGCACGACCGGCTGCGATCACTCGCCGCGAGGCAGCACGCGGCCAGCGAGAAGGTCGAGCAGGAATTCAAGACCCTTCAGGTGGTCTATTATTATTCTGCCTCTTCCCCTGCATATGCATTGAAATTCGGCGCAGAATACAGTTTCAATCTTTACCCATCGATTCTGGAGAAGCTTTATCCCGGCAGTCTTTTCTATACCGCCGGGACGCAGCAGTTCTCTAACTTTGAGGGACCGGTCGAGGTGATGCACCTCAAATCTTCCGGCGACCCGTTCATCATGCGCGGATACTCCTTGAAGGACTCCGACTTTCAAAAGCTTCTGCCGGCCCATGCGTTCCCGGAAAACCTTATCCTCGAACCGATTTACGGCGGAGATGTGGACGTTCCCTGGGTCTATGACGGAGAAGCCGTCTACCGCGCTGCGTTTAGACCAGCGAAAGCGCCGGGATACGGGGGAACGGCGCCGCTGGCCAAGTGACTGCCATCGATGAGCGGGTCGTTATTGGCGCAATTCGTGTTCAAACGCCCGTCGCGATACCCACCGATCCAAACTGGGAGGGACCCCCGCGGGCTATGCCTGGTCCCATTCTCCAATCGAGGTGCAACCCGTTCCGTTAATTCTGGTGAAGAGTTAATGGCGCTGATCGGCGCCAAGCGAGTCCTGAGCGGGAGGGTCGGTCAGCGATTAGGTCGGGGATAACCTCTGGCTCGCGAGGTTCCCGCTTTCGTCCGCGGATTATGTCAATGGAGAGGCGGACCAACATTCGTGTCTCGCTGAGCAAGGCGGAAAGCATGCGCTTGACAACCCACCTCTCGAGCTGATTGTAAACGCGGTCTCGTCTTCACGCGCCGTCGATCCGCCGAGCATCTGATCGATCACCGCGTCAAGCGGGGACGGCTCTCATTTCTTCTTCCTCGGTTTCTTCGCTCGCGCTGATTTCTGTCCCCGCCAGGAGACGTTTTTTCGCTCTGTTTCCGGATGAAGGTGATGAGGCTCTGAGGACCCGCAGAGATCGCGGTTTCTTGCGCCGCTTCAGCTCTTATCGAAGAGTCGGCCAACGCCGACGCAAGCTCCACCAAGGTGCGCGGCACGACTCGCTTGCGTTCGCTATTCTGGGAAAACGTACACGACCGCTGTGCAGTTGTGGAACCCGTTGAACTGACCCTCGGCTCGCACAATCTGCCCGTAGGAGTTGAAGCCGGCAAACTTTGCAGACTTCAATTCTCTCCCGACAGTTGCAAGCTCGGCGTTGAGCCTTCGCCAGCCGCAGCCTTGTCGCTACGCAGTCGAAAAAGACGGCCGCCCCGGGAGTGTGACCATCCCGTTCGACCTGGTTCATGGCATCCCGAGCAGCCGGCCCTCTAGCGGGAAAGTCGAATAGTTGCAAGAATTCCGCCTTTAGACCCCTCGTCCTTCACGATGTTTTACCTGTAACTTTGCTTACGCGCGGTCGTCGAAGCCGTTGAATGTCACCTTCGTGCAGGAATCAAGATGGGCTCATCGGTCGCAGATACTTCCCTTTCCCTACGATTGATCCTTGCTGCCCGGATTCGTGAGAACCGGGAAGAAATCGTGACCCGATGGCTGGAGCGGATCGACGCACGCGTCGCGATCGAAAAAAACGCTGTGTTCCCGACTGACGAGCTCATCAACCACGTTCCGCTTCTGCTCGACGGCATCGCCGATTTTCTCGAGGCTGCGGAACAGCAGCTCGATACGACGGCACCCGTCACAGCCAAGGCAATGGAGCTCGGCGCGCTCAGACATTCGCAGGGCTTCGACGTCTACGAGATCCTGAAAGAGCACGAGATACTTGGCCGCATTGTATTTGCCACGCTTCGACCAGCAGTCGAGAATCTCGGAGCGGACACGAAGCCGTCGGAGATTCTCGAGTGCTGGGAGCAGATAGGCCAGGCGGTGGAGCTGATTCGACAGGCGACGGTCACTCACTTTCTGCGGCTTGCTTCCGAAAATGTGAGCGAGCGGGAAAACCGGCTCCGCCGGTTCAATCGGATGGTTGCCCACGAGCTGAAGAACCATGTCGGTACAGTTCGCGGCGCCGCTCGGATGCTTGAGGAATCCTGGCTGAGCACTGAAGAGCGCGTGCGCTTTCAGCGGATGATTCTCGAAAACGTCGACGGACTCCAGCAAGTCCTTTCAAATCTGGAATCGCTATCGAGACTCGAATCCGACTCTCGTCAGAGACGCAACGTACTGTTACCCCAGGCCGCGGCCGAAGTCGTGCGCCAGCTTAGAGATACTGCGCAGGCGAAAGAGGTTCACGTGAGAATTGCCGACGATCTTCCCCCGGTTGAGATTGATGCCGCGGCGGTCGAGCTGTGTCTGACGAACTTCGTGTCCAACGCGATCAAATATTGTGATCTCGCCAAGTCCGAGCGATGGGTTGAGATATCGGGCGAGCTCGTTTTTCCCAATCAACTGTACGGCGAGCTCATCGTTCGCGTTCGCGACAACGGTCTCGGAATTCCGACGGAGGCGCGGGATCGGCTGTTCGAACAGTTCTACCGCGCGCATCAAGATACCGTCACCGAAGCTGAGGGCAGCGGGCTGGGTCTCAGCATTGTGCGCGAGACCGCCGAATCGCTCCGCGGCCGCGCATGGGCAGAGTTCGCTGAAGATGGCACAACTGTGTTTGCCTTTTCCTTTCCATCGCGCCGCGAAGACGATGCCGCAGCAGCGGGTACGCGCAGGACCTGAACTGACAGACGCGCTCAGTGCTGCAACAAGCCCCTGCAACGGAAACCATTGCAGGGACCGTTGGTTACTACATCGGGGCGCCCGGATTTGAACCGGGGACCTCCTGCTCCCAAAGCAGGCGCGATACCGGGCTACGCTACGCCCCGAAATACTCCAGCAATCTATTCATCGATGGTAACCGAGTCGACCCGGCGCATCCGATTTCTCACGTCGAGCCCGTTATCGCCGCGCGATGCCGGTCGAACAGGGCGCGAAAGGCGCGACCGCGATGACTGATCATCTCCTTCGCATCGATGCTCGCCTCGCCGAACGTCATCCCGAGCTCCGCGGAAAAGAAATAAGGATCGTACCCGAACCCACCAGTTCCTCGAGCAACTGGAAGAATTTCCCCGATAACTTCTCCCATCTCGACCGCCTCGATGCAATCAGCGACGAATGCCGCGGCGCATCGATAGCGCGCCTGACGATCGGTCGCGTTTTTCATTTCCGTCGATAATCGCGCGTTGTTGGCATCGTCCAGCGCCTGCTCGACGAGATCGCGCCTGCCCGAAAACCGCTTGCTCCACACACCCGGCGCGCCGCCGAGCGCATCGACGCAAAGTCCCGAGTCATCAGCGAGGCTGGCCAGGCCTGTCAGCGCGCTGAAATACCGCGCCTTCGCCAACGCGTTAGCCTCGAATGTATCGTAGCACTCGATTCCGTCCTCGTCGGCGGATTCTGCGACGCCTGCCTCGTCAAGGCTGATTGCGCGCAATCCCGCAGAGGCCAGAACTCCTTTTAGCTCGCGGAGTTTTCCCGGGCTCCGCGACGCGAGAAGGAGACGACCCTCACTTGCCAAGCGCCGCCTGCTGCGCACGGTCGAGGTCGCCAATTCCGGATACTGCGAGGTCGAGTAACGAGTTGAGCTGGGCGCGATCGAATGTCCCGTGCTCGCCAGTGCCCTGCACTTCCACGAACTGGCCGGTCGAGCTCATCACCACATTCATATCCACCTCAGCCCGAACATCCTCGGTGTACTCGAGATCCAGCCGCGGCTCGCCATCAATGATCCCGACACTGATCGCCGCAACGCGCCGTTTGACAGGGCTCACCGGAATCTTTCCCGTTTCCACCATCCAGTCGAATGCCTGCACGATGGCCACGGCCGCTCCGGTAATTGCCGCCGTGCGCGTCCCGCCGTCGGCTACGAGGACGTCGCAGTCAAGGCGAACAGTGAATTCCCCAAATGTGAAATCATCGATCATCGCGCGAACGCTGCGGCCAATCAGCCGCTGAATCTCCTGAGTGCGACCTCCCAGCTGCGATCGCTCGCGATTCGTGCGCGTCTTCGTCGCACGCGGCAGCATTGCATACTCAGCGGTCATCCACCCCAGTCCCGAGCCACGCCGCCATCCGGGTACCCCGGTCTCGACACTTGCGGCGCAGAGAATCTTTGTCTCGCCAAACGCCGCGAGGCAGGAGCCTTCCGCATACGGTGTGACGCCTTTCTCGAGGCTCACCTTGCGGAGCTCCGAATTACTGCGATCAGTTCGCGCGCTGTCCTTGTCTGCCACTGAGCTTCTCGATGATCGATGTTGTGGATTGTCCTGGAGTGAGCGGAATCGCAACTGCCTCCCCGCCCCACCCCTGAACCTCGCGGGCGCCGACAATTGTGTCGATTGTATAATCGCCGCCCTTCACAATTACGTCAGGCGTGAGCGCCATCACAAGTTTGAGCGGAGTGTCTTCCTCGAACACGACAACCGCGTCAACACATTCGATCGCTGCGATCACGTAGGCGCGCTCCGACTCGCTCCGGACCGGGCGATCAGGACCCTTGAGCCGGTGCACCGATGCATCGCTATTGACGCCGACGACGAGCGCGTCACCCATAGCTCGCGCAGCCGTCAGAACATCAACATGGCCGGAATGCAGGAGATCAAAAACCCCATTCGTGAACACGACTCGTCCATGAACATTCTGTCGCCATTCTCGTGCATGCTGCCACGACATGACTTTCCTCGCCGGCAACCGAGCGATCAGAACCGTCTCTCGGCTGATGGACGAAGATGGATCATCCTGCTCTGATTGAACGGAAGCTTGATCTGCTGATCGTAGTCGCTCCAGATCCCGATGCGAGCCTCGTCACGGCGATGCTGATCTCTCGCGCCGAGGCTGGCAGCCTGACGGAGTCGGTAAAAGCGCGCAGCCGTTGCCTGATCTGATCGTCGGACCGCATGCGCCCGGCGTTGCCACTCTTACCACTGCGACTGAGCCCCCTGGACGAGTTCGGTCACAATCCGCTCGATGGCCTGCTTTCGTCCTACCGCTTCGCCGCGTTCCTCATACTGGCCTTCGGCGATCAGTCCCTTGCGAGACCAGAGGGATTTTCCGGATGCCTGGTCGATCATTTCGATGTCCACCGATATTTGAAGCTGCCGGCGCGCCGAGGTTTGATTCTTGTTAGTGGCGCTGAAGCCAATCGGGATGTCTGTCTCGTAGCGTTGAATGGTTCCGCGGACCACCGCATTCGCATGGCTCTCGGCCGCTTCACGCAATCCGAGCTTGTCCTTGAGCTCACCACGCAGCGCCTGGGTGAGCTCCTGCTGAAGCTCGGGAGCCGACGTGAGGTTCTCAAATGGAATGACAGCAACGGTGCGGATGTTCGACGGCAACCCCCCTCCGTTGAAGCCGTAGGGGAAGCACGCGCAGATCGCCAGCATGATACTAAGGGCCCCAAATCGACGCATCGAACGCCGGTACCTCTTCGTCGCGAGTGATTCCAAGCCAGAGCTTTCTCCTGCCGGGAACCTCGTACAACAGACGCCCGCCTTCATCTCGAGTAACAACCTCAGCAATTCTTCCCCCATTGAGTCGCGCCAGCTGCATGAGGCGATTTCCCTTTATGGTAACACGCCATGCGGCTGGCCGTCCTATTTCGGCGTACACGACATCGCCTTCAGTGGTGATGATGGTGTCTGGCAATGCCGGGATGGCAAGCCTGCCAAGCGCGGCCCACATCATCGGGGGCGGCGGCAGTACGCGCTCGATCTGTGCCTTGTTTGGCGCGGTGAGGACGTCACCGATGAGCACGGCATAGCCGGCCGAGATACCACCGTTGAGAAACAAGTCGACGCGAGCGCTGTCGGGCGCGGCGACGCGCATGGCGCCCTCGCCGCTTGCCATCAGGCTGTTTTCCTGATAGTCCCACCGAAAGACGAGCTTACGATGGCCTGGCGCGAGCTGAACGACAGGGAGCGCGCGATTCGGGGCGGGAGCGCCTTGAAGCGGCGCAACACGGGGAGCACAACCCCCCCCAACAAATACAATAAGGCCGAGAGCGATCCAGCGCGTCATCGAACCGTGATTGAAAGAATCCTGTCTCCTTGAACGATGGCGTCGAGCGCCTGATAACCCGTCAGCACCCGACCAAATACAGTATAGTGGCCGTCGAGGTGCGGCTGCGGCGAATTAGTGATGAAATATTGACTGCCGCCGGTGTCCGGGCCCGACAGCGCCATGCCCAGTGCGCCACGCTCATACCGGCGTGGATTCATCTCGTCACGGATGGCGTAGCCGGGACCCCCATTCCCATCGTCACGTGGATCGCCGTCCTGAGCGACGAAATTTGGCACCACCCGATGAAACCCCGTTCCACGATAATAGCCCGAGCGCGCGAGCGTCATGAAGTTCTGAACCGTGATGGGCGCGTCGGCGCCGAACAACTCGAGGACGATATTGCCGCGCTTCGTCCGGAGAATTGCGCGCTGCGTATGACCGTGAAGTGCCGGCATGACATAACTGGCCACGATGTTCTGATACCACGCGAGTGGCCGCGGGTTTCCCGACGTACTCGGCCAAGCTGAAAAGACGGAAGCACTTTCGGCTGCTGCCCTGACGAGCGGATCTGGTGACGGAGCCAGGGTACTCACCCGCGTTCGAAGATCTGGACTAAATCCGGCGCTGTCACGCTTCCACGCTTCGTTCACAAATTGAATCGCAGCGATTCTCGCATCGTTGGCTGAGTCCGCGAGCGACACCGAATAACTCGCGAGCACGGCGGCAACGTCTCCCGCCCGCGCATGCCTCGCCAGGTTGCCGAGCACCGTAGCACGCACGAAGAAATCGGGATCACGGAGGCCCGTCATCATCAACTCGTGAACAGGCGAAGGGAGTGCCGCGGTATCGGTGCCGGACAGCACACCGTAGGCAGATGCGCGGACTCTTCCATCGGCGTCGCGGAGCATTGTCCGAGCCGTGCGCGACACGCGCGCGGTATCGGTGGAGGTCGCGGCCGCGTTGAGGGCTGCACCCCGATAGTGCCAATCGTGATTGGTCATCCACTCGTTGAGCTCTGCGAGCCTGGCTCCCGCATGCTCCGCCGACGCAAGCAGGCTCGCCCGGTACATCTCGCTGGTGTCGGCCAACCAGAGCGGCCGCCACGCAGCCACTGACGAATCGAGCACGGTGCCGAGCGACTGCGCAGCGGTGATCCTGACGTTCGCATCGAGGTCATGAGTCGCCGCCACAACAGGCAACCGCGCCTTGGGGCCATATGATGCGAGCGAGCGAACAGCGTTGATGCGAACGTGCGGATGAGGATCTTCCGCGAGTCGAATAAGCACAGGCATCGCGACATCACCGAGGGAATCGCCGGCAGCCTGTTTCGCGAGACCGCGGGCAATTTCGGCGCGGGCGCGCTGTCTCCCAGCAGATTCCATCACGTACGCGTCGGCAGTTGGATTTACCGCTGCGGAAAGTGAACGTGGCGCGCCGACTCCGGGTCTCGCGTCAGAGGCAACGAGGCTGACGAATTGCGGATCAGTGGCCACCGCGATGAGATCGCGAACTCCAGCAGGGGCACGCGGGCGGCCGATTGCATACACCGCCGCGTACACGACCGACGGGCGCGACGACATTCGCAGGTAGGGTCGAACATCAGCGACGGGAACAGGTTTGAGTTTCGCCGCCGCGAACAATAGCTGGATCGTTTTTGCTTCGTCGGTTCCTGGCTTTCCGAGGGCGGAAATGATCGTCGCGCGTGCCGGCGCACCGATTTCACCGAGAGCCCACGCAGCCTCGCGAGCGACACGGGCCTGGCCGGTGAGCGCCGACGCGAGTGGCGGAATTCCCGCGGAATCGCGGAGCAGGCCAAGCGCGTACGCCGCATTTGAAGCGACTACCGGATCGTGATCAGTCAGCAGCGACCGCAGTAACGGAGCGCCAGGCATGCCATGAGACGCACCAACCTGACCGACAGCAAGTGCGGCGGCGGCGCGGAGCGGAGCCCAAGTCGATGCCAGCGCACTGTCAGTGAGAGACGCGCTGAACGTGCGTGAATCGGTCATTGCGAGAACGCGAGCGTAAAGCGCTGCCTCTGACACGCTGCGCGATCGAACGGACTGAGCATTGGCCGTCGCAGTACCAGCAGCGAGACACACCGCGGCGTATCTGCTAATGACGTGCATGTTCCATCGCTTGCCGAAGTTGGGCCGGGAGAGCAACGAGTTTTCCCTCTGAGTTGAGACACGCGAGCGTCGTCCTCGCCGAAGCGAGCCGCGCACCGGTGACCGCATTTTCTATGTTGTAGTCGAAGGTTACTGTCCGCGACCGAACATCATCGATGACTGTTGTGACCTTGATTCTGTCCTCGTAACGCGCCGAAAAATGGTAGCGCAAACTTGCTTCGATCACGGCGAGCATGACTCCCTGCCGCTCGATGTCGGCGTACGATGAGCCAAGCCGCTTGATGAGATCCGTGCGGCCCATCTCGCACCATACGAGGTAGTTCGCGTGATAGACAACCTGCATCTTGTCCGTCTCGGCGTACCGAACGAGGAACTCGATCTCGCTCGACACCGGGGGCGTTTTGCCGTCGTGCATCGTGAAAGATAAGGATTCGCGAAACATGCCGCCGGTTTGTCTTGCCGCGGCGCTGCCGCTACAATTGGCGTGTGCTCACTTCCCCTTGCTACGTCATCTCCGACTCCCACCTCGGCGTGGCACCCCCCGAGACAGAGCGGTCGCTCGTGAGCTTTCTTCGCGACCTGGAAGGGCGCGCAGGATCACTGTTGATCAACGGCGACTTGTTCGACTTCTGGTTCGAATGGAAGTCCGTTATCCCGCGCACCAGCTTCCGTGCTCTCGCCGCGCTATCTCATCTTCGGGACGCCGGGCTCCCGATACTCTGGATCGCCGGAAATCATGATTGCTGGGGTGATGAAGTGCTGCGCGACGATATCGGCGTGGAGTATCACGTCGGCCCATGGGAAGGTCAGCTCGCCGGCTGGACAGCACTCGTCGAACACGGTGACGGTCTCCGTGCGAAAGAAGACCGGGGATACCGCATGGTTCGCCCGATCATGCGGAACCGGCTGGCGATCAAAGCGTTTCGTGCTCTCCACCCGGATCTCGCCAGTCGTCTTGCGACCGGCAGCTCGGACGCAAGCCGGGTGCACCGGGCGCGGGATGAAGGCCGCGGACTCCGGAGCATTGCCATGTCCGAGTTGGGCGCCAGACCCGATGTCGAACTGCTGATCTACGGCCACTCTCACGTTGCGGCGCTCGAGCAGGCCACCGGGGGCGGCGTATTCGCGAACGCCGGATCGTGGCTCGACGCACCGACGTTTCTCAAGGTCACCGACAGCGCGATCGAGCTGCGAACTGCGATCGAAGGCTCAGCCGAGGGTAACTGTCTCCACTCGATCGATCGCCGCGCCAAGAAAGCGCTGACCCATGCGTAGGAATTGGTCTGGCGCGTCGGACGCGATAAAGCGGTAGCGCGCGCTATCGGCGTCATCGCGGGCGAGCCCCTTCCCCGTCAGGATCGACGCCGTCTCTGCCGCTGTCTCCTCGGCGCTGTCGATGAGCCTCACATCGCGACCAACGGCCGTCCCGATCACGCGCTTGAGTAATGGATAGTGCGTGCAGCCAAGGACGAGCGTGTCGATGCGGGCATCGACCATCGGAGCGAGATATTCGCCGGCGATCAGTCGCGTTGCTTCTGTCTCGAGCCAGCCCTCTTCGATGAGTGGGACAAATAGCGGACACGCCAGTGCAGTGATGACAGCGTCAGGAGCGACATCCGCGATCGCCTTCTCGTAAGCCCGCGAGTTGATCGTCCCGTATGTTCCGATCACACCAATCTGTCCGCCCGTAGTGGCCCGCGCTGCCGCGCGCGAGCCAGGCTCGATGACGCCGACCATCGGCAGGTCGTTCTCTTCGCGAAGCGCCGGAAGCGCATGCGCTGTCGCGGTGTTGCAGGCGATCACGATGGCCTTCACTCCCTCACCCTTGAGGAAGTGCGTGATCTCGCGACTGTACCGGAGCACAGTGTCCGGACTCTTCGGGCCATACGGAACGCGCGCTGTATCGCCGAAGTAAATGATGCTCTCGTTCGGCAATTGCCGGATGAGCTCGCGAACTACGGTGAGACCGCCAATGCCGGAATCGAATACGCCAATCGGAGCGGAGCTATCAGTTACCACGCGATGCTGGCGAGCACTTTTACGCTGCGCCCGGTCGACGTGACCCGGACATTAGTGTTGAAGTCGGCCAGATTGGCCGCGACATAGGCATCCGCGCCTGCAAAGAGATGGTTGAACACAAGGCCGGCGATCCAGTCCTCGAGATGCGTGCGCCGCGCGGCGACCCGGTCCGCAATGTTCTTGTTTCGCAGCTCACTGAGAATTTTCGGCTTCCCCGTGACGGAATCGATGACCGGCATTCCGAGGTTATCGACAATCGGAGTGAAGATTGAATCGAGGCGCGCCGCCTTTGCTTTATTGAGGTCGCTTCTCGACTTGATCGTCATTGCGAGCGTCGCGGCCTCGACACTGAGAAAAAGGGCGGCGGCTTTGGGCCGGCTGAACCTGAATTGCATATAGCCCGGTGCTACGAGCGATGTCAGAAAGGCTTTGCGGGGCGAAATTTTTATTACCGACGGCGCGTCAACAGCCTGGCTGTCGCGCTGAGCGCCACGGATGATGACGCTCGGCACGCGTGTTTTCGTCGTGTCGGGACGTTGCGCCGATAATCGTGAAGGTGCCGCGAACAAGCACGCGGAAATCAACGCGAGCAAGACAAGTCTGGCGGGAGAGTGTGGGAATCGAACCCACCAGGCCCGACGAGGTCGGGTCACACCAGTTTTGAAGACTGGGGAAGCCACCAGGCCCCATCCACCCCCGTTGTCAGTCAACCAAAATCGCAAATTCGTTTCGTTCGAGGACTTCACCGATCTCCATGGCGCCTTTGACTTTCGAAAGATAGTTGCCGACGCGCTCGCGAGGCATTGCTACCAGCAGGCCGCCGGAAGTCTGCGGATCGCACAAAATGGCTTTGGTGACATCGCTCACCGGCCCCCAGCGGACCATCGGCTCGATGTAGCTCGCATTTCGCGTCAACCCATCGCTCGAGGCGCCCGCCTCGAACGCTTCGACGACCCCGCGGAGAATAGGAACCTTTGCCGAATGAATGCCAATCGTGACATTGCTCGCGCGGGCGATGTGCGACGCGTGACCGAGCAGCCCGAAGCCGGTCACATCGGTCGCGCACGTCACACCCATCGAGAGCGCTGCTCTCGAAGCGTGACCGTTCAGCTCCTTCATCCCGTCAAGCATCGATGACGAGATTGCATCCGTCATGATCGACTCAAACCGGTGATCACCGGCAGCGCTTTTCTTGAAGCCCGTCGCGAGAATCCCGTTCCCGATCGGCTTTGTCAGAACGAGAGAATCTCCCGGTTTTGCGCCCGCATTCGTCAACAGAAACGCGGGATGCGCGCGACCAGTTACGGACAGGCCGTACTTGAGCTCGGTGTCGGTGATGGTGTGGCCTCCGACAATGTGAGCACCAGCCTCATGCACCTTGTCCTGCCCGCCGCGCAGGATATCCGTGAGTACCGAGAGTGGCAGCTCGCCAGTTGGAAACGCCACGATGTTGAGAGCAGTAAGAGGCTGGCCGCCCATCGCGTAGACGTCCGACAGGGCATTTGCCGCCGCGATCTGACCGAAGTCATACGGATCGTCGACAATTGGCGCGAAGAAGTCTACCGTCTGCACGAGCGCAATCTCGTCCGACAGCAAATAGACTCCCGCATCATCGAACGTCTCGCGACCAACAAGGAGCCGCGGATCACTCGACGACGCTAACGGAGCAAGCACCTCTGACAGGTCACCCGGACCCATCTTTGCCGCTCACCCGGCACATCGCGCGAACGCAGTGAGACGGAACAGCTCTTCGCGCGTTTTGGACGTGCTCATCGTAGCCTCTGAGGGATCGGTTGGTTACTTTGTCGCCGCGATCAGATCAATCTCGACCAGGCTTCCGCGTGGGAGCGCAGTCACCTGCACAGTTGACCGCGCTGGCCGCGCGTCACCGATCGAGCGGCTGTAGATCTCGTTGACTGTCGGGAAATCCGCCATGTCGTGGAGATAGACAGTTGTCCGGACCACATTCTGCCAACCAAGACCGGCGGCGGCGAGGACGGATTCGAGATTTTTCATGACTCGCTCGGTCTGCGGTGTGATGCCACCGTCAACCATCTGCCCGGTTGCCGGGTCAAGTGCAATCTGCCCGGCCGAAAACAGAAATCCGTTCGCGACGATCGCCTGCGAATAGGGACCAATCGCCGCCGGGGCGTTGTCAGTCTTCACGTGCTCCACGCTGTTCCTCGCTTGGCCAAGAATGTGAACCCGCGCAATGTTACTCCTGTGCCGGCTGTTCACGCCAGCGTAAACAGCCGGCGAGCGTTCGCGGCGGTGAACAAAGCGACGTTGGCCGCAGTATCGCCACGCGCATCGGCAAGGCGTGCAATGGTATGCGAAACCCACGCCGGCTCGTTCCGCTTTCCACGATTCGGCACCGGCGCGAGATACGGTGCATCCGACTCGGCGAGCAATCGATCGCCGGGCACGAGCTTCACCAGATCGTCGTCGTTCCACTTCCTGAAGGTCACGATGCCGCTGAACGAGATGTACCAGCCGGCGTCAATAGCGGCTTGAGCGAGCGCGTGGGAGCCCGTGTAGCAATGCAGAACGCCAGTGACACCGCTCGCCGACGCCTCCGTGATCATTGCATTCGTATCGTCTTCTGCGTCACGCGTGTGCACCACAACGGGGAGACGGAGCTCCGCGGCAATTGAGAGCTGTTCGGCAAAGGCACGTCGCTGCTCACGTCGGGGCGAATTGTCGTAGTGATAGTCCAGTCCACACTCTCCGATCGCAACCGATCGTTCAGCGATGTCACGAAGGGCAGCGCCATCCCGTGCCGGATCGAACCACTCCGCATCGTGTGGGTGCACACCGGCTGTAAACCAGACGAATGCTGGATGCGCTGAGGACACAATGGCTGAAGCGCGAGCGGCGCCAAGGATATCCTCGGCGCCGCTGCCGGAGCCGATGCAGACGATCGCTGCGGCCCCCCGCTCCCGAGCGCGAGCGATTACCTCGCTGCGGTCACCGGCGAACGCTTTGTCGGCGAGGTGCGCGTGACTGTCGATGAACCCTTCGACACTCCCAGTTTCCGCGGCCATCTTCGTTCGATCCAGAGCAGTACCGGGCTGGCGATGTAAATCGAGCTGAACGTACCGGTAAAGATACCGAACGCCATCACCAGAGCGAACGGCCTGATGACTTCACCGGCAAAGAAGATGAGGGCCAACGTTGCCGCAAACGCAGTCGCGTGAGTAAGGATCGACCGGGGCAGCGTCTCGTTAATCGAACGATTGAGCGTCTCGTACAGCGATTCCCTGCGACCCTTGCGAAGATTCTCGCGAACCCGATCGAAGATGATGATCGTATCGTTGAGTGAATAACCGATAACGGTGAGGATTGCGGCGACGACCGTAAGCGACACTTCGAGATGAAGCAGCTTGATGAATGCGATCGTCGTGAAAACGTCGTGGAACGTGGCGATCAGCGCGGCGACTCCGAAGCGCCATTCGAATCGAATCGCCAGATAAACCGTCGTGACAAGGAACGACAGCAGCATCGCGATTATCGCGTCGCGACGGAGCTCGTCGCCGACCCGGGGACCAACGGCTTCCGTGCGGACCACGCGCACGTTTCCGGCACCATACTTTTGGACGAGCACGTTCTGGATCTTCTTTGAAACCGACTCCGCACCGGATGTCACGGCGCCCCGCTGCTCGGCTTCCTGAGCGCGAACCGTGTACTCACGAGCATTTCCAAACTGCTGAATCTCGGCCCCCGTTATTCCGGCCTGATCGAGGGAAGAGCGCAGCGCACCGACGTCGACCGGATTGGTGAACTGCAGCTGCATCAGAGTCCCGCCTGTGAACTCGATGCTGAAGTTGGGTCGCTTGACAGCGAGCGAGCCAAGGCCCAGAAGGATAAAAGCCGCCGTAATTCCGACCGCCCATTTCCACCAGCGGATGAAATCGTAGTTGGTGCCATGAAGGATGCGAAGCATCAGATGCTCAGTGTCTGTGCGCTCTGCGAGCGGTTGAGCCAGATCATGTAGAATGTGCGCACAACGAAGATCGAGGTGATCATCGATGCCGCGATACCGGCGAGAAGGGTTACGGCGAAGCCGCGAACGGGCCCGGTACCGTACTGATAAAGCACGGCAGCCGTCAGTGCAGTCGAAACGTTGGAATCGACGATCGCGCTCATGGCGTGACGAAAGCCCTCATCGACAGCGGTGCGAACCGTCTTGCCGTGATCAAGCTCCTCACGAATTCGTTCGAAGATCAGCACGTTCGCGTCAACCGCGATACCGATCGAGAGGACGAAACCAGCGAGGCCCGGAAGCGTCAGCACCGCTCCAAAAGCGGCGAGCGCAGCAAGAGTGAACAGCAGATACAACGACAGGCCGATGATCGACAGAACCCCGGAGAAGCGGTAGTAGCCGATCATGATGACGACGACAAGCAGGACGGCAATCAGGCCGGCCGTGATTCCTGCCTGCACCGAATCCTTTCCAAGACTTGCACCGATGTTGCGAACTTCCGCAATCTTGAGCGGAGCCGGAAGCGAGCCGGCGCGCAGAACGAGAGCGAGATCGGACGCCGCCTGAAGGTCCTTCCCGCCCATCGTAATCTGGCCGCGATTGCCAATGACCCCATTGATGATGGGAGGGCGACCCATCACGCGATCGTCGAGCACGATCGCCATGTAGTCCTTCAGGTGTTTCGACGTCTCGCTCCGGAAGCGGCGGCCGCCTTCATTGTCGAACTGAAACTCGACGAGCGTACCTTCGGTTGGCGACGTGTTCGGCTTCGCGTCGGTGAGATGCTCGCCGGTCATGATTGGACGCTGGTCGAGCACGTACATCCACCGGTAAGGCTTGTTCGCCAGGACGGCCGAGTCGCTCCCAAACCGAAGCACTTTTCCCGGAGGCAGAGCCGCCTGCACCTCCGGGCGGGACAGATAGCTTTCAATTGTCGCCACATCCGATTCGCCAACGAGATATTCGCCAGGCATCTGGCCCTGCTGGATGAGCTTGGAGAACAGTCCCGTCGTTGGCGCAACGGCTGCCGTATCTGTCTTCGCCGAGTCGCCAGGCTTTTTCGTCGTGTCCTTGGTGAATAGTCCCGAGACGTTGCCCGCCGCGCTCGTGTCGACTTTTGCAACTGCCGGATTCGCGACGACGGAAGTGCCAGCGAGCGCAATGGTCTTGACCGCCGCATCGAGTCGCGGCAACGCCTTTTCGAGGGCGCCCGTTTTGTCGGTGATCTGGAACTGCAGGAACGCTGATTTCTGAACGACTTCCTGAGCCCGAAGCGGATCGTCGATGCCCGGGAGCTCGACAATGATGCGGTCGTTACCAGACTTCTGCACAAGCGGTTCGGACACGCCGAACTGGTCAATGCGCGTGCGGACAACCTTGAGAGCGCGGTCGATCGCCTCGCTCTTCTTCGGCACCACGCCCTTCGACTCATCAACTTCGAGCGCAAGATGCATCCCGCCCTGAAGGTCAAGTCCACGCTTGAGCGGCACCCGGCGCACTGTGTCGTAAACGAAACCGTCACCGCGCTTGACGCGCTCGGTAACGGTGCGCGGGAAGAGCGCCGCCGCAGAGGCGACAATCAACCCGATGATGATCAGAATCCGATACCGCAGTGTCATGCGACTGAAGGGGTAAAATGTGCTGTTCCCATAGAGCCTTTAAGGTTAACGGGACGTGTGAGGGGAGTCAAAGCAGAAAGCGCAGTTTCGCGATCGGCCTCGAGCTGGACCACAAGCTCGTCAGCGCTCGAAAAGCGTCTTGTCTCCCGAATGAATGAGACAAAATCGATCCGAACCGGGTTGCCATAAAAATCGCCGGACGCGTCGAACAAATGCGCTTCGATGGACCGATCGGCGTCGCCAAAGGTCGGGCGCGGTCCGAGATTCATCATTCCCCCGAATTCTCCCGCCGGCGTCTGGACAAGTACCGCGTAAACACCATCCGGCGGCAGCAGCTTTCGCGGGCTCGGCGTGGAGAGATTCAGCGTCGCGAACCCAAGGGCCCGGCCGCGCGCGCTGCCGGCGACTACAGTACCTGAAATGGAGTAGCGGCGGCCAAGTCCATCTGCTGCGCGGTCGAGATCGCCACCCGCGACCGCCCGCCGAATCGACGTCGAGGAAATCTGTTGGCCATCCGAACTGGACACTGCATCAACCACATCGACCGAAAACGCGTCACGGGCTCCAAGCTCGTGTAGCACCGCCACATTCCCTGCTCGACGATGCCCGAAACCGTGGTCGTGGCCAATCAGCAGCTCACGCATCCTGAACCGGCGCCGCAGAACGAGCTCCACAAACTCTTCCGCGCCGTATGTCGCAAGCTCGTGCGTAAAGGGCATGATCGCTAAATAATCCACTCCAGTTTCGGCAATGACCTCGAGCTTTTCTTCGGTCGTCGTCAGCAGCAACGGCGCCGCAGCCGGATTGACGACTTCGAGGGGGTGAGGATCGAAGCTCAGCAGCAGGCTCGGCGCGCCGATCGATCGCGCCCGGTTCACGAGACGCCGAATCACGTCAACGTGCCCGCGGTGAACGCCGTCGAAGGTACCGACGGTGACGATCGTGCCGTCGACGGTAGGCGGCAGCCCTGACTCGGTTCCGCTCAACACATCAGACACTCGATGCGACAACCGTCAATGACCGAAGCGGCGATGGATTCGAGCGGAGTTCGTCGAGCGTCTTCGCATCGCCAACGTCGAACGGTCCAGTTCGCAGCCGCCGCAGCGCGGAGAGGTGTGCCGCACTGCCCGTGAGCCGCCCGAGATCGCGCGCCAGGGCACGAATGTAAGTGCCTGAGCCACATGTGATAATGACGTCCAGCTCAGACTGACGGTCATCTGTCACGATCCACTGGTGGACATCGACGGGTATCGCTGGCAAGTCAATCGGATCGCCGCGGCGCGCCGCGTCATAGGCTCGAACTCCGTCCACCGACTTCGCGGAATATGCGGGTGGCACCTGGTCGATGCGGCCACTGAGCTCAGCGATTGCCGCATCAATTGCCGGTCTGTCGGGAGGTGGCCCGTCACGCACCACGCTACCACTACAGTCATCAGTATCGGTCTCGGCTCCGAAGCGGATGGTCGCTGCATAGGCCTTTGGCTCGGTGTCGATGAATGTCGCGAGCCGCGTCGACCGACCGATCAGAAGGACCAGCAGCCCGGTCGCGAACGGGTCAAGAGTTCCGAGATGACCGATGCTTTTTTCTCCGTAGATTCGACGAACGAGCTGAACCACGTCGTGCGACGTCATTCCTGCCGGCTTGTCGACCAGCAGCAGTCCTTCAGGCCGAGCGGACACGTGTAGCCGTCAGTCGTCTGTATCTTCGCCGCGAACGACCGGCGAAGATTCATCGAGCGCGGTCTCCGCCGAGGGCTCTGCCTTGATCCCGGCGAGAAGCGATTCAATGCGCGCCGCGCGCGCCACGCTGTCGTCTTCCTTGAATTGAAACTCCGGCGCAACCCGCAGGCGCAACGCCCGCCCGACTCGCGACCGGAGATGCGACGCCGTGCTCGCCAGACCCTCGAACGTTGCCTCCTTCTCGGAGTCGCTCCCCATGACGCTGACGAATACCTTCGCGTGACGGAGATCGGACGTGATCTCGACGCCCGTTACCGTCACGAATCCAACAATGCGCGGATCCTTTGCCGATTCCGCGAGGAATGTCGCCACCTCTTCCCGGATCGCTTCGGCAACGCGGTCCGAGCGGCGCGTGTTACGCAGTGGCAGTCGACGCAAGAGTGCGCGCAACCTGTTCCTTGCGATAGCACTCGATGACGTCGCCTACCTTGATATCGTTGAAGTTCTCGATCCCGATACCACACTCGAACCCCTCGCGAACTTCCTTCACATCGTCCTTGAACCGGCGAAGTGAACCGATGTTGCCGTCGTAGATCTCGACGCTGTCGCGAATGACTCTCGCGCGCGTCTGGCGAACGATGATGCCGCTCCGCACGGAGCAACCGGCGATGAGGCCGAGCTTCGGAACCTTGAACGTCTCGCGCACTTCCGCTTCGCCGAGCACGACCTCGCGCTCCTCGGGACGAAGCATGCCTTCGAGGGCGGCGCGAACATCCTCGACCGCCTCGTAGATCACCTTGTACAGCTTGATGTCCACGCCCTCACGCTCGGCTGCAGCGCGCGCGTTGTTGTCGGGGCGCACGTGGAATCCGACGATGATCGCCCCAGACGCGCGGGCGAGCAGGATGTCGCTCTCGGTGATCGAGCCGACGCCGCGGTGAATTACGTCCACCGAGACTTCGTCGTGAGACAGCTGGCCGAGTGCATCGGCCAGTGCTTCGGCCGGGCCGCCCTGATCCGCCTTGATGACGATTCGGAGCGCCCGCTTCTCGCCCGCCGCCGCGGCATTCATGAAGTCTTCGAGCGAGACAATGCTCTTCGATGTCCGCCGACTCTTCGCTTCGCGATCGAGGCGCTGTCTCGTCTGCGCAATCTCGCGCGACTCCATCGCGTCCTCGACGACAACGAATTGATCGCCGGCCATCGGGACGCCACCGATTCCAAGTATCTGCACCGGAATCGCTGGACCAGCTTCCTTGACCGCCTTGCCCCGCTCATCGAGCAGTGCGCGAACGCGCCCTGAGTACATCCCGCAAATGAAATCGTCACCAACCTTGAGCGTTCCGGCGGACACGAGAACGGTTGCAACCGGGCCCTTGCCCGGATCGAGCTGGGCTTCAACGACAGCGCCGACCGCGCGCCGGTTCGGGTTTGCCTTGAGATCGAGAATTTCCGCTTGAAGAAGAATCTGATCGAGCAGTTGATCGACGCCCGTTCCCTTCTTCGCGGAGATCTCGCCCGACAACGTGGTGCCGCCGAATTCCTCGAGCACAACGCCGTGCTGCAGCAGGTCCTGCTTCACCTTGCCGGGATTTGCGGCAGGGAGATCGATTTTGTTGATCGCCACAATCATCGGCACGCCGGCGTTTTTGGCGTGCGAGATCGCCTCGATCGTCTGCGGCATAACCTGATCGTCGGCCGCGACGACGAGGACGACGATGTCGGTGACCTGCGCCCCGCGGGCACGCATGGCCGTGAACGCTTCGTGACCCGGCGTGTCGAGGAACGTGATGTTCTTGTCGCTCGGCAATGCAACGTTGTAAGCGCCGATGTGTTGCGTGATGCCCCCTGATTCGCCGGCGACAACGTTGGCCTTTCGGATGTAGTCGAGCAGCGATGTCTTGCCGTGGTCAACGTGCCCCATGATGGTAACGACCGGCGGCCGTGACTCGAGCTCTTCGGGACTGTCGGTGATGACGGCTTCCTCCAGGCCCGCTGTATACTCCTCTTCCCGCACAGCCTGAAATCCGAATTCACCAGCGATGAGCTCGATCTGGTCAAAGTCGAGACGCTGGTTGATCGTGATCATGAGGCCGAGGTTCTTGAATGCGAACCCGACGATCTGGGTCGCGGGAATCTTGAGGATTCCGGCGAGCTCGCTGACCGTGATGAACTCGTTGACCCGAACGGTTTTCTTCTCTCGCTCGACGGCGGCAACGCGTTGTGCCTCCATCTCCTCGCGATAGTTCGCGTCGTCGGTACGGCGCGCGCCACCCCGGCGCGGGGTCGTGCCGCGAAGGGCCGTCATCGTCTTCGAGATACTGGACGAGACGGCTTCCTGATCGACAGAGCCGCGTTTGCCTTTCTTGCCGCGGCGTGCTCGATCATCACCGGCACCGCCTGGTCGTGGACGTTCATCGCGGCGCGCTCCGGCAAATCCGGCGGGCGCGCCGGGTGCGGCTGACGCGACTGGACGCGGCGGGGCGAACGGAGTGCCTGTCGCAACCGGACGTGGGCGCGGCGCACCGGGAACGATCGGGCGTGGCCGCGGCCTGTCAAGCGCAGAGCCCGAGCTTGACGACTGTTGCTGGGTGCCGTGAGCCTGCTGCGGCTGCACTGGCGAGTGCGGCTGCAGTGGCTGCGGGCGAGGTGCAGTGGGCCGCTCAGGAGCGGACGGTGCAGCCTGCTCATCTGCTTGATCGCGGGCTGGGCGGACGTCGCTTGCAGGCGGCGCCGAGAACAGCGGCTCGGGAGCCGAGACGGGTGGCGGCAGCGGACGCTTTGGCGGAAGCGGCACTTCGGGCGTGCTGACGTCCGCTACGGAAGAAGTCACCGGCGCCGGTTCGGCATCAGGCTGCTCCTCGGCGATCGGAGCGGCTTCGGCGATCCGCCGGCGGCGACGGCCGCCTGCATCGGCAGCAGGCTCAGGCGCTGGTGGCGGGGTTTCGATAACGGCGGCGGCGCCGCGACGGCGACGAGCCGGGCTCGCCGCAGGCGCCGTGACCCGAGCTCGTTTCTCGCGCTCCCACCGCGCTCTGATCCGGGCGACCTGGTCGTCCGAGAGCGGCGTCATATGGCTGCGCACGGGAACGTCCATCTGTCGAAGAAGGTTGATCACTTCATCGACCGATATCCCGAACTCGCCAGCCATGTCGTTTACGAGAAGCTTGCTCAAAACACTACCTCCTTGGTCCCCGGCGGTTCGGTGGTCGAACCGGCCGCACATCTTTTCCCGTCACACCGTCGGCGCTGGGAATCGCGTCGAGAATTCCCTTTGCCAAGCCTCTATCTGTCACGCCGATCACGGCAACTGCGTCACGTCCAGTCATTCCGCCCAGCTCGGCGGCAGAAAGGTCGATGATAACCGGCACGCCATGTGCTTTCAGCAATCCGGCGATCTTGTCAAGACTATTCTTCGATGCATCGCTCGCCACAAGCGCGACTTTCAGCTTACCGTGCTTTGCCGCGTCCCGCGCCTGCGCGACTCCAACGACCGCCATTCGGCCGCGAAGACCAAGCCCGACGAGCCCAAGGGCTTTCTTCTTCGCGACCTCGGTGATCAACTTCCCTTTCTCTCACCCGGTTTCGCTGGCGGAACATTTCCCGCATCCGAGTCCGGGTTGCCCTTCCCATCATTCGCGTTTGTCGCATCACCCGCGCCGCCGTCACTGCCAACCGTCCCCTGCTCGGCCGGAGCGCTGTCGCCGTCGGCCGCTGGCTCGGGGATTTCAGCCTGGCTCGCGTCGTCGAGCCCCGCTTCGCCTTCTTCGGTTGTCAACTCATGGATGATCGTCATGAGGCGGTCTGCCTCCTCAGGGGCAATGCCGGCCAGCCGCAGAAAATCCTCACGCTCGAGATCGATGATGTCGTCGAGCGTCTTGTAGCCGGCATCTTCGAGCACTGCGACAGTCGCGGGCTCGAGCCCTTCAATTTCACTGAGACGCGGATTCACGTTCGCGGCCCCTTCTTCTCCGGGGAGCGGAGCAAAGATCTGTTGCTCCGAGCCGCGTTCCATCCACTCACGGCTGGAGTACAGCTCGATCTTCCACTCGGTGAGCTCGGAAGCGAGGCGCACGTTCTGGCCATTGCGGCCAATCGCGAGCGACAGCTGATCTTCGTCAACAACTGCCTGAATTGTCTTCGTCGCGGCGTCACTGAACACGCGGGCGACCCGCGCCGGCGCGAGCGCCAGCTTTGCAAACCGCTCGGGATCGGCCGACCACGGCACAATATCGATCCGCTCGCCCTGCAACTCATTCACGACAGCCTGCACGCGCGAACCCTTGAGGCCAACGCACGCCCCAACCGGGTCGACCGAATCGTCGCGCGAGAAGACGGCGATCTTGGTCCGGTTGCCGACCTCTCTCGCAGCGGCTCTGATCTCGACGATGCCCTGCTGGATCTCCGGCACTTCGAGCTTGAATAGTGCCTTGACGAACATCGGATCCCCACGGCTCAGCATGAGACGCGGTCCCTTCGGCGTTTCCTCGACACGCTTGAGAACCGCGCGGAGCGGATCGCCCTGATGAAAGTGCTCGCGGTGATTCTGCTCGCGATACGGGATGACCGCCTCCGCTTCGCGGAACTTGTTCAGCATGATGACGAGCTTGCCACGTTCGATCTGCTGCACCTCGCCAGACAGGAGGTCGCCAACGCGAGTCGTAAACTCGTCGCGGATCTTCGTGCGCTCACCTTCGCGAACGCGCTGAATGATTCGCTGCTTTGCAGCAAGCACGGCCATCCGGCCAAACTCGGCGAAGTCCACGGGATCCTCGAGCACGTCGCCGACCTGGAATTCCGGATCTTCGAAGCGGGCTTCTTCGAGCGATACTTCGCGGGCGGAGTCGGTGACTTCGGCAACGACGGTGCGAAGGCGGACGATACGAATCGTTCCCTTCTCTTCATCGATAGCGACTTCGGCCTGGACGGTCGGCCCATGCTTTTTCGCAAGCGCAGCGGTGATGCCATCGAACAGCAAACCGTGCAGCTCGGTGCGGTCG
The DNA here is from genome assembly GCA_038254845.1 of Gemmatimonadales bacterium. GTDB lineage: Bacteria > Gemmatimonadota > Gemmatimonadetes > Gemmatimonadales > Gemmatimonadaceae > UBA4720. Next base: position 42,020 of record JBBSFT010000004.1, on the reverse strand, counting down.
AGCTGCTTGGTATTCGTCAGCTCCCGAATTGCCGTCAGGATTTCAAGTGAACCCGCCATCCAAGCTCCTTACCTTTTCCAGTTGAATGCAAGCCGCGCCTTTGTCACCGCGGCAAGCGGAACGCGATGGGTGCTTCCCGACGCATCCTCGACAACGACAACTTCATCTCCCGGCTCACCTTCGACTCCGGCGATCCGGACTTCTTTTGCGCTGAGCCCGGTCCGGCCTTCAGACGGGTGGGCTGTAATGACAGCGTCACGGCCGACGAAGCGCTTCCAGTCTCCCGCATTTCTCAACGGTCGTTCAACGCCAGGAGAAGACACCTCGAGAACGTATTGCGCACCCACGACATCGCCTTCGTCAAGCTTCTCTTCAATTGCCCGTGATGCTCTGGCACAATCGTCCACAGTGACCTTTTCGCCATCCAGTCTCTCGATTCTGACATCGAGAACCGGACGGTTGCGCGTACCCACCGACCGAAGCTCAAACAGCTCAAGCGCCAAGCCCGTAAGTTCTTTTCGAACAATGTTTTCCAGAGCTTCGTTCATCTAGTTTCGAGCAGACCGCACCAAACAAAAAAATGTGGGGGGCATCCCCACATTTTCGAGCGCCATCAAAGCCGCGCTACATCATTCAATCTAGGCATCGCTACTTATAGAGTCAACCGCGAGAGTAGACCGCGAGAGTAGACGGGGACATCAAGACCCTTATCGCGAAGGCCGCGGAGAAATGAATGAGGAAGACGGGCTCACTCCATAATGCCAGCAACAATCACCGCCACTTGCCGTCCCGTATCGCCCGCCCGGTGCGAAAAGAAGCGATCGTTATCGCATTTGGTGCAATCCGAGCTCACGCTCACGTCAATGACTCCTGATTCCGCGGCATGTTCGGCAATCAGCGAGCGAATATCGACATTCCCGGACCGATTTGACGGCTGGCCTGTCAGTTGTGATCGAACATCGGCGCTGACCTCATAGCATCGTCCGCAGATTGCCGGGCCGAGGTGCACCTTTAACTCGTCGGGCGCGATGCCGACGCGCGCGTAGGCGCGAAGTCCGGCATCGATGACCTTTGCGACCGTGCCGCGCCATCCGGAGTGAAGAACCGCAACGATTCCCGATTGGTGCATCATGAATACCGGCACGCAATCCGCCACTGATACAGCCAACGCAATTCCCCGTTCAGCCGCGAGATGGCCGTCGCACTCTCCAGTCCGGAGCAGCCCTTCCCATCCGCCGTGGTGGGTGATGACTCGTGCGCCGTGCACCTGGCGGCCAATCACGGTGCGCCTCGAGTGTTCGGACAGGGAATTCTGAAGCCCGGTCCACCGAGCCATCACTTCTACGGTCGGCTCGGCGCCCGACAGACTGAACGTGCCGGCGTCGCGCGTCGTCGTGAACGCGCGGATGCCGAATGCTGCAAACTCCGGAACGTCCTGCTTCGAAACCGCGTCCAGCAGCGCGGTCACTTTCGTCTGTCTGCCACTCGCTCCACGCTGGCGCCGAGCGCACGGAGGCGATCGTCGATCCGTTCGTAGCCACGCTCGATCTGGCCGACGTTGTTGATGATACTGCTGCCTTCGGCACAGAGGGCAGCGATCAGCAGCGCCATGCCGGCTCTGATGTCCGGCGAGTCGAGGGTCGCACCGCGCAGCTTCGACGGACCGGCAACGAGCGCACGATGCGGATCGCAGAGCACGATCTTCGCGCCCATCCCGATGAGCTTGTCAACGAAAAACAGCCGGGATTCGAACATCTTCTCGTGCATCATGATCAGGCCTTCGCACTGGGTCGCCGTGACGATGGCGATTGACATCGTATCCGCTGGAAACGCCGGCCACGGCTGATCCTCGAGCTTCGGCACGTGGTCGCCCATGTCAGGCTGGATACGAAGTGTCTGCTTCGCCGGGACGATCAGGTCCTCGCCATCGACCTCGCACTTGATGCCGAGTCTCTCAAATCCCATCCGCGTTGAGCGCAGATGTTCGATGCCGGCGTCCTGAATCCGAATCTCCGACCGCGTCACAGCGGCAAGTCCGATGAACGATCCGACTTCGATGTGATCAGGCCCAATCGTATGCGTCACCTTGGTCTTGCCAAGCGGGCGACCGCCTTCGATGGTGATACAGTTGGTGCCGAGTCCGTCGATCTGGGCTCCCAACGCCCGCAGAAAATTGCCGAGGTCCTGGACGTGCGGCTCGCTCGCCGCGTTGCGGAGGATTGTTTTTCCTTCGGCCGCGACTGCTGCGACCAGCGCATTCTCGGTCGCCGTGACACTTGGTTCGTCGAGAAACACATCGGCACCGCGAAAGCGTGTCACGCTCAGCTTGAGGAGTCCCCCGTCGAGCGAGACCTTCGCACCGAGTTGTTCCAAGGCCAGGAAATGGGTGTCGAGCCGCCGCCGTCCGATCACGTCTCCGCCTGGCGGCGGAAGCCGGATCTCGCCGCACCGGGCGAGCAGCGGGGCAGCGAGAAGAATGGAGGCGCGGATCTTGGCGCACAGCTCCGCGTCGAGGTCGCTCGCGACGAGGTCACGGGCTTCGATACGAAGGGAGTTGTGACCCGTCCACTCGACGGAGGCGCCGACCGAGTGAAGCAGCTCGATGAGCGTCTCGATGTCGCGGATGTGCGGCACGTTCTCGAGATGGACGGTGCTCTCGGAGATCAACGCAGCAGCAACGATTGGAAGCGCGGCGTTCTTGTTTCCTGACGGGCGAATCGTGCCGGAGAGAGTGCGACCCCCTTCGACTACATATTGAACTGCAGGCATTTCTCTCATGATGCGGGAAGGCGAGGGATCCAGTCACGATGCGTGTGAGGATGAACGCCGTCGTGGTTGCGCTAATATATTGTGAGTAGCACTCTTTGTACCGTTCGCTCGCCTGCGTCGAGCCTTGGCCCTACCCTTGCACACAACGCGCGCATGACTGTATGGCTGACAACGGGAGTGCACTGGCTGCTTCAGGCCGCCGCGACGTTCCCCGACACGATCGTCACGAAGCAGATCCAGCCGGAGCCGTCGACGTTCGAGAAGGTGACGACGTATGCCAGCGGTCTCGCGTCGATCGCTCTTCTTGTGCTGGCAGTTGCGCTCGTTCCGGCCGCCTGGAATTTCCGGAAAAGCTACGCGAAGATCAGCAACATGCTCGACCGCATTTACGGAGACATCAATCCGATCATGCGGCACGCGAGCACAATCGCGGACAACGTGAATTACATCTCGACATCGGTTCGCGTTGACATGCAGCAGGTCAGCCAGACGATCACGGCGGCAAACCAGAAGCTCGCCTCATCGCTCGCTCTGGCCGAAGAGAGAATCAAGGAGATGAACGCCCTCATGGCAGTCGTGCAGGAGGAAGCCGAAGGGGCGTTCGTGACCACCGCGTCCACCCTGCGTGGCGTGCGAACCGGCATTCATGAAGCATTTGACAAGGAGGAGGACCTGGATGGCAGATACCTTGAAAGCGGCACCGAGTGGGAGAAGCCGCGCCCGCGCGTCCGTCCGCGAGACGAATTTGGAAGAGGAGCGTGAGCAACAGTTCGATCTTCTCACGGCAGCGCTGCTTGGTGCGGCGGTAGGGGCAGTTGTCACGCTGATGTTCAGGTCGGGACCGGGCGGACGTCGGCCGATTGGTCCGCTCCTGTCGGCAACCGGCAAGGGAGCGAAATGGGCTGCACTCGCCGGCCTCGAAGGAGCTCGCTGGGCAGGTGACCGCTCGCGGCCCGGCGCACGCTGGGCCGCTGATCGCGGCCGCGAGGGCGCCCAATGGGCGGGCGAACAGGGAGCACGCGGATATCGCGTCGCACGCGATCGCGGCGAAGAGTTCGTTGACTCGCTTCCAGTCGATGACATGGCGGATTCGGTCAAGGAATATGTCGATGGCGCGCGCGAAGCCATCAATGATGTCGTCCGCGCCGAGATGAACGACCTCCGCAAAGCTGTCCGCCGCCAGCGTAAACGGATCGGGATCTAGCTTGACACGGCTGTCGGCAAGACAGCCAGCGGTATTTCTGGTGTGCGTGGTTGCCATTGCGCTTGTCGCACTGGCCGCGACGCCCGCGCCGGCGTATGCCTGGACCCCCGGGACTCACATCTTCCTCGGCGAAGCGATCATGAGATCGCTGTCGCTGCTGCCGGGCTCTGTCGCTCAGCTCATCTCCGCGTTTCCGTATGACTTTCTCTACGGAAGCATTGCTGCCGATACTAGCATTGCCAAGAAATACGCGGCCGCGGGCCGGCATTGCCATTCGTGGAACATCGGGATGGAGATCTATCAGCGTGCCGGGCCGGAATCGATGCAGGCGTTCGGACTTGGCTATCTCGCACACCTCGCGGCCGATACTGTCGCCCACAACTATTTCGTTCCCCACCAGCTCGCGATAACATCGACGACTTCCGCGCTTGGCCATAGCTACTGGGAAAGCCGGATCGACACCCACGTCGGTGAGCGTTTCGCACGGCGGGCGAGAGAAGTAATCCTGCTCGACCACTCGGCCTCGGACGGGCATCTTGATCGAATTCTCAGTCCGACCATTTTCAGCACGCCTACCAACCGCCGCATTTTCCGCGGCATGGTGTACGTTACCGATACCGAATCGTGGCAGCGCATTTTCCAGATGGTATCGGAGAAGAGCCGGTGGGACCTTCAGGAAGACGACGTCTCGGCGTACATGATGAGATCGTACGACTACATCATCGACCTGTTCAACCGGTTCGATTCGTCAGAGCCATTCCGTCTCGATCCGGCGGGACTAAGCGCGTTGCGCGAAGCCAAGCGCGTCCGGCGAGCCGCATTGAGGATTGGAGACGACGCGATTGTAGCTGACAAGGCAAAGACATACTTCGGATTGCCGGCCACAAGTCTCAGTTATGCAGCCGGGTTGTTCGAGCCCGTTTATCCCGCGCCCGCTCGCGACGTCAACAACTGATTAACTCGCCTCGGGTCTGCCTTCCCGCCTGACTTCTTCATCACATGGCCGACCAGCACTCCCTGCAGCTTCTTCTCGCCCGCGAGAAAGCGCTTTGCCTCCTCCGGATGCTCGGCTAACACTTCGTCAATCCATCCAGCGAGTGCGGTCTCATCGCCAACTTGCAGCAGTGACAGTTCGTGAGCGATCTGCGCTGCCGGTTTGCCGGTGTCGACCATCTTTGTAAAAATCATCTTCGCCGACGTATGACTGACGAGTCCATCGCGGATGAGCTTGATGAGTTGCGCCAGATCAGCGGGCCGCACCGGGAATTCCGTAATCGGCATTCCCGACGCATTGACAGCAGCCTGCACCTCTCCCATTACCCAGTTCGCTGCAGCTTTCGGATCTTCGGAGATCCGCGCGGTCGCTTCGTAATAGTCCGAGACCAGTGGAAGCGATGTCAGCTTGTCGATGTCGGCGGAGCCGAGTTTGTATTCGTCACCGAACCGGTGCCTGCGATCAGCTGGTAGCTCGGGGACGGATGCCTTGATCGTCGAAAGCCACTCGGGATGGAGGATGAGCGGAAGGAGATCAGGCTCGGGAAAGTAGCGATAGTCGTGACTGCCCTCCTTCGTTCGGCTCACCCGGGCTTCACCTTTCGACGCATCCCATAGCAGCGTCTGCTGAATCACTTTTTCGCCGCGTTCGAGGAGCGCACACTGGCGCGTGAACTCATACTCGACGGCGCGCTCGACACCGGAGAAAGAGTTCATGTTCTTCACTTCGGTTTTTGTGCCGAGCTCCTGCTGACCGACTGGCCTCGCACTCACGTTTGCATCGACGCGAAGACTGCCCTCTTCCATGCTGACGTCGCTGACGCCGAGATACTGGAGAATCTGCCGCAACGTTCGCAGGTATGCGCCTGCTTCCTTCGACGAGCGAATGTCAGGCTCGCTCACGATCTCGATGAGCGGAACGCCAGCGCGATTGAGATCGATCGCCGTCATTCCCGGATACCGGTCGTGCAATGACTTGCCGGCGTCTTCCTCCATGTGGACACGAGTTACCCCGACCGATTTGTCGACATCGCCAACATTGATGCTGACCTTCCCACCCGTCGCCAGCGGCTGATCGAACTGCGAGATCTGATAGCCCTTTGGGAGATCAGGATAGAAATAGTTTTTTCGCGCGAAGATCGAGACAGGATGAATCGTGCAGCCAAGACCGAGCGCGGCGCGCGCAGCCAACTCGACGGCCTTCTCGTTAAGCACCGGCAGCGCACCGGGAAGAGCGAGACAGATCGGACACGTGTTGGTATTGGGTGCATCACCAAAGCTCGTCGAGCAGCCGCAGAATGCCTTGCTTCGCGTCTTGAGCTGCACGTGCACCTCAAGGCCGATCACCATCTCATAGACGGGTGGTATCGCCGGCGCGGTCACTGCTGAGCCTCCCCGCCAAGCGCTGACTCGAGCGCGTACGCCACCCTGAACATCGTCGATTCGCAGAAGTGGCTGGCAATCACCTGACCACCAACCGGAAGACCACCAACCCGGCCAATCGGAAGCGACATTGCCGGCACACCGGCCAGATTTGCCGTGACGGTGAAGATGTCGCTCAAATACATCTCATACGGGTCAGTCACCGCGCCAACCGCAAACGCCGTCGTCGGAGTTGTCGGCGTAAAGAGCGCGTCGATGCCACTTCCAAATGCCGTTTGGAAATCGCGTGTGATGAGAGACCTGACTGCTTGCGCTTTCTTGTAGTAGGCATCGTAATATCCGGCTGACAGCACGTACGTTCCGAGGAGGATCCGGCGCGTCACCTCCGGGCCAAATCCCTGCGATCTAGTTTCCGCATACATGTCGCGAAGCGTCGCGCTTTTTACTCTCGCGCCGTACCTCACTCCATCGAACCGCGCGAGATTCGACGACGCCTCGGCCGGTGCAATGATGTAGTAAACAGGGATTGCCAGCGGGGTGTTGGGCATTTTCACGTCAACCACTTTCGCGCCAAGCGACTTCAGTAAATCGATGGAGCGCTCGCAGAGAGACCTGATTCCGGTGTCGAGAGTTTCGGGGAAATACTCTTCCGGCACGCCGATGGTCAGTCCATCGAGTGGTTGCGGTGAAGTGGCGAGTGGCATGAACTCGTCGCGGTAAGACAGCACTTTCTGTGACGAACTGGTTGAGTCTTTCGGGTCCACGCCGGCGATGATCTCCAGGGCGAGAGCTGCATCATCGACGTTTCGAGCGATTGGTCCGATCTGATCGAACGAAGATGCGAACGCTACCAGCCCGTAGCGACTGACCCGGCCGTATGTCGGTTTTACGCCAACAACTCCGCAGAACGATGCTGGTTGCCGAACCGATCCTCCCGTTTCAGATCCGAGCGCAAGCGGAACGATACCGGCAGCGACCGCTCCGGCCGAGCCGCCAGATGAGCCGCCAGTGACGCGGCGGAGGTCGATCGGATTGCGGGCGGGCCCGTAGGCGCTGTTTTCAGTTGACGAGCCCATCGCAAACTCGTCCATATTTGTCTTTGCCACGACAATCGCGCCTTCCTGACGGAGGCGGGTGACGGCGGTCGCCTCGTATGGGCTCACATACCCCGCCAGGATTTTCGACGCGCATGTGGTTGGCAATCCAAACGTCGCGATGTTGTCCTTGAGGGCGATGGGAACGCCAGTGAGCCGGCCGCCTTTGCCGGCTCGTCCGAGGCCCTTGGTGAACGACTCGACCTCGCGGCGCGCGAGCTGCTCATCCGACCAAAGGATGAGGTTGAGTGACTCCTTCCCTGCTCCAGCCTCTCTCGCCCGGGCAAAACTCGTATCAACGGCCTCGGCCGGGGACACGCCTCCGCCGTCGATTTTGGCAGCCAGTGCCGATGCCGAGAGTCGTCCGAAATCGGGAATCGTCATGGAGCGGTGTTCGACGAGTCATCGTGGGTCGCCAGACGCGGAACGAGGTAGAATCCGTCGCGCATGGCTGGTGCGAACGTCTCGCGCGCACTAAACAGCTCAAGCGGGCCGCTGGAATCCGATCGCAAAGGAGTGCCCTCGATCGGAGTGGAGAACACGTGCTCGACGGCGGAAGTGTCAACTGCCGTCAGGACATCCATGTGAGTGAGAATGCCGTTGAGCTCCGCTACGAGGGCGCCGAGTGTCGACGGTGGAACGGCGAGGCGCGCCAGCTCCGCGATGTGACGAACATCATCTTCGGTAACGGCCATCAGCTCTGCCCTCGCTCGAGAGTCGTGTATGCAAGCTTGATTGTCTTTGTGCCGACCGCCTGATCGTCGAATTCGATCACGGCTTTGGTATCGCTTCCCTTGCCCGAAACTTCGGCGATGCGGCCTCCACCGAACAGCTTGTGGCGGATACGTTCGCCCGGCAGATACGCCTGCTGCGCCATGCTTACGTCCATTTCCGCTCTCGATGTTCCGCTTCGCCACGCGGGGACTTCGTGCTGAGTCCGAGGAAGATTCGAGCGCCAGGTGCTCTGGCCGAATGTGTCGCGGGAGAGTGCATCGCGAGAAAATGCAGAGCGGCCACTCGAGCGGACCTTGAGTGTTTTCTTTTCGTCGAGCAGCATCCCCGGAATGTCGTTCAGAAACCGCGACCGAAGTGACTGCATCATCTGTCCGTTTCGCCGTCTGCTCTCGGCGAACGACAGATACAGCTTTCGCTCGGCGCGTGTGATGCCGACGTAAAACAGTCGCCGCTCTTCTTCGAGCCGGTCGGGATCGTCCATCGAGTTGATGCCCGGAAACAGGCCGTCCTCGAGGCCAGTGACGAAGACCACCGGGTACTCAAGCCCCTTGGCATTGTGAAGTGTCATCAGACTGACCGCATCGGCGTTGGGGTCGAGTGCGTCAACCTGCGCGACCAGCATGGCGGTCTGGAGGAAATGATCGAGCGGCGTGAGACCGACTTCCCCGCCATCATCAACAACTGTTTCCGCCGCTCCATCGATCAGCGCGCTGACGTTCTCGCTGCGGTCCTTTGCTGTTTCCGGTGAATCGGCCTGGAGGTAATCGCCGTAGCGAATCGCATCAACGAGCTCTCTCAGCAACTCGTCGACGCTTGCTTCCCTTGCCCGCTCGCGAAGCCGCGCGATCAGGCTCGCGAATTCCTGAAAGCCCGCACGCGGTGCGCTTCGCATCTCAGCCAGCAGGTCGGGGCGCGATGCCGCCTCGAGCAGAGGAACGCTCGCACCCCGTGCGATTGCAGCGAGCGAATCGATTGTTGTGTCGCCCAGCTTCCGGCGTGGAACCGACACCGCCCGACGAAAGGCTTCGTTGTCGGACGGGTTTGCGATGAGCTTGAGATAACTCATCAGATCACGGATTTCTTTCCGATCGTAGAATCGCACGCCGCCGACGAGGCGATACGGAATTGCATTCTTTCGCAGCGCATCTTCAATCGCCCTGCTCTGCGCGTTTGTACGATAGAGGATCGCGAAGTCGCGAAGGCCGCGGCTGTCTTTCGATTGACGCGACCGCATCTCGTCAACGACCATGTCGGCTTCGTCGCGCTCGTCGAGCGTCGAGTAGAGAGTCACCTTCTCGCCCGCCGGCTGCGTGGCCCGCAACGTCTTGCCGCGACGGCCGACGTTTGCGCTGATCGCGGCGTTCGCGACATCGAGAATGGACGGCGTTGACCTGTAATTCTCTTCGAGCTTCACCACCCGGGCCGACGCAAACTCCTTCTCGAAATCGAGAATGTTTCGAATGTCGGCACCTCGCCAGCCGTAGATCGACTGGTCGTCGTCGCCAACGACGGCGACGTTGCCATGGTGGCCCAGCATCTTGATGAACTGGAATTGAGCGCGGTTGGTGTCCTGGTACTCGTCGACGAGAATGAACTGGAATTTTTCGCGATAGTGTTCGAGAATTCGCGCGTTCTCGCGAAATATTCTCACCGGCAGCACAAGCAGGTCATCGAAGGTGACGGCATTCGCAGCGCGAAGTGCGGGCTCGAGTTCGGTGTAGACCGCCGCGGCGGCCTTTGTGAGCGGATCCATGGCCGCCGCCTGCAACTCGCCGGGAGAGACGAGCCCGTTCTTCGCATCGGAGATGAGCCCAAGCACTGATTTCGGTGTCCACTGCTTTGGCGAGATACCGACCCGGTCCATCACGCGCTTGACGATGCCGAGTGCATCGTCCTCGTCGTAGATAGTGAAGTTCGCGGTGCGTCCGGCCGCATAAGCGTGTGCTCTCAGCATTCTCGCACCGACAGCGTGGAACGTGCCGCACCACATCGTGCGGAGATCCGAGTTGACGAGGTTGGCGATGCGCTGTCGCATCTCGCCGGCCGCCTTGTTCGTGAACGTCACCGACAGAATGCGTGACGGGTCAACGCCGTGATGCTGGATGAGACGCGCGATTCGCGTCGTCAGGACGCGCGTTTTCCCCGAGCCGGCACCGGCGATGATGAGCAGCGGACCTTCATAGTGGAGAACGGCTTCGCGCTGAGCGGGGTTGAGCCGCGCGAGGGGCTCTGCGTCGCCGGTGGCAGCGAAGCCGGCGGCATCCAGCGTTTCATTCATCAACTCAAGATAATATCGAACGTCGCTCCGCGTTCCGATGGAATGAGCAGGAGCTCGCCCCCGTGATTGTCCCGTACGATGCGGCGCGCCAACGGCAGGCCGATTCCCCACCCGTGTTCCTTCGTACTGAAGCCCGCCTCGAAGATTCTCTTGCCGAGCTCGCGCGGTATACCCGGTCCGTTGTCACTGACTCGGACACGGACGTGACCCTCCGGAAGTGCGGTCGCGGTCATGTCGACACGGCCATCGCGGCCGGCGAGCGCATCGATCGCGTTCTTGGCGAGCGACTCGATTGCCCATTCCAGAAGGACTGGATCGCCGCTGACGTAGAGCGGTTCGTCATCGTGCGAGGAGTTGACCGTGACGCGCTGAGCGAGCGTCGGAACCCGTGCCCGGAAATAGGTGGCCACTCTCTCCACGAGCTCACCGATATCGACTTTCTCGAGGCGGGGCGGACGGCCGATGCGCTCGAACCGGTTGGCGACACGCTTTAACCGCTCGATGTCGCCATCCATGTGGGTGAGAGCGCTCTCGGTCATCGGATCGCCGCCCGCTTCGCGCAGTAACTCGATCCATCCGCTCATGCTCGAGATCGGCGTGCCGAGTTGATGCGCGGACTCTCGTGCCATTCCGGCCCAGATCTGCTCGCGGTCGGCGCGGCCGCGGGTCTTGATCGCATAAGCGCCAGCAAGCAGAAACATGCCGATAAGAACTGACTGCAGGAGCGGAATGATTCGAAGTCCCCTCACGAGTGACGTATTTCCAAAGTGAACCGTTCCCGCATCTCCAGCGGTTACAGGCCTGTTGTCGCGGTCCAGAGCGGCTACAAAAGTCCGAAGCTCCGACGAGTTGAGCGCCATGGCGCCGGGAAGGTTAGCCGTGTCCGTCGGATTTCCTTTCGTATCCGTGATGACGAGAGGAACGCCGGACTCACGAATGTGCCGTGAAAGATCGAGCAGAGCTGTGTTGCCGGCCTCCGGCGACGGATCATTGAGTCCGACGTAAATACGCTGATACATCAGGCCGACGCGTGAGGCCTCACGCCGCAGCTCGCGAACCACTCCCTGAGTGTAGGTGACATACCAGACCAGCAACGCCGCCACGCATACGGAGGTGATGGTGACCGGAGCGAACCGGCGCACGTGTCAGTCGAGCCGGTCGGTGCCCAGATACGGCCGCAGCACCTCTGGAACTTCGACGCTGCCGTCCGCATTCTGGTAATGCTCGAGGATCGCTGCGATTATCCGCGGGAACGCCAAGCCGGAACCATTGAGGGTGTGCACGAATCTCGGCTTCCCACCTTCCGCAGGACGATAGCGAATGCCGGCGCGCCGCGCCTGAAAGTCGCCAAAGACGCTGCACGACGAAACCTCGAGCCACACACCAGCTCCGGGTGCGAATACCTCGAGATCGTAAGTCTTGGCGCTTCCGAATCCGGTGTCCCCGGCGGCCAGCAAGACCACCCGGTATGGCAAGCCGAGCAATTGAAGAACCTTCTCGGCGTGGCCCGTGAGAATCTCGAGTTGATTTTCCGACGCTTCCGGTGTGGAATAGCGAACGAGCTCGACCTTGTCGAATTCATGAACGCGAATCAGGCCGCGAGTGTCCTTCCCGTGCGCACCTGCTTCGCGGCGAAAACACGGCGTGTACGCGGTCAACGACTTTGGCAGATCTGAAGCATCGAGAATCTCATTGGCATAGAGATTGGTCACGGGCACCTCGGCCGTCGGGATGAGAAAGAGATCCGCGTCCCTGATCTCATACATGTCATCCTCGAACTTCGGAAGTTGCGTGGTGCCGGTCATCGATGCGCGATTGACCACGATCGGCACCCATGTTTCCTCGTAGCCATGCTGCGATGTGTGCAGGTCGAGCATGAAGTTCATCAACGAGCGGACGAGCCGTGCGCCCTTGTTGCGAAAGACAATGAAACCGGAGCCACTGATCTTCGCGCCGCGCTCGAAGTCAATGAGGCCGAGGGTGACGCCAACGTCCCAGTGTGGCTTGACACTGTTGGCGTCGCGGGGTGTCCCCCACTCTCTCACCTGCTCGTTGCTTTCCTCGCCGCCTGCTGGAACATCGTCGAGCGTGACGTTCGGAATCTCGAGCAGGTTGGTGTGGAGCTGCGCCTCAGTCGTGGCGAGCTCCGATTCCAGCCACGAGATCTCCTCACCGAGATTTCTCGACTGAATGAGAAGATCGTCGCAGTTTTCCCCCGCGCGCTTCTTCTTCGCGACCTGCTGGGTCAGCGCGTTGCGCGCGGCTTTTCGCTCCTCGAGCGCCTGGATCGTCGCCCGCCGCTCGGTGTCGAGATCCGCCGCCCGTTCGATGTACTGACCAACACTGTGGAGCTTGCCGCGGCGTCGCATGCCGTCGCGGAGAACATCGATCTGCTCCCGGATCATGCGCAGATCGTGCATGACCTATCTGGTGGGAATGCCTGTCTCGAACGACCTGAAGCCGCAATTCGGATCGAGTATCGCCTTGACGAAAATACTGCGGGTGGAGGTCACCACCGAGTCGATTCCAAGTTTGGCATAGATGTACGGCGAGATGTCGAACTGACACGCATCGCCGGCACCGTTCCGAAGCGCCTGAACGACGATCACGTCGCCGGGCACTGCCGCGATCGTGGAATCGCCATAAGCGCCGGTTGGCGCGCTCGTAACCTGGTCGAACGTTCCGGTCACTTTCCGAATGGCCACGCTGCGCCCCCCGGTGATGACGTTCACGACCTTCTGCACCGGCAGAATGAGAACTTTGCCGCTCGCGTCGAGGTCAAACGCGACATCGAAATTCGCGTTTCCGTCCACGCGGACCGCAGCCCGAATGTAGGTATTGATACCGCTTGGTAAAGTCGCCCCTGTTCCGCTCAGCGCGAAGACCGTATATGTATCGGCGACTGTCGGGAGCTGGGCAAGGATACCCTGGGGATTGCCGCACGCAGCCAGACCGAGAGCGCTGGCGACGACCGCCAGCGCGAATTTGCGAGTGCTCATAACCTGCTTTAAAGGAAGTGGGGCGACAGAGCCGTCCCGGTTTTCGATAATACCCTGTAACTGACGGCAGTTCAAGCGAATATGGTTGACTAGATTAGTGGCCATGCCCAGCATCGCACCACTATCGATGGAGCCCTGATGCCGACAATTCGCGACCTCACGGTCGCCATCCGTCAGCGGGCCGGAATCGAGGCGGTAGTCATCCTCGGCCGCGACGGCCTGCTGATCGATACCCAGGCGACAATCGATCTCGACGCCGAAGGTTTGGCAGCGCGGGTGCCCGGAATCGTTGCCGCCGCTGACGAAATTGGAACTGCCACCGGGCAGGGATCGATGCGTCTTGCGCTCGTCGAGCACGAGACTGGATATGCGGTTGTGTCATCGGTCGGAGACGACGCAATCATGTGCGTGTTGACAACCGCGACGGCCGACCTGGGAAGCCTGCTCTACGATGTGCGCCGGCATCGTGAGTCGATCGCCCGCCTGTTCTAAGCTGATGAACGAATCGGCAGCGCCCGAGAAGCACATCCTTGTCGCCGATGACGAGGCGCACATCGGAAGAATCATCAAGATAAAGATGGAGCAGGGACCATTCCGGGTGACTCTCGCATTCGACGGACAGGAAGCATCTGACGTGCTCGACCAGGAAAATGATATCGACCTGGTCGTGCTCGATCTGATGATGCCGCGGTTGAGCGGACTCGATGTGCTCGACCGCATCAGGTCGAGCGAAAAGTGGAAGAATCTTCCGTGCATCATCCTGACCGCCGCGGGGCAGCAGGAATACGAGCTGGAAGCGCGAAGCGGCGGCGCGACGGACTTCATCACGAAGCCGTTCAGTCCGAAGAAGCTCTATGCTCTCATTGCCCGGCTGACGGGAGTCGCTGCCGATGACGGTGATTCAGCGGGAAATGCGAATGACTAGGTGGGCGGTCGTTCTCGCAGGCGGCGTCGGCTCGCGTTTCTGGCCGCTCAGCACCCCGGACCGTCCGAAGCAGCTGCTGGCGCTGGTGAACTCGGAACCGCTCCTGCTCAACACGCTGCGCCGTCTCGAGGAGATTGTCCCGCCTGAGCACACGTTGATCCTCACCAACTCTTCGCTCACGGATGCGATCGTGGCGATCGCGCCCGCTGTTCCTGTAGCGAACATCATCGCCGAGCCAAAGCCGGCCGGCACTGCGGCGGCGCTGGCGTGGGCGGCGAGCGAGATCGAGAAGCGCGATGGTCGCGACGCGGCGATGCTGTGCGTCCATGCGGATTGGGCGATTGGCGATGACGCGGGGTTCAGAAACATTCTCCTCGCCGCCGAACGCGTTGCGCGCGAGCAGAACGCGCTCGTGACAGTCGGAGTGGTGCCGACGCGCCCCGACCCGGGCTTCGGTTACATCGAGCCGGGTGCGGACGCGGGCATTGGCGCGCGAACGGTTACGAGATTCATCGAAAAGCCGGACCGCCAGCGGGCGGAGACAATGATGCACAACGGCTATCTATGGAACTCCGGAATCTTCGTCTGGACCGTCGGGACGTTTCTCGATGAAATTCGGGCTCACACGCCAGAAGTGTCCGAGGCACTGAACACGTCGGCTTCGGATCTCGCGTCGTTCTTCGCCGCAGTCAAACCAATCTCGGTCGACGTTGGAGTGATGGAGCGCAGTGACAAGGTCCGCGTGCTTCCCGGCGACTTCGGCTGGGATGATGTCGGAACATGGGGAGCCCTTCGCCGCGTCAAACCCGAGGACTCGCACGGCAATGTGACGAGCGGAAGCGTGCATGCACTCGAGGCGACCGGAAATGTCGTTCACGCCGAAGGAAATACTGTCGTGCTGTATGGCGTGTCTGATCTCGTGGTTGTCACGCGCGATGGCCTGACGCTGGTGACCAGGACCGACAAATCTGCCGATCTCAAGTCGCTGTTCGAGACGTTGCCTCAGGAGCTGATGGACAGGCAGTGAAACGACTCTATCTTTTTGACGACAGACGGGCGAGACAGTTCGAGCCATTCACGCTGACACGACCTGTGTCGGAGCTTCGCGCCGGCACTGAGCTCATCAGAAAACGCTGGGAGTCAATCGCGCGAACCAGGGCATACGGATTCATCGGGGCCTTACATCTCGCCGATTTCGATGAAGAGGGCGCCCCACCATCGGTATCCTCAGACACGACAATACCCGCCGGTTCAGTCGTTGCGAACTCGCGATTTGTCGCCTCACTCGATGCGGTCGTCGACGATACGAGCGGATCGTACGTCGCCGGTGGCAAGATCTGCGCGGTGAGATTGAGGCAAACCCTCGATATGGCGCGGCTCGCTCGGGGTGACGTCACGCTCGATGAGCTGGTGGATGCGGACAGTGTCTCGTCGCCGCTTGCGGGACGCTGGCTCGACAATATCTGGGATCTCGTCGGCCAGCTCGCGATTCAACTTGCCGAAGACATTCCGCTCGCCGGCGCATCGCTCTCCGGTGCAGCGATCGAGAATGCGACGATCATCGGCAACCATCAGGTCTATCTCGAAACTGGCACGAGCATCGAGCCGTTCGTCGTAATCGATGCGTCGGAAGGCCCGGTGCTCGTCAGGCGCGGCGCCACGATCGCCGCGTTTACGCGAATCGTCGGGCCGTGCTACATCGGCGAGAACAGTGTCATCATCGGTGACGCCATCAGGGCGTGCTCCATCGGGGACGTGTGCAAGGTTCGTGGCGAGATCAGCGGATCCGTAATGCTCGGTCACTCCAACAAAGGTCACACCGGATTCGTCGGAAGCTCGTACATCGGGCGATGGGCGAACCTCGGCGCGGGCACGACAACCAGCAATCTGAAGAACACGTATGGTTCCGTACAACTGTGGACTCCCGATGGACTGCGGGACACCGGACTTCAGTTTCTTGGCAGCATGGTTGGGGATCACGCGAAGACCGGAATCGGCACGATGCTGACCACCGGATGCGTGCTGGGGACAGGTGCGAATATTTATGGCGCTGCGACAACCCCGAAATACATCCCGCCGTTTTCCTGGGGGGACAGCGAGCCATACGAGAAATACAATCGCGCAAAGTTTCTTGAAGTGGCGAAGCGAATGATGTCGCGGCGGCACGTCGCGCTGAGTGAGGCGGCGACCCGTCAGCTCGAAGAGGCATATCACATGAGCGTACCGGCGTGAAGCTCTGCGTGCTCGGCAGCGGCAGTAAGGGTAACGCAGTGCTGATACAGGCTGGCCAGACACGAATTCTCATCGACGCAGGTTTTTCGACGCGTGTCCTGGCGAGACGACTGTCGTCGATCGGAGTGGATCCGGAATCGATCGAGGCCGTGGTCGTTACGCATGAGCATGCTGACCATGCGAAGGGTGCTGCCGCCGGTGCAACAAAATGGGGATGGCAGGTCTATGCGACGGCGGGAACCGGGGGGGCGTGCATTGGATTCGCCGAGCTGGGGGCACGCTCGATCCCATCGAATGGCGCGTTCGCGATTGGCGATATCGACCTGCATACAGTAACCGTTTCGCACGACGCCGAGGAGCCCGTCGCGATCATCGCAACCGGAAAGGAGACTGGCGTTCGAGCGGCCATCATCTACGACCTCGGGGTATTGACTGAGCCTGTTCGGCGAGCGATCGAATGTGTCGAGATTCTCGTTCTCGAGTCGAATTATGATGTTGACATGCTCCGCTTCGGACCATACCCGCCGAGCGTGCAGCGTCGTATCGCCGGGCGCGAAGGCCACCTGAGCAATCGTGCGGCGGCGTCCGCAGCGGAGACGTGCGCACACCGTGGACTCGCGCATGTTGTGCTCGCGCATCTGAGCGACGTGAACAATACGCCCCGGATCGCCACCGACTCAATGCAGCGTGCTCTCCGGCGGACGCCGTTCAGGGGTCAGATCACAATCGGCGAGCAGGATCAGCCATCGCGACCGATTGCGGCGGCTCGCTCCTGCGATCACAAGGCGTCGCAGCTTTCCCTTGGGCTGTAGCACGGCCAGGGGCGTGGCGTCGCGATGACTGGACAGGCAGGATAACTTATGGTCATGCACGTATCGGCCATTATCACGACCTACAATCAGCCTGACCAGCTTGAAAAAGTGATATGGGGATATGCCGGCCAGCAGGGCGTAACGTTCGAGTTGATCATCGCGGATGATGGCTCCGGCCCCGGCACCATCGCCGTCATCGATCGCGTGGCCACGGAGAGCGGGCTCGATGTGCTGCACGTTTGGCACGAGGACGAGGGGTTTCGCAAAACCGAAATTCTCAATCGCGCGATTCTCGCGGCCCGCGGCGACTACGTTGTCTTTTCCGATGGAGACTGCATTCCGCGGGACGACTTCCTGGCGACTCATGCACGGCTTGCTACTCCCGGGTGTTTTTTGTCGGGCGGTTACATCAAGCTGCCGAAGCAAGTCAGCGATACAATCACGGTAGACGACGTGAGGTCCGGTCGCGCAATGGACGGCGCGCGCCTCCGGTCCCTCGGCTGGCATCCGGGGAAACGCGCGTTGAGAATGATGCGTGGCAAATATCTGCCGGCATTGATGGATGTCGTCACACCGACGCGCAGCACCTGGAACGGACACAACTCCTCGACATGGCGTTCAGCGCTCATGCTGGTGAACGGGTTCGATCTCGACATGGCGTACGGTGGGCTCGATCGCGCGCTCGGCGAGCGTCTGGTGAATGCAGGGATCGTCGGCAAGCAGGTCCGGCACCGCACTCCATGCCTTCACCTGTATCACGAGCGACCGTATGTCGATCACGAAAAATGGAAACACAACCACGAGATTCGAAAGCGGATTCGTCGCAACAGGGAGATCAGAGCGCATAACGGAATCGCCGAGCTCGTTGCTGACAAGACGGTTCTAATTCGGCGGCCGGGGCGGCTTCTCGAGAAACCCGCGCCACGCCGCGCGCTGATAGCCCGCTAGCGAATCTCCGCCTCGAGCGCGAGCTCGATAGTCGTGAAGAGATCCCGGACATCGGCGTCCGTTGTGCGAAAGCCGAGCGTGCACATGCGGAGCGAGAAGCGTCCGTTGAGGCGCGTTGACGAGATCAAATAGCGACCGCCGGCGACAACACGCGTATTGATTCGCTCGTTGAGGTCGTCTAAACCTGCTTCGGTCATGCCGTGCGGACGCGCGCGAAAGCAGAAGATGCCGAATTGTGCGGGGCACAGTGTCTCGAAGTCGCGAGAGGCTGTCACAAGCGACTCGAGCAACCGCGCGCGATTCATTCCGTCCTGAATTGCCGCCGAGATCGCCTGGGTCCCGAAGTAGTTGACGGACATCCAGATCTTCAGCGCGCGAGAGTAGCGAGTGAGCTGCTCGCCGCGATCGGCGAAATTCACCTCTTCCTCGCCAGCCTCGACGTCCCGCAGATATTCGGGCATGATGCGGAATGCATTGCTCAATGTGGACGGATCGCGCACCATCAGGCATCCGCATTCGAACGGAACGAACAGCCACTTGTGAGGATCGAGAGTCAGACTGTCAGCTCGCTCGATCCCGGCGAGCATCTCCTTTCCTTCCGCGGTGAGGGCAGCGAAGCCGGCATAGGCCGCGTCAACATGGAGCCACAACTGCTCGCGCTCGCACTGATCAGCGAGACGATGAAGCGGATCGACGGAGCCGGTGTTGGTCGTCCCGGCGCTTGCGGCAACGGCAAATGGCTGCAGGCCGTCGTCGCGATCCCGGCGAATGGCGCGCGCGAGACCATCGGGGTCAATTCGAAAGAGATCGTCCATCGCGATCATGCGGACGTTATCACGTGAAATTCCGGCAATCCATGCCGCGCGTGTCACCGACGAATGCGCCTGGGCCGAGGAGTACACGACAAGCTTGCTGATGTCGCCCCCGCGCTCGATCGCAGCGTGACGAGCGGCCACCAGCGCGGTCAGATTCGCTCCCGATCCGCCCGATGTCAGGAGCCCGCTCGCTGTCTGCGGAAGGCCCATCCACTCGCGAAACCAGTCGAGAACGACCATCTCGATCTGGTTCGGTCCTGCCGCAACGGGCCACACCCCCGCAAAGAAGTTATATCCAGTCGCAATCCAGTCGCCGAGCAGCGCAGGAAACGTCGGGCAGCTCGGAACGTATGCGAGAAATCCGGGATGCGGTTCGCGCGCATGATACGGAAACACATTCTTCTCGAGTGTCTCAATCAGCGACTCGAATGCCATCCCGTACGCCGGCGGGGCTGATTGCAATGCGTTGTTGAGAACCGATCGCGGAGCCGACGCGATGACCGGCTCATCACGGATCGTCGCAAGGTGGTGGGCGATGAGATCGGTGACGCGATAGCCAAGGCGTTGCATCGTTGCCTTGTCGAGATCGAGCGGTGAGCCCGTCATCGGCCAGCAGTGTTTTCAGAAGCGGACGTGAGTCGGCCCGGTCGGGTTCAGCCTGGCCCATCCGTCGCGCGCAACGCGAAGTCTCGACTCGATGTCGGAAGCAGCCGCGATCATCTGCCGAGTGAGTGGCATATCAGCCTCGGTGATTGCGTTGAGCACGGCCAGCGCGTCGTCGTTGATACGGGACATGCTCTTGAGCATCGCGTCATCGGCTGTCGCTCCCTTGCGGGGCTGTTTCATCGAGGTGAGTGCCGTTTTTGCATCGGACGTCGCCTGCCACATCTTCACGCCAATCGCATACTGCTGCTGAAGCTCGGCCGCGGTCATATGAACACGCGGGTCCATTTTCACCGCGAGTGACTGTGTGTAAATCTTTCCGTTGACGGTGAGCTTCACTGAATACCTTCCCGGAGCGACAGCCGGCCCTGTCGGCTCGAGTGGAGTATCGTGAACGATGGCCGAGATGGGATATCCGAAGTCGGTTGTAGCGGGCGGCGGGTAATGAAGGTCCCATACGAACCGGTGAGAGCCCGCTGCGGTCGACACGCTCTCGGGTTGCCGAATCCAGTACGTTGGAATGACGAGGTTCGCCGGAATCGCTGCAGGTGCATCGCTGCTCGAAAACCGCCGGATCTGCTTCCCTGCCGCGTCTGTTATCTCGATCGTCACGGGGTTGTTGACGCCCGGGGGCAAGCTGTAGTAGATGATCGCTCCGTCGGGAGGATTCTTGCCCGCGGGCTCCTCAGGCGGGAGCGGAGTGTCGGTGTTCTTGTTGCGGCGGAAGCGATACGTCGCACGCGGGGCAAAGAGGCGCGCCTCGGTGCTCCTCAACGCGGCCAACTCACGCAGCGGCGACATGTCATCCAGAATCCAGAAACTTCTTCCATGTGTCGCCACGACAATGTCGTCGTCGTGAAGGACGAGATCACGAATCGACGTCGCCGGCATGTTGAGACGAAGCGATTGCCAGTGGTCGCCATCATCGACCGAGAAGTACGCGGCTCGTTCCGTTCCAGCGAAGAGAAGACCTTTTCGAACGGGATCCTCGCGCACTGCGTTGACGACTTCGTTGGCAGGAATACCGATCGTTATTTCCCGCCAGCTCGCGCCGCCATCGTGCGTGCGATAGATGTGCGGCCTCAGGTCGTCGAGCCGAAAACGATTCACCGCTGCGTACGCGGTGACATCATCGAAATGAGATGCCGTCATGAGCGAGACCTTACTCCACGGCGTCAGCTCTGGCGGCGTCACATTCTTCCAGGTCCTGCCGCCGTCGCGCGTGAGGTGAACAAGTCCGTCGTCGGTTCCGACCCAGATTGTATTCGTCGTCTTGAAGGACGGAGCAACGGTGTAGATCACACCGCGATGTTTTCCTTTTTCCGGATCCAGGTTGGTGAAGACGCCGAGCGTTGCGGGAACCTCATACGTCTCGCGAGTGAGGTCGGGACTGATGATGTCCCATCCGCTTCCCGACGTCGTCGTCTTGAACAGAACGTTCGATCCGAGATAGAGCACCCGTTGATCGACGGGCGAAAAGATCACCGGCATCGAGCGGACGAATCGGTACTTGCCGCTGCGCACAACTTCCGGCGCGACATTCTGAACTTCTCCGTTGGAGAGATCGAATCGCGTCAGCTTGCCACCGAAAATCAAATTCGTGTTGATCGGATCGGGCGCGACGTATCCGTACTCTTCGACTCCAATCGTTCGCCAGTCGCGGAACGTGATCGCCCCATTGTCACCTCGGCTCGCTACTCCGGCCGAACCGCTTTCCTGTTGAGCGCCGTAAATCCAGTACGGAACGCGGTTGTCGGTGATGACGTGATAGAACTGTGCTGTCGGCTGGTTGTACCACGAGCTCCAGGTCTGGCCGGCGTTCACTGTAATTGTCGCGCCCTGGTCCGTCGCGAACAGCATGATGTCCGGATTAAGCGAGTTGATCCAGATGCGGTGATAGTCATCGCCGCCAGGCGCGCCTTTGATCGAGATCCACGTCTTGCCGCCGTCGGTCGAGCGGTATGATGCGACATTAGCCACGAACACAATGTCTTCGTTCTTCGGATGCACGCGGATCTCGGCGAAGTCCGAACCGCGACCCCACAGTCGCGGATCATTCGTGGCGAGCGTCCAGCTCTCGCCCGCATCGTCGGAGCGATAAACGCCAGCTCCGGTTGCGGCGTCAACGGTGGCGTAAATGCGGTTCGGATTCGACGGCGCGATCGAAAATCCGATACGACCCAGTCCCTGCTGGATTGTGGGCAATCCGCGGCCGAGCTGCCTCCATGTGTCGCCACCATCGGTTGACTTGAATAGTCCGCTTCCCGGCCCATTGAACGACGATCCCATTTCCCACGGTGCCTGCCGACCAGCCCACATGTCGGCGTAGACGGTGCGCGGGTTCACTGGATCGAACGCGACTTCGATCGCACCCGTGTTCTCATCCTTGTAGAGAACTTTCTGAAAGCTCGTTCCGCCATCGATCGAACGGTACACTCCGCGCTCGGTATTGGGGCCATACGGGTGACCGAGCACCGCAACGAAAATTCGGTTCGGATTAGTTGGGTCGACGATGATCTGTCCGATTTGCTGACCGTCGCGAAGTCCGAGATGCGTCCACGTCTTGCCACCGTTGTCCGATCGATAAACTCCATCACCGGTCGAGAGATCGGGGCGCTGAAGCCCTTCACCGCTCCCGACGTAAACGATTTCCGGATTCGACGGCGCAATTGCGAGTGCGCCAATCGATCCCGTCGGCTGATCGTCGAAAATCGGCGTCCACACTCGGCCGAAGTCGGTTGTCTTCCACACGCCGCCGTTGTTGACGCCGATGTAGAACACATTCGGCTGGGTCGGAATACCCACCGCGCCGACGGTGCGGCCGGCGCGGAATGGCCCAATCATCCGCCACTCCATGGCCGAGTAAGCGGAGGGATCGAGCTGGCCGGCAAGCGGCGATGCCGTACCAAGCGTGATCCACGCGGCAGCGCCAGCAATGATCGCAAATCTCATCGCGATCCCGCTTACTTCACACGAAATGGCAGCGAATACTCCTTGTCGTCCCATCTCATGCGGAGTATCCCGCCCGTTCCCAGCGGAGCCACGGCGATAGTGAACTGGTCCGCAGGCTGAGCGAGCGTCGTCTGGTTGAGATCGATGCGCGCGAAATCCTTCGATGGGTCGTATTCGGTTCCCCATTGACCGGTCTGCCGATTGATGATGAGCTTCGCGCCCGTGGCTGTCGGCAGCATGAACAGACTGTATTTGCCGGCCGGAAGGGTCGTCGATCGGATGATGAGATCAGCCGATGTCGACAGCTGCGTGGCGGCGTTTGCGCCGGTTCTCCACACCTGGTTCCACGGGACAACGTTTCCAAAAATTGACCGCCCGCGCCGGAACGGCCGGCTGTAGTCGATCCGGATATTGGCCCGCGCGACAGTGGCGCGAACGGTATCGGGCGGCGACATCTGACCCGCCGCGCCTTTCGCCGCTTCGATTGCGGCCCAGGACTTTGATACAGCGTCGAAATCGAGAACATTCACTCGTCGCGTGATCGCCTTGACGGTCGTCGCGGTGGCATCGACGCCTGTTATCCGACCCGATTGGTCAACGCTCGCGCGCTCTATCCAACCGGGAGCAAAGCTACTGTTGAAGATCACCGAGTCTCTGCCCTTGCGGACCATCGAGATGGTCGGGCTTACTCCCGGTTGAACGCCGATCGTCGTGACGACAACACTGTCTGCCGTAGTCGGTGGATTGAAGGCGAGGATCTGCTCGTAGACTCCAAACGACGCCGGCTCTACCGGGACAGCGGGAGCAACGCGACCACGATATGCGCGATTCCCGGTCGAGGCCGTGTCGGGCCTGCCGCTGCGCTGAACCTCCACGGTTCCGGTCGAGTCGCCCATCAGCGTGACCATTGAAAAGGGCGGCGGTGTTGCCGGATCCTGCCCGACGCGACGTATTGCCATGGAAATGCCCGTGAACGATGCCTGGCGAAGATCAGCGACGTAGTGAAGGATGCGAACGCGCGGGTATCGTGTGATAATGTCTCCCTCGAGCTTGTTGCCGCCGCGTGTGTATCGCTCGATAGCGACGGTGTCGACACCGATTGTCGATACAAACGTCCCCGAGACCGCAGGCGTTTGCGCGGTGAGCCCGCTTGCTGCACAAACAGCCACGCCGGCGAGCAGAATCTTCGCTGACATTTGGATACCCGAGTGGTGGAGGCCCTTCCTGAGACGCGCAACGTTTGACCGAGGCCGCATCCTCCCCATTCTGTGACGCCGACCGCGCAATTGCAACTTTACCGTTGCACACCCTCTGCGCCGCCCCAGAGTGGAATTGCCGCGCCATTGGCATCGTCGTAGAAACGAACCGCACCCGGTGAACAGCTCTTGGCAAGCATGATGATCTGGCCGGTGTGCATCGAGAAATGTTCGACGACGTGGTAGATCGCCGCGAGAACCGTTGTTTGACGGCCCTGGATCGTGCACTGTCTCGAGAGTTGCGACTCATCAAGTTGCGCAAGCACCGAGTCGGCGTCGGATACGGCGGCGCTCAATAAATCGAGCAGCTCCTGAACAGGGGGGCCGCGGCGGACAGAAAACTCCGCTGCGCGATCGCGGCTTCCCGGCGTGCCGCCGATGCCGGACACGATCCACTGGCGAACATTGCCTGCGAGGTGAACGATGAGATTGCCGGCGCTGTTGGACTCTTCGTTCGCGCGACGCCACACGTCTTCGCAAGACAGCGGTGACACGGCGAGACGAATCTTGGCCGGGTACTCAGTCGCGAGGTAGTACCGTGAACGCTCGAGAAAAATGGACGAAGTCATACGCCGAATATGACGTCAATCGCGAAAAAAAGAGAGCCGCCCAGGGAGACGGCGGACCCCAGGCTTTCGACATCACTGGCGCCGTGGATGGAGTCGTCGGGCTCCTTGAAGAATATCTTGACGACCTTCATCGGATTGGACCGGCTGCCGGGATCCTTCGCTGTCTTTCCTTTGGCCCAGACGGCGTCAGGCGGCGGAGTCCACGAGGGATTCCATGTCACCTTCCGAATCGAAATGGAACGGGTTGGCGTCGGATTATTGTCTTGTCCAACTGCGACATAATACGTCTCGACGACTGAGTCGCCGACTGAGTCGCCGAGCTTGAGGTAGATCTCTTTTTTGTCGAGGCTGGCGACAATGGACGGCGCCGCGTCGGATTTGGGAAATGAGTCGTCGGACGGACGGCGGCCCCGGTCGTGACGACGGCGGCGAGGACCAAGCTGACTTTATCAATGCTGCATGCGCATTCCTTTAGTTCGTCGAGTTAGGTGGTGGTTGATCCCCCAAATGCGAACGACGTTCCAGATGTTAGAACAAAAGCGGGCCGCTTTCGCGGCCCGCTTTTGTCATCAGTTCGGAAGGACTAGTACATCCCGCCCATTCCGCCCGGCGGTCCACCTGCCGATGCGCCATTCGACGGCTCCTTCTTCTCGACAATGATCGCTTCGGTTGTCAGAAGCAGTCCGGCGATCGACGCCGCATTCTGCAACGCTGTGCGCGTCACCTTCGTCGGATCGATGACACCAGCCTCGACCAGGTTCTCGTACTCGTCCGTAAGAGCGTTGTAGCCGTAGTTGCTCTCCTTCGAGTTGCGAACCTTCTCGATCACGATCGAGCCTTCGCCGCCCGCATTCTGAACGATCATGCGGATGGGCTCTTCGATGGCGCGCATGATGATACCGACGCCGATCTGCTCGTCTGAATCATCGAGCTTGAGGGTCTTGAGGACCTTCTGCGCACGAACGAGTGCGACACCGCCGCCGGGGACAATTCCTTCCTCGACCGCAGCGCGCGTGGCATGCAGCGCATCCTCGACGCGAGCTTTCTTCTCCTTCATCTCGCTCTCGGTTGCCGCACCGACATTGATCACCGCAACACCGCCGGCAATCTTCGCCAGACGCTCCTGCAGCTTCTCCTTGTCGTAGTCAGACGTCGTCTTCTCGACGGCTGCCTTGATCTCCTTGATACGGCCCTGAATCTTGTCGTCTTCGCCGGCGCCGTCGATGAGCGTCGTGTTGTCCTTGTCAACGACAATGCGCTTGGCCTTGCCGAGGTCGGTGACAACTGCGTTCTCGAGCTTGAAGCCGACTTCTTCGGAGATCACCTGACCGCCGGTGAGAACCGCAACGTCCTGCAGCATCGCCTTGCGACGATCGCCAAAGCCGGGAGCCTTGACTGCCGCGACGCGAAGCGTTCCGCGAAGCTTGTTCACGACGAGCGTCGCGAGTGCCTCACCTTCGATGTCCTCGGCGATGATGAGCAGCGGCTTGCCGAGCTGGGCAACCTTCTCGAGGATGGGGAGAAGATCCTTCATCGACGAGATCTTCTTGTCGTGAATGAGAATCATCGCGTCTTCGAGAACGACTTCCATCTTTTCCGGATCAGTGACGAAGTACGGCGAGAGGTAACCGCGGTCGAACTGCATGCCCTCGACCGTCTCGAGCGTCGTCTCGAGGCCCTTGGCCTCTTCAACGGTGATGACGCCGTCCTTGCCGACCTTCTCCATCGCCTCGGCGATCAGATCGCCGATTTCCTTGTCGTTATTGGCAGAGATGGAGCCGACCTGGGCGATCTCCTTCTTGCCCTGCGTCACAACGCTCATCTTCTTGAGCTCTTCGACGACTGCGGAAACGGCCTTATCGATGCCGCGCTTCAAGGCCATCGGGTTGACGCCGGCGGTGACGTTCTTGAGGCCTTCGCGGAAAATGGCCTGGGCAAGAACGGTTGCGGTGGTGGTGCCGTCGCCGGCGAGGTCGGACGTCTTCGTCGCGACTTCCTTCACCATCTGCGCGCCCATGTTCTCGAGGGGATCGGAAAGCTCGATCTCCTTCGCGACAGTGACCCCGTCCTTGGTGACGGTCGGTGCGCCGAACTTCTTGTCGATGACGACATTACGGCCCTTCGGTCCGAGGGTGACCTTCACCGCCTCGGCGAGCTGGTCAACGCCGCGCTTCAATGCTGCGCGCGCGTCGGTGTTGAAATGGAGTTCTTTGGCTGCCATGAATGTATTCCTTGCGGTTAGTTGACAACCGCGAGCACATCGGCTTCGCGGAGGATCAGGAGCGGCTCATTATCGATCGTGACTTCGGTGCCACTGTACTTTCCGTACAGCACCTTGTCGCCGACTTTGAGCTCCATCGGAACGCGCTTGTCCTTCTCGTAGCGGCCGGGACCGACGGCGAGAACTTCGCCCTGCATCGGCTTTTCCTTGGCGGTATCGGGGATGAACAGCCCGCCGCGCATCTGTTCGGTCTCTTCGAGAGCGCGAACGACGACGCGATCCGCGAGTGGAGCAACACTGCTGCTGGTTTTCGTGGCCATATTGTGCATTCCTCCTGCTGGGAAATGGCAAAAAAAAGAGGGTTGTTTGCACTCTCGGTACGTGAGTGCTAACAACCCTTAAGCTACCCGGATCAGTGTCGTAATTCAAGGCATGCTCACGCTATTAAACCAGGAAAAGCCAACCCATACTTAGAACTACCCAGCCACCGGCTATTGGCTACAAACTGCGCTGTCGGCTTTTTGCTTGGCACACAGCGTTTAGCGCGGTTTTCTAGCCAAATGCCGGTAGCTGGGTAGCTCTATGTATGGGTTTGCTTCATTTGGTCTTGGGCTTCTCTATCTGCAACAGCTGATACGCCATGCGTACCCCCGTGAGCGTAAGAAATGGATCCACTTCGTCAAACGCCACGCAATAAGGACGGAGCGTCTCAGCGAGCCCACCCGTTGCAACGACAATCGGGTTCTCCGCCTTCCATTCTTCCTTGATTCGCTTCACGAGCCCATCGATCGAATCGGCGGCGCCGAACAGCACCCCTGACCGGATGCATTCGTCGGTGCGGGTCCCGATCACTTTCCGTGGCGCGATCAGCTCGGTAGCCGAGAGCTGCGATGTCCGCCTGAAGAGTGTATCGGCCGAGGTCGCGACACCCGGCTGAATCACGCCTCCGATGAAGGCACCGTCAGCGGTGATGCAGTCATACGTCGTCGCGGTGCCGAGATCGACAACGATCGCATCGCGGTTCCAGATTCTGCTCACGGCGAGCGTATTCGCGATTCGATCGGCGCCAACCGTCAGCGGCTCATCGACCTCGAGACGGATCGGAAGCTTCGCATGGCCGTCGACGATCACGGTCGGTGACGCGAAGCAATCGTCGCATGCTCTCACGAGCGGACCCGTAACTGGCGGAACGACGGAACAGATTCCCGCCCCATCTATCTCCGTCGGTGCGATGCCGCCCGCAGCGAGCAGCGACCGGATCAGCAGCGCGAACTCGTCATGAGTCCGCGGCACCCCTGTCGTTATGCGCCAGTGCGCGTAAACACTCTCGCCGTCAAACAGGCCGACGGTTGTCTCGGTGTTGCCGACATCGAACGTGAGGATCATGACGGAAGGTCGAGGATCAGTGAGCCGGTGCGGAATCTGGCGACGGTGTCGGCGAGTGCAATGAGCAGCTCGCCACCTGGTGTGATTCCTTCAACAGTCCCGCGTGCGGGCTCTCGGCATTGTCGTCCCCGGGCGAGATCGCGCGCGTCCCATTCAGCAAGCTCGACGGCCGTCAGCTCACCGATTGCCGCCGCCGCGAGCCTCAAAGAAGGCACCAGATCAGCCAGGACTTCGACGCGACGGGTTCCCGAATCAAGTGCACCAGCGAGCGGGAAATCCGCGGGCGCGGCCACGTTGACGCCAACGCCGATCGCAACCCAGTCGAGCCGCGACTCTCGCCACCGCGCCTCGATCAGAATGCCGGCGAGCTTCCGGCCCTCGACGAATAGATCGTTCGGCCACTTGAGTCGCACAGGCTCCGGGGCAAATCGGTCGAGCGATCGCGCCGCGCTCAATCCAACCCGAAGAGAAAGCACGTCGAGCCCTGATGCATCCGCAGGTCGTTCCACGAGCGTCAGCCAGATTCCCGATGCAGCCGGTGACGCCCACTTTGCGCCCGATCGCCCGCGTCCGCTCGTCTGTTGATCGGCGATCACAAGAGTGCCGGCCGTACAACCACTATTCGCAAGCTCATGGGCGACGTCGAGCGTGGACGTGGTGCTCTCAAGGAGCGACACCTCGGGCAACTCGAGGAGCGCGGCCAGATCGGCTGCGGTGAATCCGTCGAACCGATACGGCTCAGCCACGCATATAAATGATCGCCAGCACCACAACGCCAAGGATGATGCGGTACAGAGCGAAGATGCCATAGCTGTGGCGGCTGACATACCGAAGCAGAATCGAGATCGCGAGCCAACCGCTGATCGCCGACGCAAGCACGCCGACAATAACTTCAATCCCAAGGCCACCTCCCTTCAGCACCTCCGGCGCCTTGAGTACCACAGCCGCTGCGATGATCGGCATACTCATCAGAAAACTGAAGATCGCAGCTGATTCGCGGTCGAACCTGAGTGCGCGGCCAGCAGTAATTGTCGACCCCGATCGCGACACTCCGGGAATGAGCGCGACAACCTGCGCGAGTCCGATGAGAAGCGCATCGAGCCATCGCATCGACTCGAGCTTGCGCTCCTGCGAGGCATACTTGTCAACGGCCCAGAGAATGATTCCGACCACGATCAACGCCGTTGCGGTCAAAGCCGGCGCCCGAAAGACGGTTTCCGCCTTCTTCTCGAGAAGCAGTCCGCCGATTGCACCTGGAATTGTTGCGAGAATCAGAAAAATCACACGCTTCTCTTCCGGCGTGTCGGCCTTGCGTTTGCCGATGATGCGAACCGCCGCGCCGATCAGCGCAGCCCACTCCTTCCGAAAAAACCAGAGCACCGCAACGAGGGTTCCGAAATGCAGAGCGACGTCGAACGCGAGCCCGGGATCCTGCCATCCGAACAGATACGGTGCGAGTGCGAGATGCGCCGAGCTGCTGACGGGAAGAAATTCTGTCAGCCCCTGAATGAGGCCGAGGACGAGCGCCTGAAAAATCGTCATGAGTTCAATTGGCTAGCGAGGTGGTATACAGGTGCTCGTACTGACTGACGATTTCCTTGAGCGAGAAGCGAGCCCGCGCATCGGCGATACCGAGCGCACTCATTTCCATCCACTTTTCCCTGTCGCGCAGAATCGCCAGCGCAGCGTTTGACATTCCATCGACATCTCCCACTGGACACAGATAGCCCGTCTCACCATCACGGACTACTTCTGGAAGACCGCCCGCCTGTGTTCCGATCACCGGCACGCCCGAGGCAAGCGCTTCGAGAGCGCTTAATCCGAACGATTCACTCGACGTTGGCAACAGGAACAGATCGGCAGAGGCAAGCAGCGGGGCAACGACATCGAGCTTGCCGAGGAAGAACACTTCATCCTCGAGTCCGAGCTGTCTTACCTCGTCTTCCGCTTCGGGCCTGTCCGGGCCATCGCCCACCATCACCAGCTTGCTCGGGATCTCTGCATTGACATTGGCGAAAATCCTGACGACATCGCGAACTCGTTTCACCCGCCGAAAGTTCGAGATGTGCATGAGCAGCGGCTGGGATTTACCGAGCTGCTCCTTGAGGGTCGCAGGATATCGCGACCGATCGTACACGTGCGGATCGATGAAGTTGTGAATGACTGCCACGTCACACTTATCGCAGCCGAATGCGTTATACGTCTCGCGGCGCAGATACTCTGAAACCGCGGTCAACCGGTCTGATTTCTCGATCGAGAATTTCGTGATCTGGTTGAACGATGGATCCTGACCGACAATCGTGATGTCAGTGCCGTGGAGCGTCGTGATGACTTTGACGTCCCGCTTCTGCTCGCGCAGCATTTCCCTCGCGATCCACGCGCTCGTCGCGTGCGGAATCGCGTAATGACAATGCAGGAGATCGAGCTCATGCGTTCTCACGACTTCGTGCATGCGAACGGCGAGCGCGAGATCGTACGGCGGATACTCGAACAACGGATATCGTCCGACATCAACTTCGTGAAAGAAGACGCGCGGCAGGAACGATGGAAGCCGAAACGGCTGCCGGTAAGTAATGAAGTGGATCTCATGTCCGCGCTCGGCGAGCGCGATGCCGAGCTCTGTCGCGACCGCGCCGGACCCGCCGTATGTGGGATAACACGTGATACCGATCTTCACGACGACTCCTTCCACCAGCGATGCACAATTGCCTGCCAGTCAGGCTGGCCGGGATCGACGTGCGTCACTGGCGCATCACCAAGCTGGTGACGAAACCACGTGCGCTGTCGCTTTGCGTACTGACGAGTCTCAATAATGATTCGCTTCCGGGCTGATGACAAATCGACGTCGCCGTGAACGACACGTAGCATCGTCCGGTAACCGCTCGCCTTCCACGCTGGAGAGCTCGCCGGAATGCTGTGCGCGAGACCCTCGACCTCGCGCTGCCAGCCGGCATCGAGCATCTCATCAACACGCCGTGCGATTCGCGTGTGAAGCGACGCGCCCGGATCCACGACGAGATAGGAAGCGCCGATGGTGGCCGGGCGCGCACGATCGACGTGAAGATCGCTTATTCGTCTTCCCGTTAGCACGGCCACCTCAACGGCCCGAGTGAGCTGGGTACGGCCCAGGTCCGCGCGTGCTGGATCGAGTGCCCGGCACCACCTCCGAAGCTCCGAAACCGACAGCGCCGACGCATACGCCTCGAACGATGCGCGACGAGTCGAGTCGAGCTCCGGCGATTCGAACAACGGCTCGATGAGCGCCTTGATATAAAAACCTGTTCCGCCGACAATCACTGGAACTCTGCCTCCGCGCACCGCTTCATCCGCCCAGCCGGCTGCGGATTTACCCCACTCCGACGCGGAGTATCGCTCCGTGGGCGCGACAATATCGACGCCGCGGTGGGGAACGGCTTTCAACTCGGCAGGCGAGGGTTTGGCCGTTCCGATATCGAAACCGCGATACACCTGACGTGAATCGGCGCTGATGAGCGTCCCGGTATACTCAAGCGCGAGCGCGGTGGCGATCGCCGACTTCCCCGCCGCGGTGGCACCGCAGATAACGCGCAGTCTACTTGCGGCCAAACCGGCGGTCGAGCTCGTCCCATGCAAGCTGGACGATAGTTGAGCGCCCGTGGACGTCATGGGCCGGCAGTGTTGTGTCGCGAAGGGAAGCGAACAATGCGCGCATTTCACCAACCGACAACTCTTCACCGGCCTTGATCGCTGCCTTGCACGCAACGGTCGCCGCGAGGTGCTCGTGGCGTGTCGCTGTCCCGGCCACGCGGTCGCCCGTCAATGCATCGAGCGTTTCACGCAGGCACCGCTCGGCGTCGAAACGCCGGTGCGGCATCGGCACCGTGCTCACAATGAGAGTGTTGCCGCCAAAGCCCTCGATCTCGAATCCCAGCTTCTCGAGATACTCGCGGTTCGCTTCGAACGCATCCGCTTCGGCCGGGCCGAGATGCAGCGTGATAGGCAGAAGCAGGCGTTGAGCTGGCGCATTGCCGGTCTCCAGCACTCGCATGAACTCTTCGTACAGCACGCGCTCATGGGCCGAGTGCTGGTCGATGAGGACGAGTCCATCGTCGTGCTCGAAGGCGATGTACGTACGCCGGAACTGAAACAGCGTCGGAATATCGCTGGTGACGCGAGGAGGCGTTGCAGTTGCTGGATCGGACCCGACATCGACGGCGGCAACCTTCGCTGAGCCAGCATTGAGGTTCGCCGCGAACAGGCCTTCACCTGGCCGAGGCGACGACAGCAGCGCTGACTGATCGGCGGGCGCCGCGTTGACGAATGACGCGCCTCTCGCCGGCTGAAAAAAGTGTCCGCCCATGAACGCCGATGCGTCGAACGTTCCGAGTGCACGCCGAACCGCGGTCTCGATCGCACGCTCGAGCGGCCACTTGTCGAGAAACCGCACTTCGGCTTTTGCCGGATGCACGTTCACGTCAACCGAGGTCGCCGGCAGCGTGATGTTCAGAAACAGCGACGGCCTGAGGCCCGCCGTGATGGTCGAGCGATACGCCGCCTCGGCCGCTCGCACGATACCGACATCGCGAACCGCCCGGCCGTTGATCGAGAGGAAAATCCGGCGGGTCGCCGTACCCACCTCGGCCGGCCGTTCGACGAGTCCGCTTGTATGAGCCGTTCCCGCGACGTCATCGACGTTGAGAAGAGAGCCGGCGTATTTGCCGCCCCAGATACCGCTCACCCTCGCGCGAAGCGACGACACTGGTGGCAGGGTCAGCGCACGCTTTCCGTCGTGGACAAGGTTGAAACGAACATTGGGACGGGTCAGCGCAATACTCCCGAACGTTTCGGCGATTGCGCGCCACTCTGATCGTGAACCCCTGAGAAATTTCTTTCGCGCCGGAACATTGAAGAAGAGGTGCTCGACGGCTACCGTCGTGCCGCGACGCCGCGAGATCGGCTCGGGCATTGAGACAATCCCTCCGTCTGCCGATAAGGCCGTTCCTTCACCATCGGAGGAACTCGTTTCGATGTGGAACCGCGAGATCGACGCAATTGCGGGCAATGCCTCACCGCGGAAGCCGAAGCTCGCGACTCCGACGAGATCAGATGCAATGCGGATCTTCGATGTGCCATGACGGAGGAGGGCGATTTTCAGATCATCGCCGCTCATTCCACATCCGTCATCGGCGACACGGATGAGCTTGTGACCGCCCTCTTCGATTTCCACATCGACATTTGTCGCGCCCGCATCGAGCGAATTCTCGACCAGCTCCTTCACAACCGAGGCTGGCCTCTCAACGACTTCGCCTGCCGCGATCTGATCCGCAACGGCGCTCGGAAGCACTGCAATGACCGGCACGTTACCAGTCCCTTCCGTTCGGCGGCGGTGTCGGTACGCTTCGACGCTGCTTGCGTCCCTGTACGTCCTGCTCCTGCTGCTCCATCGAATTCAGAATCTGCTCGGCACGCTGCTCGTTCATTCCGGGGATCGGACGCGGCTGCGGCGTATCGTTCGTGTTGCCACTAGACTCAGGCTGTGGCTTCGGGTTGGCTGCACCACCGCCACCGCCGCCACCTCCGCCTCCCCCACTTTTCTGCTTCCGAAGCGCGAGCTCGTAGTTCCACTTCGCATCGGCGTCGTCCGGGCGAAGCGTGAGAACGCGCTTGTACACTGCGAGCGCGCTGTCGAGTGGCTGTGCCGCGGAGTCGCCGGAGAGTGCAAGTCCCTCGCGAAGGTGAATGTGCCCGCCGTTGAATCCAGCGCGGTACTGCACCTCGAGGTCCGCGCTCGTCGCTGCCTTCTTCAACAGCGGCAACGCGAGCCTGGTGGAGTCAGGCGCCTCCATCATCGCAGTCGCTCGATTGTACAGAAGCGACGCCTCCTTATCGCGCACCTGTCCGGTCGAGCAGCCGTTGACAAGAAACGTCAAAACCACCATCGACGCCGTTGTTCCGACCGCCGAAAACTCGCGGCGCCGGCCTCGGCGCGTTGCCAAAAACGCGTCGAGCAGAAGAAGCAGAATCGCCGGAATGAGAAAGTATTGAAACCGCTGAGCGAGATTGGTCCCTTTCGACATCGAGCGCTGCTCCGTGCGCAGTTTGCCAAGCACCTGTCGAACCGCCGCTGCCCGATCGGGCTCAGTCGGTGGCACAAACGCGCCCTTCCCTGCATCGGCCGCCGCCTTCAGCAAATCCGGCGAGTACTTCGAGATGACGACCGCGCCCTGCTGATCCCGTTTCTCGGCAGTGAGGCCGTTCTCCGTGACAGGAATCGTTGCGCCTGCCGCTGTGCCGAATCCGACCGTGATGACCGACGTTCCGGCGCTAGCTGAACGCTGCGCTTCCGCAACGACGTCATCGACATTCTCAAATCCCTCACCGTCACTCATCAAAACGATTGCCCGCTCAGCGCCCGACTTCGACAGCGCGAGCAGGTTGTTCGCCTGGCGGAGCGCGCTCGCGAGCGAGCTGCCCGATTGTCCGACAACGGTCGGGTCGAGATTATCGATGAACAGGTTCAATCCCGCCTGATCGATCGTCACCGGGCTCAGCACATAGCTCTTTCCTGCAAACGCGATCAACGCGAACCTGTCGTTCGGCGAAAGCGCGCGAAGCCGGTCAACGACTCGCTTCATCGCGGCCAGACGGTTCGGTGACTCGTCGCGGGAGAGCATCGATGACGACGCATCGAGCGCGAGGATGACGTCAATTCCCGGCTGCTTCACGATCGTTCGCTCGATTCCCCACCGCGGCCCGGCGAACGCAATCGCGAGGAACAATGCGACGAGCGCGAGCCGTGTCGGTTGCCAGCGCGAGGCCGCTGTCGCGGTCGGAGCAAGCCGGGCAATCATCACCGGCGTCCCGAGCTGGGCAAGCCGGCGCGCGCGAACGCGGCGGGCCTTCACGAGGAGCCATCCCGCAACCAACGGCAGAATGAGGACGAGCGCGAGCGCCCACGGCCAGCTGAAGTAGCTTAGGTCGATCACGGGAGCGGCGCCTTCCACGCAGTCAGGGCGAGCTCGAGCATCAACGCGATCATCCCCAATCCAAGCGCCCACCGAAAGAGCTCGGTGTAATTGACGAACGATCTCGTCTGCACCGGCGCACGCTCGAGCCTGTCGATCTGCGAATAGATCTGCGCCAGCGCGGCGCCGTCGCGAGCGCGAAAATAACGACCCCCTGAAAGAGCAGCGATTTGCCGCAACAACGCTTCGTCGATCTCGACCTTCTGATTCTCGAATCTCAATCCGAAGACGTCGCGACCGACCGGAACCGGGGCAACTCCCTCTGTGCCGACACCAATTCCGTAAATCTTGATCCCATACACCGCCGCGGCCTTTGCGGCAGAGAGCGGATCGATGTTGCCGCGATTGTTCACGCCGTCGGTCACGACGATCATGACGCGCGAGCGCCCCTGCGAATCGCGCAGCCGGTTCGCTGCCGTGGCGATACCCAGTCCAATCGCCGTCCCATCCTCAAGCTGACCGGCCTCCAGATTGTCGATTGCCTGAAGAATGACTGCCTGGTCAGTCGTCAGCGGCACCTGGGTCAGTGCCTCGCCAGCGAATGCGACAACTCCAATGCGATCGTTCTGCCTGTCGCGCACGAACTCCTTGGCGCGCGCCTTCGCCACCTCGAGCCGGTTATTTGGCTGAAAATCCTGCGCGAGCATCGAGCTCGACAAGTCAAGCGCGAGCACGATGTTGATGCCGGAGCTCGTGACGTTTTCCACGTGAGCGCCGCTGCGCGGTCTCGCGAGCGCAATGATCACGGCCGCGATCGCGAGGTTTCGCAACACGAAAATCGCGCGCGCGATTCCCTGTCCCGCACGTGGCCCGCGCCCAAGAATCGACGTGCGAGAAAACACGATCGCGTCTTCCGATCGCCGACGCCGCCATAACCACCACAACGGCAGAAACAACAGCAGCAACAACGCGAGCGGAGTCTGAAGCTCCACACTCGGCCCGCTCATGCCGCTTTCCTCGACTCTTCGGCCTTTTCTTCTTCGACGAGATGAGACTCGACCTCGTTCACCACTTGTCGAGCGGAAGCGCCGATCTTCGTCGCCTCATCGGGCGCGACACTCGCTCCCGCAAACTTCACGAGGTCAGTTCGCCACAGGAGGTCACCCAGTCCACGCGCGACACCGTGAATCCACCCCGCTGACGCAAGAAGTTCGGACGACGTCTGTGACCGTTCCACGCCCGGTACACGTGCGCTGATATAGTCGCGCATGACGTCAGCCATCAGCGCGGCGTGTCGCTCACCCTCTCCCGCCGCGACCAACCCCATCGATTCAATTCTTGCAAACTCGCGCTCGGCCGCGCTGAACGGATCGAGTGGCGCATCGCGGCGACGCTTGTACCACACCCAGACGCGCCAAAGGATTGCCGCAAGTACGAGCGCCGCCAGCGCAGCAAGTAGCGGCCTCCAGTCGAACGCCTTGATCTCGATCGGAGGGCGAGGAGGTTTCGGCATGCGCTTCGTGGTGTCGGCGGGAAGCAATGATCGAACGAACACATGAAAGGAGGCGAGCGATACGTAGCCCGTCTTGCCGGCCACCATGACCACGATGTCGCCGAGGCCGAGGGACCGTTGATCAACATCCCAGGCGGCGAGTCGATACACTGCGGTTCCAATTGACCCAAGCGAATCCTGCCCGAGTTGAACCGCTGGCTTGCCGATGAGCTGGGTTGCCGTCGCCGACGATTTCGCGAGTGAGTCACTTTCAATCGGAAACTGAATTGATGCTCCGCGCGGAGCGCGGATCCTGACGAGCACCTCGAACCGCTGGCCAACGGTGACGGTATCGGGGGTGATGCGTGCTCCAAGCTGTACCGGGAACGCCGGCGCCTGGAGAAGCAGGGCAACGAGCGGCGCAATCACCGGCGTCGGCCTGCCTGCGTCTCGCGCGAGCGGAAAAACTTGAGCAACGGCTCGATGTAGTTGCCATCCGTTCTCACCGGCACCTCATCGATCGCGAGGCGCCGAAGGAGATGCCGTCTCGCGTCGCGCTGATCGTTGACCTGCCGCTCGTAGTCCGCGCGCACGCGCGGGGAACCGGTGTCGATCTCGAACGTCTCCCCTGTTTCCGGATCGACGAAACGCGCGAGGCCGATATCCGGCAGCTCCTGCTCACTTGGGTCTTCGACAGTAACCGCCACAACATCATGTCGCTGTGCGAGAATCTTGAGCGGTTTTTCCACATCCGGCGAATCGAAATCAGAAATCAGGAAGATGATCGTCTTCTGGCCGAGAGTGCGCGCGAGATGATTCGTCAATCCGGCGATGTCGGTTCCCCGCCCGACCGGCTCGAACGTAAGGATGTCGCGAAGAATCCGGAGCACGTGCTTCCGGCCCTTTCGGGGAGGAACGATGTACTCGATCCGGTCGGTGAACAACACCACGCCGACGCGGTCGTTGTTGCGAACAGCCGACATCGCGAGCACGGCCGCGAGCTCGGTGGCGAGCTCACTCTTGAATCGCCTGACAGTTCCAAACCGCTCCGAGCCCGACAGATCAACGGCGAGCATCACCGTCAGCTCCCGCTCCTCGATATAGCGCTTGACGAACGGACGGCGCATTCGGGCCGTTACGTTCCAGTCGATCGTGCGCACTTCGTCACCCGGCTGGTATTCCCTCACTTCGGAGAACTCCATGCCCTGGCCCTTGAACACGCTGCGATACTCGCCGGTGAAGAGCGAGTTGACGAGGCCGCGGGTGCGCAGCTCGATGAGTTTTACCTGCCGGAGAATCTCCGGCGGCACACCTTTCCGGACGGCCTCGCCGGCGGCGCCCTGAGCATGCGCGGCCTCGTGCAGACGCTTTCGCTTGCGGAACGGCCGGAAGAGAGAGCGGCGTTTTTCGCGTGTCTCTT
The DNA here is from genome assembly GCA_038254845.1 of Gemmatimonadales bacterium. Classification (GTDB taxonomy): domain Bacteria; phylum Gemmatimonadota; class Gemmatimonadetes; order Gemmatimonadales; family Gemmatimonadaceae; genus UBA4720. The sequence goes on along the minus strand of JBBSFT010000004.1, from coordinate 3,930 downwards.
CATCGCGGCGGGCAATCGGGTTGACGCCGCCGCGCCTTCTGCCAATCGGCGTGCGGCGTCCGATCACGGTGCGGCGACAGCCGCCAGGATACGGGTCACGATCGCGTCGCTCGTCACCTCTTCCGCCTCGGCCTCGTACGTCGTGAGAACGCGGTGGCGCAGAACGTCCGGTGCGATCGCCTTCACGTCGTCGGGAGTGACGAATGCGCGCTCGCGCAGGAATGCATGCGCTCGCGAGGCCATTGCAAGCGACAGCGTCGCGCGCGGACTTGCCCCGAACTCGATGAGCGGAACGAGGTCCTGGAGTCCGGCATCGGCCGGGAATCGCGTCGCGTGCACGATTGACACGATGTAGTCAACAATGCGCTCGTCCATGTACAGATCGGCGATGCGCTCACGCGCGGCCATAATCGATTCCGGTGTGGCGACATGCTTCACGGCGATCGGGTGGCCACCGGCCATGCGCCGGAGAATTTCCTTTTCTTCTTCGCGCGTCGGATAACCGACGTGAAGCTTCAGCATGAATCGATCGACCTGCGCTTCAGGTAACGGATACGTTCCTTCCTGCTCGATCGGGTTCTGGGTCGCGAGAACGAGGAATGGCTCATCGAGCTTGAACGTCGTTCCGCCGATCGTTACCTGCTTTTCCTGCATCGCCTCGAGGAGCGCGGCCTGCACCTTCGCGGGCGCGCGGTTGATCTCGTCGGCGAGAATGATATTCGCGAAGATCGGACCTTTCTTGACGCTGAACTGGCCATTCGACTGGTCATAGATCTGCGTGCCGAGAATGTCGGCCGGCAGCAGATCGGGTGTGAACTGAATTCGCTGAAACGTTGTATTGATTGTTTCGGCAAGCGTGCGCACGGCGAGCGTCTTGGCCAGTCCTGGAACTCCTTCGAGGAGGACGTGCCCGCCAGTGAGAATGCTGATGACAAGTCGCTCGATCATATAGTTCTGGCCAACGATCCGGCGGCCGACCTGATCGACAATTTCGTGAATCATACCGGTGTCGGCAGACGGAGGAACCTGGGTTGCCACTTACGTCTCCTGTGAGGTTCGTGCGGCGGACTGTGCCGAGCTGTTACTGGGTGATCGCAAGGATAATGTCCCGCTCGCGGCCGTTGAGCGGGCGCGACGCGCCGCTCGGCAGCTGGCCAAGCGCAACAGGTCCGAAGCGCGTACGCACGAGTCGCTCAACCACGAGGTCGAGCGCTTCGCAGAATCGTCTGATTTCCCGGTTCTTCCCTTCAGCAATTGTGATCTCGAGCTCCCACAGTCCGCGACTGATGTTCGCCGCCGAGATGTCGCGCGGCTGCACCCATCCGTCATCAAGCTGTACACCGTTGCGCGCCGCGCGGACCGCGGCGGGCCCATCACCGCGCACAGTCGCGCTGTAGGTGCGTTCGATCTCGGTGCTCGGGTGGGTGAGCTTGTGTGCCGCGTCGCCGTCGGTCGTGAGAATGAGAACGCCTTCCGTCATGTAGTCGAGCCGGCCGACGTAGGTCAGACCCGGCCGATCGGGAATGAGGTCGAACACTGTCTTTCTGCCCTGAGGGTCAGATCGCGTCGTGAGAACGCCCGGTGGCTTGTTAAGGAGAATCCAGTGGTAGCCGACCGGGTGCGTGACGACTTTGCCATCGACGGTGATCGTGTCTGAATCAGTATCGACGCTCTGTCCTGTCACCGCCACTTCGCCGTTGACCTGCACGCGTCCGCCTGCGACAAGCTCCTCGGCCTTGCGTCGCGACGCTACTCCCGCCCGCGCGAGGGCGCGCTGAATCCGCACGACATCGGACATCAGCCCGCCACGGTAGCGTACGGCGAATCGCTCTCTTTGGTTGTCTCGGCGGGCATCGGCGCTGCGAGGGCAGGCGCGCTGACTGGTGCATTCGGATCACGCAACGCCACCGCCAGCTCATCCGCGCGCGGGAGCTCGCCAAGATGACGGAGCGCAAACTGCTCGAGAAAACCGGGCGTCGTGCCGTAAAGAAGCGGCCGTCCCATTCCCTCGCCGCGGCCGACGACTTCAATCAGCTCGCGCTCGTGAAGAGACTTGAGCATCTGACCCGCGCCAACGCCGCGAATCTCCTCGATCTCGGCACGGCCGATTGGCTGCCGGTACGCGACGATGGCGAGTGTCTCGAGCGCCGCCGCCGAGAGTCGTTGCGGCCGCGCGGCGAGCTGAGCGCGCTCGATTGTCTCCGTGAATTCGGGCCGTGTGAGAATCTGCCATCCGCCGCTGATCTCGAGCAGCTCCACTCCGTGCCCGTCATCATCGTAGTGGCGCTTGAGCTCGGCGAGTGCCGCGACGACGTCGGCCTCACTCGTCTCGCCGTCAGCGGCCATGTTTCTGAGGTCTGATGCTGCGACTGGATGCGCGCTCGAAAAGAGCGCCGCTTCAAGCAGCTTCGCTAGCTGATTCACTTGATATTTCGACTGAGGCGAATGGTCGCTGTTGAGCAAGGCGAAGCTCGCCGCGCTTCGCGAGCTCGAGGAGTGCCAGCAGCGTCGAGAGAACCTGCCACGGCTCGGCTGCCTCGGAGATGACGTCTCGCCACCGCGCACGCGCACGAAGCGCGAGAACCGCGCGAACAGTTGCAATCGCGCCATCAACATCGAGCGCGCGGGGCACTACATCATGTACCGTCGGCTTTCGCGCGAGCCGGAGGACGCGGTCGACCGCAGCGAACAACTCGGGCAACGAAAGTGACAAGGCGGCGGCTGCCGGGGCGGGCGATGAAAAAGTCTGAGGCAGATAGGCGCGCGCGAATCGGTTGCGACGGTCGTCGCTCCGCATTTCGAGCACGTCCACCACTTCGCGCACCTGTTGATACTCGAGCAGCCGTCTCACGAGCTCGGCGCGCGGGTCTTCCCATGCTTCGTCGCTCTCGCGTCGTGGCAACAGCATCTGGGCCTTGATGCGGACGAGGCGCGCTGCCATCTCCAGATAATCCGCTGCCTCGTCGAGAGCCAGACTCGAGATGCGCCCGAGAAACTGCTCGGCGACGCGGGCAACGGGGATGTCCTGAATGTCAATCTGTTCGTCGCGAATGAGGCTGAGCAAAAGGTCGAGCGGGCCCGAGAACTGGCTGAGCTCGACGACAAAAACTTCGCCGTCGCGCATCGACGTTCCGTTCAAACCGTCCACTGGCTCGGCAGCACGTACGGCATCACGATCTGCTGCAACATGCCGATCAAGGCAAACGCCGGCTTGAACCAGATGAGAAGCAGCGGCTTGCCGACGGAGATGAGGACGAACAGCACGACGAGACCGTACCGTCCGATCCGCTGATAGGCGAGACCCCACGCGGGCGGAAGCAGATACTTCATGACGTGCGATCCATCGAGCGGCGGGATGGGAATGAGATTGAACGCCGCAAGCGCAACGTTGAGCTGGATTCCGAACACCAGCATCAGCTGAAAGATCGATGCGGCGCCCGCGAGTGCGGGCGCGAGCCCTCCGAAGAAGTGCACAAGGATGACAAGCGGCACGCAGATGATCGCGATCACCAGATTCGTCACGACCCCCGCGAGCGAAACGATGATGTCGCCCTTCTTGAAGTTTCTGTAGTTGCGCGGATTGACGGGTACCGGTTTGGCCCCGCCGAACACAACGCCGCCGGCGAGAAACAGCATCAGCGGCAGCAGGATCGTCATGAACGGATCGATGTGCTTTGCCGGATTCCAGGTCAGCCGTCCGAGCTGATAGGCCGTCATGTCACCATTCTTCATTGCGGCGTACCCATGCGCATACTCGTGGGCGACCATCGAGAAAAGCAGAACGGGGGCGATCAGAATGAACGTCTGGACCTGGCTCAATTTTTCTCGGCGGGAATGTCGGGTTGCGAACTTGTGGCGGAGCATGAAGTTAGTCTCCCCGGCATGGGTTCGGCAGACTTACCCGAATGTCGGGAAAAACGCGAGGTCGGT
>JBBSFT010000003.1:0-69478 GCA_038254845.1 Gemmatimonadales bacterium | reverse complement strand
CGGCAAGCGCGCGAGCACTCTGCTTCAGGAGCTCGGACGCCAGCCAACGCATCTCGAGATTGCGGAAGGCCTCGACATCACCGAGGAAGAAGTCGCGAAGACGATGCTGATCTCGCAGGTGCATCTGTCGCTTGACGCGCCAATGACCCCGGGGGAGGATAACCGGCTTCTCGATTATCTGCCTGATACGACAAATCGCACTCCTGACGAGCTGACGTTCGAGAAGGCTCTCACCGAGGCGATCGAGGAATCACTCTCGGGGCTCAAGGAAAGGGAGTCGAAGATTCTGCGACTTTACTTCGGTCTCGATGGTGAAGATCCGATGACGCTCGAGGATATCGGGACGTTGCTCGGCATCACCCGCGAGAGAGTTCGGCAGATCAAGGAGAAGGCCTTGCTGAAGCTGCGGCACAATTCCCGGCGGCGGGCGCTGGAGTCGTTTCTCGGATAGCTGGGCCGGGGCTTCGCCCGGTGATCGGTGGTTGGAAAGGAGCTTAGATTTGAGGGATGCCCGCACAAGCCTCATTCGACGTCACTACCGGCGTTGACCTCCAGGAAGTCGATAACGCCGTAAACCAGGCCCAGAAGGAGATCGCGCAGCGATACGACTTCAAAGGCTCAGTCGCCACGATCGAGCTCAAGCGCGCCGACGGTATCCTCGACCTCATGGCCGAATCGGAGTACCGCATGGAAGCGCTGTTCGACGTGCTTCAGTCGAAGCTCATCAAGCGCGGCGTGCCGGTGAAAAATCTCGACATCGGCGACGTAAAACCCGCCGGCGGCGATAAAGTCACGCGCCAGGTCAAGCTCAAGATGGCCCTCGATGGCGACACCGCGAAAAAAGTCTCGGCCGCGATCAAGGATGCGAAGCTCAAGAAAGTTCAGGCAGCGATTCAGGGAGACCAGGTTCGCGTCACTTCGCCATCGAAGGATGACCTTCAGGAAGCGATGACGCTCCTCAGAAGCAAGGACTTCGGAGTCGAGCTCAAGTTCGGCAACTACCGATAGCGTGAAGGTCGGCTTCATCACACTCGGCTGCGACAAGAACACTGTCGACACCGAGCGTTACCTCGGCGAGCTGTCCGAATACGGCGGGGAATACACCGCGAGCCTCGATCAGGCGGATGTCATCATCGTCAACACCTGCGGCTTCATCGACGCCGCGAAGAAGGAATCGATCGACGCGATGATCGAAGCGGCGCGCTACAAGACCGATGGCGCGTGTCAGGCGGTGGTCGGCGTCGGCTGCATGATCGAGCGTCACAAGGACGAGCTGATCGATGCGCTTCCGGAGGTCGACCTCTTTCTTGGCGCTTCCGAGACCGGTCGGCTCGCGCAGGAGCTCAAGGAACGAGGCATCGTCGGCGCCGATGCGGTCGCGCTGCACCCCGGAGTTCGCATCTACACGGGCGACCTGCCGCACGTTCGCTATCTCAAGATCAGTGAGGGGTGCGATCACGGCTGCGCGTTCTGCGCCATTCCGTTGATGCGTGGAAAGCACAGGTCGTTTACAAAAAACGAAGTGATTCGCGAGGCGCAGCTCCTCGAGCTTCAGGGAGCGAAGGAGATCAACCTCGTCGCTCAGGATCTCGCGCACTACGGTCGCGATATTCGCGACGGTGTGCGGCTTCCCGAGCTGCTGGAAGCACTCGTGGCGGAGACGTCGGTGCCGTGGCTCAGAATGCTGTACCTGTACTCGACGGGAATTACGCCGCGCCTCCTCGAGGTCGTCGCGCGCGAGAAGCGGATTCTTCCGTATCTCGACATGCCGATGCAACACGCGTCCGATTCGGTGCTGGCCAACATGCGCCGGCCGGAGAGAAAGCGGACGATTCGCGATCGGGTGGCTCGCTTCCGCGATGCAGTTCCCGGCGTTGCCATTCGAACGACGTGCATCGTCGGCTTTCCGGGTGAGACAGATGATGATTTCGACGAGCTGATGGATTTTCTCGAGGAGACCTCGTTCGATCGTGTCGGCGCGTTCACGTATTCACCGCAGGAAGGCACGCGCGCGGCGGAGATGGTCGATGACGTGCCCGAGCCGGTGAAACGGGAACGCCTCGAGCGTCTCACCGAGCTTCAGCGGTCGATCACGGCGGAGAAATATGAATTGCGCATCGGTGCGCCTGCCCAACTCCTCGTCGATCGTGTCACTGACGGGGTAACAGTTGGCCGGCTGCCGTGGCAGGCCGACGATGTTGACGGTGTCACTTACCTCGATGAAATCCACGCGCCAGGCACACTCACCGAAGTTGCCGTCGAGGAAGTCGTTGACGATTACGACTTCCGCGCATCGACACTTCGGATACTTGAATCGCCCAGCCCGCCTGTCGTGTCGCAACCCCGGCGCAGTCTGCCAATGGCCGCCACGACCGTCGGCAGTTATGGGAGATAGATCGGCCGACGTCATGCGCCGGTCGGCCGCGGTCTTTCCGGGAGGAGTCAACTCGCCGGTGCGCGCATTTCGCGGTGTCGGCGGAACGCCAGTCGTGGCGGAGAGGGGCGAAGGTGCACGGATCTGGGACGCCGATGGCAAGGAGTACATCGACTACGTCCTGTCGTGGGGGCCGCTTGTGCTTGGCCACGCGCACCCCATGGTTCTCGATGCGGTCGATGCCGCCATGCGAAACGGCACGACGTTTGGAATGCCGACCGAGCTCGAGGTGTCGCTCGGTGAGCTGATTCGCGTGCGAATGCCGCATCTGGAAATGATGCGATTCGTGTCGAGCGGCACCGAAGCAACGATGAGCGCGATTCGCCTCGCTCGAGCATTCACCGGGCGCGAAGCAATCCTCAAGTTTGAGGGATGTTATCACGGTCACGCGGATTCGTTTCTCGTGCGCGCGGGATCTGGAGTAGCAACTCTTGGGCTTCCCGATTCGCCCGGTGTGCCGGCATCGCTCGCAGCGCTGACGCTCACCGCGCCGTTTAACGATCTCAATGCAACGCGTGACCTGGTTCGGGCAACGAAGAACGGTGTTGCCGCGATCATCGTTGAGCCCATCGTGGGAAATTCCGGATTCATCCCGCCTCTTCCCGGTTTTCTTGCCGGACTGAGGGAGATTGCTGACGAGTCGGGCGCGCTGCTCGTCTTCGATGAAGTGATGACAGGGTTCCGGATTGCGCCGGCTGGTGCGCGTGAGCGTTTCGGCGTCGCGGCGGATCTCACGACACTTGGCAAAGTCATCGGTGGTGGCCTGCCTGCTGCAGTGTACGGAGGCCGCACCGATATCATGAAGCAGATCGCGCCATCGGGCCCGGTGTATCAGGCGGGAACGTTGTCGGGCAATCCGCTTGCGATGGCCGCGGGCAGGGCAACTGTAACAGCGCTCACCCCGGCGCTGCACGCCATTATCGAGCGCCGCACGACAACGCTTGTGAATGGGCTCGTGGAGATCGCAGCCCGACTCGGTGTGCCGTTCACGGCGGGCTCAGCCGGCTCGATGTGGGGTTTTTTCTTTCACGACGGACCTGTTACCGATTTCGAGTCGGCTAAACGGAGTGATGTGGAAATGTTCAAACGATTCTTTCATGCGGCGCTCGACCGCGGTATCTATCTCGCGCCGTCGGCCTTCGAAGCCGCGTTCATGTCGGCCGCCCACGGCGATGCGGAAATTGCCGCGACACTTGACCGTCTCGATGACGCAATGAGGTTTGCCCGTGCGTAAATCCATCTTTGTCGGAATGCTCGGCGCGATTGCCTGTGCGTCGGTGATGCCGCGCACGCCCGATCTACCGGTCGTGGATGACGGCGATCAGCCAGTACGCATTGCACTGACCACGTCGGGCGAGAATGTGAGTGTCAGCGGCACTGGTACGTGGCGCATCTACAATCGCAACAGCGCTGAGCTGGTCACGCGCGGCGAGGGCGGTGACGTGATGCATGTGCACGCGCGAAGCGGAGGTCTCGTGGCGATCAAGAGCAGCGGCTCCGTAACATCACGTTTTGCCGGTCCATTTCTCGTGCGGGCCGCGACACCCGGAACTTTCGTTGTGTTCGAGGGCAAGCGTTATCGCGGCGAGCTCGTGATCTCGCGCGGTGACAACGGCTTGCTCGTCGTTAATCGACTTGGCGTCGAGTCGTATCTCCGCGGGGTCGTTCCGCTCGAGATCGGCGATCGCAAGCCAGGTGAAGAGGCAGCGGTGCAGGCGCAAGCCGTTGCCGCGCGCAGTTACAGCTACATCCACATGGTTGACGCCGGTAATCGCGGGTTCGACATGTACGGGTCAGTTCAGGATCAGGCATACGGCGGCGTTGCGGCCGAGCAGGCGATCTCCGACGCGGCTGTCGAGGCAACGAACGGAATGGTCCTTCGCTATGCCGGAAGGATCATCAACACTCCGTATTCCTCGACGTGTGGCGGGAGCACGGCCGGGGTGAAGGAAGTTTGGTGGCGCCAACCCGACCAGCCTTATCTCCAGGCGGTGAGCGATCGCATTCCCGGAACCGATTCGTACTATTGCGACCCATCGCCGCGCTTCAAGTGGACAGCTACATTCGACAAGAGTCAGCTTCAGGCCACGCTCGAGAAATATCTCGGATCGGTCACGCCAGCGACCGAGCCTCCCGTTTCCGCTGCTGCAGCCGCGGCGCACCCAGTGTCGCTTGGTGCCATCAGAAGCATCAGGATTCTTGACCGGACCGCATCAAACCGCGTTGGGTCGATCTCGATTCAAACCGCGCGAGGAAATTACGTCGTGCGGGGAAATGATGTTCGCTTCGTTTTGCGTACGCCGAGCGGCGGGTTATTGAACAGCACATATTTCACGGCCGAAACGGCGAGCGATGAGTCGGGCGAGATTTCGCGATTGACGATTGACGGTCGCGGTTACGGTCACGGCATCGGCATGTGCCAGTGGGGAGCAATTGGCCGTGCCCGCGCGGGCCAGGATTATCGCACCATTCTCACGACTTACTACCCGGGAACGACTGTGGGACGCGTGGGCGGATGAGCTCTGATCTTCGACTTGGACTGGTGGGAGCGGGCGCGATTGCCCAGCTCGCGCACCTGCCTGTGCTGGCGAAGATTCGCGGTGCGCGTCTCGTGGCAATCTGTGACAACGATGGGCCGAAGGCGGGCGCGCTCGCGCAGCGTCTGGGTGTGCCCGACATCTTCACTGATATCGACGAGCTGCTCGACTCCGATGAGCTCGATGCGGTGATCATCGCAACTCCGAATCACCTGCATGAGCCGCACGTGTTGCGCGCTCTCAAGGCGAAGGTTCACGTGCTGTGCGAGCGCCCGCTCTCGTTAACGACTGGTGGAGTGCACCGCATCCTCGCCGCCGCTGCCGCTGCCGATCGGAAAGTCGTAGTCGGCAACAACCATCGGTTCAGAAGCGACGTTCAGCAGCTCCGCCGTTTTCTCGAGGGCGGCGAGCTCGGACGGGTGACCGGAATGCGTGCCGGCCAATACCAGTTTCGCATGGCTCAGCAGGGATGGCGTAACAGCCGTGCCGAGGCGGGCGGAGGCGCGTTTCTGGAATACGGGTATCCGCTTCTCGATCTCGCTCTCTGGCTCACCGATTTTCCGGAGCCTGTTCGCGTTGCCGCTCATCAGGACCGGCCACGACCTGGTGCAGTGGAAGATTCGATGCTGGTCCATCTCGAGTGCGCGAACGGTATCAGCTACAGCTTCGATATCTCGTGGGCCTATGTCGGCCAGGAAGAGAGGCTGTGGTTCGAAGTTGTATCGACGCGAGGAAGCGCACGGTTGTCGCCGTTGCGCGTCGTGAAGGAGTTGAACGGCCGGCCAACGAACGTCTCCCCAACCGGTGCCGCGGCCCGCGAGAGTGTCTTTCTTCAGTCATACAGAGCGGAGCTGGCGCATTTCATCTCGATGCTGAAGGACGAGTCGCCGTACGAGGCGCCCGACGATCAGCTCAAGGTGATGCGCGTGATCGATGCGATCTACCGGTCTGCCGAAGAGGGCCGCGAGATCAGGCTTTGATGAAGGGTATTGTTGGCGTGATCTGCGCGTGTCTGCTCGCTGGCGTGTCAGGCGCGCAGCAACCGACGAACGAAGGTCGTCCGTTGACCGCGCAGCTCCCGGCTGCAACTGCGGCCGAGCCTGGCTCCGAGCTTACGGTGACGCTGCTTACGATGGGTCCCGGCGATGAGGTGTGGGAAAAGTTCGGTCACAACGCGATCTGGATTCACGACGAAGCGAATCGTACCGACATCGCGTATCACTGGGGCGTATTCGATTTTCGGGACAAGGACTTTTATGCGAACTTCGCGCGCGGCCGGATGCGATACATGATGGGCGCGTTCGACTTCAACGAGACTGTCGACGTCTATCGGCAGGCCAATCGCACAGTGTGGGCACAGGAGCTCAATCTCACGCCCGCCCAACGGTACAGTCTCGCGCAATTCGTTGCGTGGAACGTGCGTCCGGAGAACCGCTACTACCACTATGATTATTTCCGCGACAATTGCTCCACTCGCGTCCGGGATGCGCTCGATGGCGCGCTTGGCGGCGTGATCAAGCGTGCCTTCGTCAGTGTGCCAACGCCGACAACATATCGGTTTCACACGGAGCGTCTGACGCAAGATGACTGGGCCGTCTTCACCGGGACTCTTGCCGGGTTGGGCGAGCCAGTTGACAGGCCGATCAGCGCGTACGAGGAGATGTTTCTTCCCGTCAAGCTCAAGGACCATCTGCGGATGATGCGGGTGTCGTCGAACGGAGTTTCAGTGCCGCTCGTGAAGGGTGAGCGGGTACTCGTGCAGGCCTCACGTGCGCCGGAGGACGTTGCCGTCGAGCGCGGAATAGCCGGGTATCTCGTGATTGCTGCGATTGTTCTTGTGATTGGCGGTCTGCTCGCTGTCGTGCAGGGAAGCGCCACGCCCAACGCGGCAATCGGTCTTGCTGCACTGTGGAGCTTTCTGGCGGGCCTGAGTGGCGTGGTGCTCGCATCGCTGTGGGCCTTCACGGACCACATCTACAGTTATCGAAACGAGAACCTCTTTCAGCTCAATCCGCTCTCGCTCATCGCTCTCGTCATGCTGATTCGCGTCATGTCCGCGAAGCGGACATCGGTGAGCGATTACGATTCGCGAGTTCGATCGGCGCGAACATGGGCAAGCGTCGTTGCGGCCATTTCCGTGCTTGGATTTCTGATTCAGGCGTTGCCGTCGTTCGATCAGGTCAATGGCGACATCATTGGTCTCGTCATGCCTGTTCACGTTGGTGTCGCCATGCTCCTCGCGAGCATGCAGCGGCGTCGCACCGCTCTCTCAGCGCCGGGGTGAGGCATCGCCCGCGTCGGAGACATGCCGCGGCCGCAATCATCGCTGCGCTCGGGTCGCTGGGGTGCGTTGCGAACATGCCCGCGCACTCGAACGTGACGATCGCAATCGTCAATGCAAAGGTGTGGACGGCCGATACGCGTCGTCCATGGGCAAGCGGCATTGCTGTATCCGGTGATCGGATCACCATTGTCGGATCGAGCGCCGAAGTCGCCAAGCTCGCAGCGGCGAATCCGGGGGCCAGAGTGATCGACGCGCGCGGCTCACTCGTCACGCCCGGGTTCATTGACTCCCACGTTCACTTCATCACTGCCGGCTCCAACCTCGCCTCGGTGCAGCTTCGTGATGCGTCGACGCGTGAAGAATTCGTTCGCCGCATCAGGGATTACGCGCTCACTGTTGCGCCGGGAACGTGGATTACGGGCGGCGACTGGGATCACACACTCTGGGGAGGCGAGCTTCCGCGTCACGAGTGGATCGACTCCATAACGCCGAACAACCCGGTGTGGATTTCGCGGCTCGACGGTCACATGGCCCTGGCCAATCGTCTTGCACTCGCCGCCGCGAACGTGACGTCAGCGACTCCAGAAGTCTCCGGCGGTACGGTTGTTCGCAATGCGTCCGGAGCACCGACGGGAATCCTCAAGGACAACGCTCAGTCGTACGTGGATAAGGTGCAGCCGCCTCTCCCCGATGCGGTGACCGATCGTGCGCTCAGTGCCGCGATGCAGTACGTCGCAGAGCGGGGCGTAACGTCGGTCGTCAACATGGGCACGTTCGATGACCTTGCCGCTTTCGACCGCGCGCATCGCAACGGCACGCTTATCACCCGCATCTACGCCGTTACACCAATCGCGCAGTGGCAGCGGCTTCGCGATCTCGTCGCCATGCAAGGCAAGGGCGACGAATGGCTTCAGATCGGCGGTCTCAAGGGATTTGTTGACGGGTCACTCGGCTCCCACACAGCGGCGATGTTCGCGCCGTTCACCGACAGCCCTCAGGACTCAGGTTTCCTCGTCGAAACCGAGAAGGATCTCTACGACTGGACTTCGGCCGGCGACAAGGCAGGCCTTCAAGTCATCGTCCACGCCATTGGGGACCGCGCGATCAATACCCAGCTCAACATCTTTGAGCGCGTGGCGCGCGAGAATGGAGCACGCGATCGGCGGTTCAGGATCGAGCATGCCCAGCATCTCTCTCGTGCCGATGTTCCGCGGTTCGCGACGCTCGGCGTCATTCCGAGCATGCAGCCCTATCACGCGATCGACGATGGGCGCTGGGCCGAGCGGGTCATTGGGCCTGAGCGGGCGCAGCTGACGTACGCGTTTCGGTCGCTTCGTGATGCCGGCGCGCGGTTAGCGTTCGGAAGCGACTGGTTCGTTGCACCTCCAACGCCACTTCTGGGTATATATGCAGCAGTGACTCGGCGGACACTCGACGGAAAGAATCCCGACGGCTGGATTCCGCAGCAGAAAATTTCGGTCGATGACGCGCTCAGGGCGTACACGATCAATGGTGCCTATGCGTCGTTCGACGACTCGTTGAAGGGCTCGATCGAGAGGGGCAAGCTCGCCGATATCGTCATGATCGACCGCGATATCACGGCGATCCCGCCGGATCAGATCGCGGATGCGAAAATCGTCATGACGATCGTCGGCGGCCGCATCATTTATGAAGACTCACATCTATCAGGGAATCGAGAATGATTCATCGTCGTTTGTCGTGCATCATCGCAACCGCTCTTGTGAGCGTTGCCGTCCTCTCGCCGCGGGCAGTGTCGGCTCAGGGAAAAGCGCCAGCGCATGGCGATGTTCTTCCGTTCAAGGCGACCGAGAGAACGCTTGCGAACGGTCTCAAGGTCATCATCGTCCCGACAGGCTTTCCCAACATCGTCTCGCTTCAGGTCCCGGTCATGACAGGGTCGCGCAATGAAGTCGAGCCGGGCAAGTCCGGATTTGCTCACTTCTTCGAGCACATCATGTCGCGCGGCACGAAGACGCGAACGCCGGAGCAGATGAACGAGATTATTACGCGCGCGGGCGCCCGTGAGAATGCGTACACGACCGACGACTACACGAACTACTACACGACCTTCGCCAAGGAAGATCTCGAGGCGATGATCGCGCTTCAGGCCGATCGCTTTCAGAACCTTTCCTACGATGAGGCCGCGTTCAAGACGGAATCCCGCGCCATCCTCGGCGAATACAACAAGAACTCGGCAAACCCCGCGCAGAAACTCTTCGAGGCCATTCGCGACTCAGCGTTTACTACGCACACGTACAAGCACACGACAATGGGCTTTATTCGTGACATCGAGAACATGCCGAACCAGTACGAATATTCGAAGCTGTTCTTTGACCGCTGGTATCGTCCCGAGAATGCGACGATCATCGTCGCCGGCGATGTGACGCCAGCCGAAGTGATGCCGCTCATTCAGAAATACTATGGCAACTGGAAGCGCGGATCGTTCAAGGCTGCAATTCCGAAGGAGCCGACCCCGAGCGCTCCGAAATACGCTCACGTCGATTGGTCGAGCCCGACTTTACCGTATCTCGCGATTTCCTTTCACAATGCTGCGTTCTCCGAGACCAACAACGAGAACGCGGCTCTCGACTTTGTCGCGAACCTGTGGTTTGGCCCGACGTCGGAGATCTACAAGAAGCTCGTTCAGCGCGAACAGAAGGTCGATGGATTCAGTGCGTCGAACACGAGCAACGCTGATCCCGAGCTGTTCACGATCTTCGCTCGCGTGAAGAAGGCCGACGACATCGTCTACGTTCGCGACGAGATCCTGAAGACGATTGCCCAGGCGCGCGCGACACTCGTCTCCGATGTCGACCTTGCCGAGGCCAAGTCGAACGAGCGCTACTCGTTTGTGAGGGGGCTGGATAACACCGATCAGATCGCCCAGACGCTCGCGCGGTACGTGCGATACAGCAGGTCGTACAACACACTTAACCGCGCGTATGCACTGTACGATGCGTTGACGCCGGCCGATCTTCGTCGCGCCGCGCAGACCTACTTCGTTGACAATGGAATGATCATCGCGACATTGTCGAACGCCGCACTCCCCGCGGGTATCAGCATGCTGCCGAAGTTGAGCACATCCGCTGCCGCCAATGTTGCGCCATCAACCGGATTCAAGGGTCCGCCGAAGGCGAGGGATATGTCCCCGTGGATGGTTACGGGCGGTGCCGTTGCGTCGGATGGATCAACTGTTGTGGCGAGTGGATTCGAACCGCGGAATGTCATCGTGCAGAAGACTCCGCTTCAGCAGATCCGCGTGAAGCTCATGTTCAACGTCGGGTCGGCAAGCGATCCTATCGGCAAGGAAGGCCTCGCGGCGCTTTCGGCGCGAATGATTTCAGGCGCCGGTTCGCGGATGATGACACTCGATCAGATCAGCAAGGCGCTGTATCCCGTCGCTGGCGGTTTTGGCGGTCAGGTCGACAAGGAGCTGACGACATTCTCGGGGGGCATTCACAAGGACAACTGGGCGCGCTTCCTCACCGTCGCGTTGCCGATGCTCGCCGATCCCGGCTTTCGTGAGGAGGATTTCCGTCGCAACAAGGGTGGCCTCGTGAATGCGCTGACGCAGGACCTGCGCTCGAACAACGATGAGGAGCTCGCAAAGGAGCGGCTCCAGGCAAATATTTTCAGCGGAACGCCGTACGCTCACCCGGCACTCGGCACCATCGCCGGCATTCAGTCGATCACGCTCGACGATGTGAAGAATTTCGTCCGGAGCGAATACACGCGTGGCAATCTCGTCATTGGCGTGAACGGTGACGTGTCGGATGCGATGGTTTCGCAGCTCGAGACTTCACTTGCGGCGTTGCCCGCGGGAGCAGCGCCGGCTCCGCGAAAGGCGATTGCGGGGACGCGGCCGAAAGGTCTCAACGTCGAGATCATTCAGAAAGACACGCGGGCGACAGCGATTTCACTTGGACTTCCAATCTCGGTTACTCGCGCTGACCCCGATTTTGCCGCTCTTAACGTCGCTCGTGCGTGGCTCGGCGAGCATCGGATGTCGCAGTCGCATCTGTTCCAGAGGATTCGAGAGGTGCGCGGCATGAATTACGGCGACTACGCGTACATCGAGGCGTTCCCGCGCGGGATGTTCCAGTTCTTCCCCGATGCCAACGTGGCGCGCCGCGCGCAGATCTTCGAGATCTGGATAAGGCCGGTGGTTCCCGAGAATGCGCAGATGGCACTGCGAATCGCTACTAACGAGTTACAGAATCTCGTCGACAACGGAATGAGCGAAGAGGATTTCCAGGCCACGCGCCAGTATCTGATGAAGAACGTCTACGTGATGACGCAGACGCAGGATCAGCAGCTTGGCTATGCGCTTGACTCGAAGTGGTATGGAATGCCCGAGTACACGTCGTACATGCGCTCGCAGCTCCAGAAGCTCACCCGGGCGGATGTAAACCATGCGCTCAAGACGCATCTGTCGGCTTCAGATCTTTCGGTTGTGATGATCACGAAGGACGCAGCAGGCCTTCGCGATGCTTTGCTGGCCGATTCTTTTTCGCCAATCAAGTATGACGGGCAGAAGCCGCAATCGCTGCTGGATGAGGATAAGGTGATCGGGGCAAGGAAGCTGAGGCTCTCGCCCGACAGAGTTCGCATTACGCCAGTGGAAGACGTTTTCGCAAAATAGAGAGAGTCCTTCGACTAAAAAGAGGACCCACCCAGCTGTCGGTTCTTTTTTTTGAGCCGGCCGCGAAAAAAACAATCGTGGTTCCGATAATTTTCGGCCAATGCGACCGTTTTTGCGGGACTTTTCTTAACACCGCTCGCCAACCTGCCAACCTGAATTGGTCAGATTGGCAAGTGCTACCGGGACCGCGACACGGGACCGCGCGGCGGATTGTAATTCGGAGTCCAGCTGGTGATATTTCTAAGCTGCCCCAAAAGTCAAACAGTGAGCAATCAATGAAATCCGAGATCCATCCAGTGTACGCCACTGCGACCGTAAAGTGCGCCTGCGGCAACACTTACCAAACCCGGTCCACCCAGGCCGAGATTCACACCGACATCTGCGCTCAGTGCCACCCGTTCTTCACCGGCAAGCAGAAGCTCGTTGACACGGCCGGCCGTGTCGAGCGGTTCCGCCAGAAGTACGCGGCCAAGACCCCGGCCGCCGCTCCCGCGGCGGCGACCGAAGGCTGAGCCTGAGAGATCGCCTCACCGACGCGCTCAACCGCGCCGGCGAGGTCGAGCGCCAGCTTTCCGATCCCCGAACGGTAAAAGACGCCGGGCGAATGACCGCGCTGGGACGCGAGCACCGCCACCTTGCGCCGCTGGTCGAGATGGCTGCCCTCCTCGAGAAACATGAACACGAGCTCGCCGAAGTCCGCGAGCTCGTTCTTGTTGACGACCCCGAGATGGCGGCGGAAGCGCGCGCCGAAGAGGAGCGCCTTCATGCGGGCATCGCCGAGCTCGAAGAAAAAATCAAGCCGGCACTCATCCCGCACGATCCGCTCGACGATCGCCCGGCCATCGTCGAGATCCGCGCCGGCACCGGCGGCGACGAAGCCGCAATCTTCGCCGCCGATCTCTATCGCATGTACTCCCGCTTCGCCGAAAAACGCGGCTGGCGCATCGAGACGATCTCCCATTCCGAAGGCACATTGGGCGGAGTGAAGGAGGCAGTCTTCAAGGTGAAAGGCGACGGAGTCTTCGGCACCATGCGCTGGGAGTCAGGGGTGCATCGCGTTCAGCGCGTACCCGTGACCGAAAATCAGGGCCGCATCCACACCTCGGCCGCCACCGTCGCCGTTCTCCCGGAGGCCGAGGAGATCGACATGAAGATCGAAGACAAGGATCTGCGGATCGATGTCTTTCGCTCGTCAGGCCCGGGAGGACAGAGTGTCAACACGACAGACTCGGCCGTTCGCATCACCCACATTCCGTCCGGCATTGTCGTCAGCCAGCAGGATCAGAAGTCTCAGCTCCAGAACAAGCTTAAGGGCATGGAGGTGCTTCGCTCCCGGCTTCTCGATGCGCGCATCGCCGAGCAGGAAGCGGAGCGCTCGCGCATGCGCAAAACGCAGGTCGGAACCGGTGACAGATCGGCGAAGATCCGCACCTACAATTTTCCGCAGAACCGCGTCACGGATCATCGCATCGGGTTCACGATGCATGAGCTGACGAAAGTTCTTGACGGCGAGATCGATCCGGTCGTTGAAGCGTTGCGCGGTGCAGACGTCGAGGACCGACTCGGTGAATAGTGTCGCGTCGATGGGATCGTCCGCGATGACTGTCGCCGAGCTTGCCGATGACCTGGCGGGTCGGCTTCGCTCGGACAACGAGAGAATGTCTCGCCGAGTCGCGAAAGACATCGTCGCATCCCTCGTTGGCGTTTCGCGGTCGTGGCCTGCGCTCAACGGAGATACGGCAGTCGAACCTGGAGTGGGGACCGCCGCGAGAAAAGCCGCGCGCCTGCTCAATGAAGGTGCTCCGTTCGCCTATGCGGTTGGGTGCGCGCAGTTTCGCCATCTGAGCCTTCGCGTTGACCAGCGGGTGCTGATTCCGCGGCCGGAAACAGAAGTCCTCGTCACCGAAATCCTTGCCCGGATGGACGCGCTCCTCGGGCCGACTGCGAAATGGGGAACAGCGATCGATATCGGGACTGGCTCGGGCGCGATCGCGCTCTCACTCGCGGGTGAGGGCCGGTTCGACCGCGTCATCGCGACCGATGTCTCGCTCGATGCACTCGACGTCGCCCGCATGAATTTCGATCGCGTGAGATCGTCGTTGACTTGCGCCACCGAGTTTCGCTGCGGATCGCTGGCCCGGCCGGTCCGTGGAGAGAAAGCCACGCTGCTCGTTTCAAATCCACCGTATGTTGCGTTTTCAGAGCTCGCGTCGCTTCCACCGTCGGTGCGCAACTGGGAGCCGCCGCTCGCGCTCGCCAGCGGGGACGACGGCATGGCCGCCACACTCGCTATCATTAGCGCCGGCGCGGTTATCCTCGCAAGCGGCGGAATCCTTGCTCTCGAAGTGGACGAGCGGCGCGCGTCGCGGGTCGCTGACGCCGCGCTCAGTGATGGACACTACGATCGAATTGAAGTGAGACTCGACCTTGCCGGACGCGATCGCTTTGTATTTGCGTCCAGAATCCGAAACGACACGACTACGGAGACGTGATGCTGGAAGAAAAAGCGAAGGAGCTGGGCCGGATCATCGGTCAGAGCCCCGAATACCAGACAGTGAAGCGGTCGAGCGAAGCCCTCAATGGAGACCGTGAAGCGGTCACCGTTCTTCAGGAGATGGAGAAAATCCGCCTCGACGCGCAGCAGATGATCCAGCGGGGCGAACAGCCGACG
This sequence comes from Gemmatimonadales bacterium, assembly GCA_038254845.1. Lineage (GTDB taxonomy): Bacteria > Gemmatimonadota > Gemmatimonadetes > Gemmatimonadales > Gemmatimonadaceae > UBA4720. Next base: position 54,889 of record JBBSFT010000003.1, on the reverse strand, counting down.
GCGGAGATGGAGCAGCAGCTCGATGACCTCCTGTCGAAAGTCCAGACGAACGCCGTTTATCAGCGAGCGATCTCGGCCCAGGAGAACTTCGACAAGGTCATGTACCAGATCAACAACTGGATCATGGACGGCATGAAGAAGGGAGCAACCAGCTCGATCATCACGCTGGCCTGAGTTCAGATCATGCCGGTCGGACAGTTCATCGTTTTCGAGGGTCCGGAGGGAGCAGGCAAGACGACGCAGCTCAGGCTCCTTGCCGACCGACTGACCGGCGCCGGCCACCGCGTGCGCGTATTGCGAGAGCCGGGTGGGACGCGCCTCGGCGACGCCATTCGCTCGATCCTGCTCGACTCGGCCGATGAGATCAGCCCCGCCGCCGAGGCACTTCTGTTCATGGCCTCGCGGGCCGAGCTCCTTTCGCGAGAGGTTGACCCTGCGCTCGATGCCGGGGTAGTTGTATTGATGGACAGGTTCTTCCTTTCGACATATGCGTACCAGATCGCCGGGCGCGGCCTCGACGCAGAGGCAGTGAGAAACGCGAACGGCCTTGCGACCGCTGGTCTCGTCCCCGATCTCACCCTGTTCCTCGATCTTCCGGCAGAGGACGGCCTCGCGCGTGCGGCGTCCCGCGGCTCGCACGACAGAATGGAACGATCGGGCCACGAGTTTCACGCACGGGTCTCGGCCGCATTCGCAGAATTCGCCGGTGCGGAATGGCAGTGCCAGCACGCGGAATGCGGCCCGATTGTCCGGATCGATGCGCGTGGACCGGCCGATGAGGTGCACGAGCGGATAGCGATCGCTCTCGCGCAGAACTTGCCTCAACAGTTCGCATCGCTCGCTGAGGCATAGCTCGACAATGGCCGACTTCAATCCCGGATTGCGTTCCCGAACCGTCAGTGTCGGAGCGATTCTCGTTGCATCGATGGTTAGCGGAGGCTGGCTGATCGAACGGAGCGCGCGCTCAACCGCTCCGCCAACGCGCGCTCAGGCGGCGCGGCTATTCGATGACGTGTTCGATAAGATTGCCCGCAGCTACGTCGATTCTCTCGACACCGCGTCGATGTATCGCAAGGCCGTCGAAGGGATGTTGTACGAGCTTGAAGATCCCTACACGTCGCTCCTCGCACCCGAAAAGCTCGGCCAGCTCAACGAAACCACTTCCGGCAATTACGCCGGCATCGGCGTTCAGGTTGATGTCCGCGATGGCTGGATTGTCGTCATCGCGCCGACCCCCGGAAGCCCGGCTGAGCGCGCCGGCGTTCAGCCCGGCGACAGGATTGTCGAGGTGGACGGCAAATCAGCGCACGGCTGGACGCTCGAAGAAGCCATGAAATCGTTCCGGGGCAAGGCTGGCACGTCCGTCATGCTTCGGATCGAGCGCCCGGGAATGGTCGCTGCGATTCCGCTGACACTTTCGCGGCAGGCACTTCACCAGAGTGCGGTCCGACGAATCGCGATGCTGCCGAATGCCGTCGGCTACATTGACCTCAAGGCGTTCAGCGATTCCACCGATCGCGAATTATCCCGAGCAGTGCAGGCTCTCGTCGCGAAGGGCGCGAGCTCGGTGATTCTCGACCTGCGCTCGAATCCCGGTGGTCTGCTCGAGCAGGGAACGCGAGTCGCCGATCTCTTTCTCGACAAGACCCAGCGCATTGTCAGCCTCCGCGGCCGCACTCCGAGCGCAAACCGCGAGTACACCGACAGCACGGCGCAGAGGTGGCCGAAGCTTCAACTGACTGTCATTGTCGATGACCGTAGCGCCAGCGCCGCCGAGATCGTCGCCGGTGCGCTTCAGGATCATGATCGCGCGGTCATCATCGGCGAGCCGACCTACGGAAAGGGAAGCGCGCAGACGATCATTCGGCTTGGCACAAATGGCGGCCTCAAGATCACGACGTCGCGGTGGTTCACGCCCTCGGGACGGTCGATCAGCCGGCGGATGACGCGTGACGATAGCGATACCGAGCCGGACAAGGATAAGTCGAAGACCCAATACAGGACTGACGCCGGCCGCGCCGTTTATGACGGCGGAGGAATTACACCCGACGTCATCGAAAGCGACAGCGTGTACACTGCCACCGCACGCATACTCCAGAGTGCGCTCGGCCGCAAGGTCGGAGTGTTTCGCGATGCGCTCACTGACTATGCGATCAGTCTGAAGGTTGGCGGGACAGTGCCGTCTCCGCAGTTTGTCGTTACTCCCGCGATGCTCGACGAGGTCTGGAAGCGAATGACCGCTCGCGGCATCGTCATGGACAAAGGGGTGTATGATGAGTCGTCGTCAGTCGTGAAGCAGTTGCTCGCGTACGACATCTCCCGTTACGTCTTCGGGCCCGAGGCCGAGTTCCGGAGACGCGTGGCGAGCGATCATGCGATCGCGGTTGCGCTTCAGCTCGCGACTGGCGCGCCGACTCAGCGGGGACTTCTCGATCGAGCAACGGCCCGGCAACAGCAGCAGCGCGCGCTGGCTCCGGAGTGACTGAGCGGGTCCTGATCATCGGGGCCGGCCATGTCGGGCGCGGTCTCTTTCGGGCGTTTCGTGCGTCGGGTGTCTCAGTGCTGGGCCTTCATGGGCGTCGTCCATCGGCATGGGCGACCTCGAGCGGCGTGTTCCCCGCAACAACCGGCGACGCCAACACAGTGATCGTGGCTGTGCGCGACGACCAGATCGACGGAGTGCTGGGCGAGCTAATCGCCGAGTGTGCGAGCGGTGGCAGAGGAAAGCTCACGTCCGGCTCGGTCGTGCTTCACACGTCCGGCGGGGCCGAGCCGTCGATGATGCCGCGACTCGCGGATACGGGCCTCTGCGGGGGAACGTTTCACCCGCTCATTCCATTTGCGAATCCCGATCGTGCGCCTGAACTGTTGCGGCACGCATGGATCGGGATCGATGGCGACGAACAGGCGCGGGCCACGTCGCGCCGGCTGGCCGGGCAGATCGGCGCGAGAACGATTGAGATTCCGCCGGGTGCGAAGAGCGTGTATCACGCCGCTGCCGTGATGAGCTCGAATTTTCCGGTCGTCCTTGCCGCGATCGCGACCGACATGTTGAGCGGGCTTGGAATTCCCGAGCGGAGTGCGCAGCAGGCCGTTCACAGTCTCATGGAGGCGGCCGTGTCGAACATTGCTGATGCGGCCCCGAGTGAGGCCCTCACGGGCCCTGTTGCGCGCGGGGACTCTGCGACCCTCGTGAAGCACCTCGCTGCCCTTAGAAGCGATCCTGAGGCAAGGGCGGTCTACAAGAGGATGTCATTGGCTGCGTTGGATCTCGCCGCAGCGGGCGGAACCGATCCAGTCAGAATCGAGGAGATGCGAAAGCTGCTGCTGCTGCGTTAGCGAGAGGGGGCAGTAATCCGCAGTCTGCAGTCTCGGTCCGCCGTTACCCGCCTGGGTAACTCCCCGAATCAAGGATCCGCGCGTTTTTCGGAGGCGTGAACTTGAACTCCGACGGCGATACAGCCGCGTTCGGCTCGAGCTTTGTAATCGTCACGAGCCGGGTAAGACCATTCGCGTCGACAATCTCGAACTGACGCACTGAGTAGTCTTCCGCATCGATCCAGACCTTGGCGCGCGAGAAAATCCCGTTGGGCTTCTTTGGAACGAGCGACACCACCTTCGACTGCCTGCCAGCGACGATCGCGTTTGCGTTTGACGTCATGTTGTAGCGAGTGGCAGGCGACGACAGGAACAGCTCGCCGGGCTCGACCATCGCCAGGGCACTCTTACCAGTCGCCGGAAGTCGAATAACCTGGTTCGGCGCGCTGCTCGGCAGATATACCCATACCGACTTTCCGTCAGACACAACCCGGTCGCCCTGTGGATCGGTGAAATTCACCGACAGCAGATTTGGCGCCTTACGCAGCATCACGCCGCGCGAAATGGCGTTCGTGCCGGTGAGCGGATTGGTAATCGACTGCTGAAACTCGGCCCGCACGGTCCTCATCGCGGAGTACGCAGTCGATGCGCGCTGAAGGATTGCTTCGGAAGTCTGCGCCTGAGCGCCTGTGGCCGAAACGAGAACGAGAAGTGTGGCGAGAGTTTTCATGTCAGAGAGTACCCGTCGGCGCACCGACCGTTCCTGATGCCGCTCGCGGCGCCGACACGTTGCGGCCGATTGCAGTCGCGACCGCGCGGAGTTCTTTCACCAGCGATTCGAGCTGATCGGGATACAGCGACTGGGCACCGTCGGACCGCGCCTCGTCCGGATGGGGATGCATCTCGACAATGATTCCGTCCGCGCCGGCAGCGACCGCAGCGCGCGCCATCGGCGTCACCTTGTCGCGAATTCCCGTTCCATGGCTCGGGTCACCGACAATGGGCAGGTGCGACAATTTGTGCACGGTCGGGATGGCATTGAGGTCGAACATGTTGCGCGACGACGGATCGAAGCTTCGCACTCCTCGCTCACAGAGAATCACTTGCGTGTTGCCCTCGGCGAGAATGTATTCCGCGCTCATCAACAGATCGGTGATCGTCGCCGCCATTCCGCGCTTGAGCAGCACCGGCTTTCCGATTTTGCCAACCGTCTTGAGCAGTGAATAGTTCTGCATGTTGCGCGCGCCCACCTGAATGCAGTCAGCGACTTCGGCGACGAGGTGTGCGCCCTCGTCGTCCATCGCCTCGGTGACAATCGGCAATCCCGTCTCGCGACGCGCCAGTGCGAGCAGCTCGAGACCTTTTTTCCCCAGTCCCTGAAATGAGTACGGCGAACTGCGTGGCTTGAACGCGCCACCCCGAAGCGCGGTTCCACCTGCTCGAAGAACAATGCGCGCCGACTCGAGAATCTGCGCTTCCGACTCGATAGAGCAGGGGCCCGCAATGATCGGAACATCGCTTCCGCCAAACGACACACCGGGTGCGATCGTGACGACAGTGCTCTCGGGACGCCACTCGCGCGAGACCTGCTTGTACGGCTGCGTGACGTGGATTATCTCCTGCACGCCCGGTAGCGCCGCAATGCGCGATGCGTCTACTCTCCCATCGTTACCGACGATCCCGATGGCCGTCCGTTGCACTCCCGGCATCGCCCGAGCTTCGTACCCAAGCTCCTTGATGACCGCGACAACCCGATCGACCTCAGCCGGGGCCGCAGCGTGGTGCATCACGACGAGCATGTCAGGCGCTCAGTGCGGTGGCCGGCTCGCCCGACGCCATCGTTCCGGCGATCGCATCCTCGACCGCCGCTCCCTTCATCCGCACGCTCACGAGCGACGACACACCAGGCTCCTGCATTGTCACCCCATAGACGGCATCAGCCGCTTCCGTCGTCGTGCGCGGATTGTGGGTGATGACGATGAACTGCGTGTTCGGCTTGAACTCGTTCAGCATGCGAACGAATCTCCCGATGTTTGCGTCATCGAGCGGCGCATCGACTTCATCCATGAGGCAGAACGGACTCGGCTTCGTGAGGAAAATGCCAAACAGGAGAGACAACGCGACGAGCGCTCGCTCGCCGCTCGAGAGCAGATGGATGCGTTGAGTGCGCTTGCCGCGGGGAGCCGCATGGACTTCGATATCTCCGTCGAGCGGGGATTCCGGATTCTCCAGTCGAAGATCGCATTCTCCACCACCGAACAGCGTCATGAAAATCTTCCGGAAGTTCTCACGAACCTGCACGAACGTCGTCAGGAACAGGTCGCGCGCAGTCGCATCGATCTCCCTGATGGCCTGCTGCAGTGAGAGCTTGGCGGCGGCGAGGTCGGCGCGCTGCGATGTCAGCAGCTCGAGTCGCTTCTGCTCTTCCTCGTGCTCCTCGATGGCGAGAGGATTTACCAGTCCCAATGCGTCGGACTGCTCGCGTAGCTGCGCTGCTTCGGCCCGGAGGGAATCGTCATCAGAGTCGACGTGAGTCGCATTCTCAAGGAGCTGCTCGACGGGCTTCTTCCACTCGGCCTCGAGCCTCTCGCGAATCGCCGCGCGTCTCCCTGACAATTCTGTTAGTCTGAGCTCCGATTGATGCAGCTCCTCAACAAGCATCATCGAGCGGTGCCGCATCTCCGTCAGCAAATGCTCGGCGTTCGCGAGACTCTCGTCAGCCGTAGTTACCCCAAGCTCCGCACCGGCGAGGCGCGTCTCGGCGTCCTCGAGCGTTGCCTGCCTTGCCTCGACGTCGAGCTGCCATCCCGATAGCTGCCGCGCCAACTCACTGTCGGCCTCGGAAAGAGTGCTCAGCTCCGACTGAAGCGATTCAAGGCGCGCATGGGCCGAGGTGAACTCTTCGCTCAGGTGCCGCTCGCGATCGCTCGCAACCTGAAGTCGAGCCTGCGCCTGCGCAGCGGCAATCTGGCTCGAAGTTTTTCGGTCGCGGGCTTCGTCCTGCTGATGTTCGGCATCGACAAGCGTCCGCCGTGCTTCGGTGACCCCCCGCTCGTGGAGCGCGATAGTCGCCTCCGACTCGGCGATCGACTGCGCGATTCTCTCGATGTTCTCGGTCAGCGAGAGTTCTCGTGATGCGAGCCGCTCGAGCAGCGCCGACGCATCGCCGACTTCCTTGAGCGCGCGATGGTGCCGTCGAGTACCCGTCGTGAAAAGATCCTCGGTCTCAGACGCGTCCCGGGACGCTGCAGTCGCCGCTTCCTGAGTGGTCGCGGAAAGACTCTCTGCCGCCTCGAGCGCGGCACGCGCTGCGGCACTCGCTGTCGTGGCCGCGGCGCGCGCGGCGTCCGCGCGCGCGAGCTCGCGACGCGACTCGCTGATCTCGGCGCGGCGACGAAGGGGGCCTGGTCCCGCAACATTCGCCGGAAGCCAGATCGCGCCGCGCGAGTCAACGAAACCCGTACCATTCTCGGTCGGCGTCACGCGGCCGAGGAGAGTGCTCACCCAGGCGGCAGCCGGATTCTCGGACTTTACGAGTTTCGCGAGCGCGGTGTCGCTCGGTGCATCGCCATTGTCGTTCGAAACGTCTGCCGAATCCACCGGCAGCAACAGCAGCGGTCCCGGATTTGTCGCCGCGTGCCAGGCGCGAATCGCATCGGCAGTTTCGCGATTCTTCACCAGCACGGCGTGGACTGTGTTTCCAAGAAACCGTTCGACGAGAGATGCTGATTCGGCATCAGTGCTGATGAAATCACTGAGTGGGCCGATCACACCAGCATCGCCAAAACGATCGCGCTCCTTCAGCAACTTCGCCGCAGCGGGGGCGAGGCCGACTCGTTCACGCTCGAGGCCTTCGAGCGCGTGCAGCTTGGCGGCGAGCGCCGTGTGAGCTTCCTCGGTCCGGAGCAGACTCGATCGCGCGGCCGAATCTGCCTCGCGCGCTGAGCGTGCTGCGCTGCGCGCGGCGTCATGCTCAGCGCTCAGCGCCGTACTTCGTTGCCGCGCCGTGTTGAGCGAATGCTCGAGGTCGGCCAGCTCGCGGCGGATGGATTTCTCGTTGTCCGTGAGAGCAGTCTGCTCGTCAACCAGTGTTGCGCGTCGCGCAGAGAGGTCATGCATTTCGCGCTCGGATGCATCGCGGTCAAGAGCATGCCGGTGAGCGAGCTCACGCATCTCTCGCGATGCGCGATCGGCCGTTTCGACGGCGGATCTTGCGGCGGCCAGCACCGCGCGGACCGACTCTTCTTCTGCCGCGTGCGCAGCGAGCGCGGTGTGGGTCAGCGCAAGCTCGGAATCGAGCTGCTTTCGATGAGCGGTGGCCGACGCGAGCTCGTCACTGACCCGCACCACCGTAGTGTCGCCCTCGTGGCGTTCCATCTCGGCGCGCTCGCGACGTGCCCCCGCGTTCCGCTGGCGTTCCTGCGCCACGGCAATCTCGGCCCGCAAGCTCTGGGTGCTCTCGCGTTCCTCAGCAACGAGGCGGGCGAGCTCGCCGCGACGTGCCTCTGCAGCGGCGCGCATTCCATGAGCGCTGTCGCGTGCGGCTTCGGCTGCTGCAACACTCTCTTCGCCCGAGGGAACCTGGTTCCGCAGCTCGCCAACACGTGCTTCGAGTCGCGCGAGCTCGCCACTCCATGCGTCCATCTCGCGCGTTGCCAGTGCGATCTCCACCGTGAACCGGCGCGACGTGATCTCGACATGCTTTTCGGCGCGTCTCCGCTGGCGAGCGAGAGATCTCACCTGCGTCTGCACCTCGGAGATCAGGTCGTCGAGTCGTCCAAGATCGACCGCGGTTTCTTCGAGCCGCCGCTCGGACGATCGTTTGCGGTCGCGATAAAGTCCCACGCCTGCCGCTTCCTCGAACAGCTCGCGACGCTCGTCGGGGCGGTCCGACAGAAGCGCATCGATCATCTTCGCTTCGATCACCACGCCCGAGTCGGCGCCGAGACCGGTGCCGCGTACCATGTCGTGAATGTCGCGAAGGCGGCACGGAGCGTTGTTGAGCAGGTAATCGCTGTCGCCTGAGCGGCTCAGACGTCGCGTGATGACGACTTCGCGGAAGGGCACACCAAGAGCACCGTCATCATTCTCGAAATGAAGCGACACTTCGGCGATGTTCACCGGTCGTCGCGACGACGAGCCCTGGAAGATCACTTCTTCCATCTTTGCGCCACGAAGCGCACGTGCGCGCTGCTCGCCGAGCACCCATCGCACGGCGTCGGAGACGTTGGATTTGCCGCACCCGTTCGGTCCGACGATTGCCGTGACACCGGGCTCGAACAGGAGTTCCGTCTCATCGGCAAATGACTTGAATCCGTGCAGCTCGAGCTTCGTCAGACGCACTACGGAATTCTCCCTGTTCGATACGCGAGAACCGGCGTCACACCGGCGACCCGCAAGGCGGAAGCGGCGAGTGACGAGAGCTCGGCCCGCTCGAATGCTCCCGTGTACAGCCGGGCACCTCCATCCTTCTGAAGTAACACATACGCAGTAATTCCACGACCCGATAGCGACTGAAGCCTGTCGCGAATCTGCGCCGCGACACCGGCCTGAGTCGGAACACTGTCAACGAGAAATGCGAGCGGCACGCGAACGACTGACCCGGCGGAATCGGCCACCACGTGACGCCGGCGGAGCTGACCGAGCAGTTGACTCGCCTCTCCGGAGTCCGCGAACGCGCCCGAATAGACCTTGTACCAGGTCGCCTCGGTATCTCCAACCGGTACGAGAGAGATCGTCGCTGCCGGCATCGACGAACCGTGACGCTTGAGCTCGAAGTTAGCACCTTCGGCCGTATTTGCAGCGAGGATTTCCACGGCAAATGCAGTGGCGCTCGACGAGTCGAGCGGATTGACCGGAGCGAGCGCAACGGGCTTCGGTCGCGATGAGGAATCGGCGCCCGTCGAGTCGGCGCGAAGACCAGTCGCAGGCTCCGAAGAAAGCGTGGCCGAGGCCGGACGAAAGAGCGGCGCGACCAACGCGCCGCCGGCCACTCCGACGGCGAGCAGTGCCGCCGCCGCGAGGGCAGTCTTAAACGCCGTCCATGGCTTCGGCCTCGGAGCGAGATCGATCCGGGGGGGCGGGACGATCGACGGATGAGGAATGCGCGCGAGAATCGTCGCGTTGGGGGCGTCCTCGAGGCGATTATCGCCGACGAGGACGACGCCATCGACTTGAGCGGCCAGCTTCGCAAGACCGGGCGCAGCCGACTCCACAACGAGAAGCAGCAGCTCATCAGCCTTGGCGAATTCTGATGCAAACTGCTTCCAGCGATCGCTTCCGATGATATCCTCGGTCGCGGGCGATTCCGTTCCGCCTGTCATCACGAACAGGTTCTCGGCGCCGCTTACTTCGCGGGCGATCCGGGCAAATGAGGTTCCGAACTCGAAACTGTCGTATATCCCATGCTGATCTTCGTCGCTGACGAGCGCCTGAAGCTGCGGAGTGTCGCCGCCCAGGTCTCCAATCATGACCAACCGATGACCGCTCTCGGCGAGGCCGATGCCGATGGCGACGTGAGCAGCGGCTGCAAGGTCATTAGATACAACCAGCACCGAACAGAATCCGCGGAGGGCAACGGCTGCCTGGCGCCCCGCACCCTCGTATGCCCCACCCGGCGCCCGCACCGTCCCCGCGCTCATGGCACGTTCTCGTAAACCCAGTACTGCTGCCGGGAATTTCTGCCCACCCGGTCTGCCTCTTCGCGTGTTGAGTAAGGGCCCAGAACGACCCGGTAAAGCGGGGTTGTTCCCGTCTGCGTTGTCACCACCCGCGGGTGCGCGCCATCAATCGTGATTGCGGCTGAGATCTCGTTTGCCTTCTGCGCGGTGAGGACTGCCGCGAACTGCACCACGTAACCGCCAGTGCGAGGCTGACCATTCGGAGGTGGTGTCACCATCGTCTGTGCGGTGTCGCGCATCACCGGAGCCGGCAGACTGTCTTGCGCCGCGGCGCCTGCCGAGTCTCCGGCCGCAGCGCTATCGCCCGAGCCGAAGGTCACCGGCCTGTCGAGATCGGACGACCTGGGCCGAAATCCATTCCAGTTCAGGAAATACCAGAAATCTGATGCCCCTCCAGCAATTGTCTGCATGTCCTGAAGATTAACCGCATTTACAATCTTCATGTCGCCGCCGCGAACTGTCGCGATGGTCGACCCGGGAGCGTACGCGGGAAGGTCGGTTCGCCACGCGGTCCGCAGAGTGCCTTCGACCTTGCCGCTGCCGACGCCAACAACCCACGCCGAACCGCCGCCGGCCGCCGGCCGCACAAGGATGCCCTGGCCAAGCGGGTCCATCCGGAGCTCGGAAGCGGCACCCGGCAGCGCCACAGTGCCTTCCACAGTCTCGCGATATCGGTCGATGACAGTCAGCTCGCGCCTCCCCCGCAACGCGACATAAAGCCTGTCGCCGCTTGGCGTCGGGACGATCGCGACAACAGGCTCATCGAGATGAACGCTTTTCAGTGGCGACAGGTCGCGCGTTGTCAGCCCCACCAGACCGCTGTCAACCGTGAAATAGAGTCGATCGCCGATTTGCGTTCTGACCCCTCGCGAGACGAGCGGCAGCGCTGCCGTTTCGATAATCTCTTCGTCGGTAGGCCGGATAAGCCAGACCCTTGTCTTTCCGCCGTCATTGCCCGCCACGACGGCGGACCCGTTCGGTTGTGGGAATACCCAGCGTGCCGGTGACGGCGGCTTGAATGTCCAGTCACCGCTTGGCGTGAGGCGGACTACGTCGCCCTTGGTGTTGACCGCGTAAATCTCGGTTCCATTGGCCGATGTGATGGCTGTCAGCTTGTCTTTTGATGCGTAGCGAACTTCCGAGGCTCGCAGGTCGAGGCGCCGCGGGTGCCCTTTATCATCGACAAATGCGACCGCTCCACCATCTGGATCGAATCCAAGCACGCGGTCGATCGGGGGCGCACCCGGTGTGGACCAGATGACCGAATCGAGGCGGGTAAACAGGTAAGCCCTCGCTATCCCGCCCTTGAGCGGAACGCGAAGGGCTAGCTGATCGGTCCCGCGAACCTGTGAGGCACCCGATGCGCCTGGCGACGCCTGCCGATCGCCGCTACAGGCGGCGATGGCAAGCGCGAGCGCTAAGGCCCAGGTCGAGTTTCTAGAAACTCGGTCCCAGCGAGAAGGTCCAGTTCGGCTTGCGTCCAGGTTGATCGAGCGGTTTCGCGTAATCCCACTTGAGAATCGCGAGGTTGAACAGATTCACGCGCAGTCCGACGCCGTAGCTGCGAAGCGGATAACGCTGGAGCGTGAAATCATAATTGGCTGGCTTCGCGAGCGAAACCGTCTGGCCCGCACTCCAGGCAACTCCCGCATCGTAGAAGAACAGTCCTTCCACTGGCGGCAACCCGACCGGCAGGCTGCCGAGGTCGAATCTCCGGATGATGGGAAACCGCACTTCTGCATTGGCGACGGCAACGCGGCTGCCGACGAGCTGCTCGGTCGTGCACGATGCACCGCCGCCGATGAACGAGGTGCATTCGTAGCCGCTGAAGTTCGCGCCATCATAACCGCGGACATATTCCGGACGGCCGATGTATTTCTGAAACTTCGTTTCGTCGCGACCAACCGACGCACTGGTGAGGAAGCGGGTCGCAATCGTAATCGTGTTGAAGATGATCGGGTCGTACCGGCGATAATCGGCGAGATACTCCACCCACCGAAGATTGCCGACAGCCGGAGCGACGCCGAAATGCATCCTTCTGCCGATGACTGGGCCGGTGAGCCCGAACAACGTGTTGTCGGACACGAACGCCGCCGACGGCTGAAGGAAGTTATAGGCAGGAGCGTTGGCGACGTCGTTGATCTGCGGCGCCGTGCAGCCGTTGACGTAGCAGTCCTGCGAGAGAGAGATGACCGACCTGCCGATGCTGTTGAACTGAACCCCGGTCTCGAACCTCGTGAACCTGTTCAACGGATACTGAGTCGTCAGGAAGGCATTCCGCAGCACGTATCGCTGAAACAGCGTCGAGTACGTATCGTGTGTGCCATCTCTACTCGTCTGAACCGTGGAGCCCCCGCTTTGCGGCAGGAATACGGGCTGCTGATACGCGCCGGCTGTGTACTGCCAGCGGTGACTCAGATTGGCAAACGCGGCATACAGGCTGGCGTCTCGAAGCTGTCCATACACCGAGGCCGACAGCGCAATCTGGTCGTTGCCGAGAAGATCGCTGAGCACGATCGTCGTGCCGCCGCTGAACCCGCTCAGGCCGTATTGATTGCCCGTCGCGTAACCGACTTCAGGCTGCGCGATATAATCCGGCTTGAACCCGACGGAATACGGGTAATCGCGGAACCGCGTGGTATCCGGCAGTGCGAAATCGGGATTTGCGTTGAGCAGCGCGACTGTCGTCGCTTCAACTTCGTTTGACTTCGCCTCGCCAGCGGACAAAATCCCCGACGCGCGCGATCCATTAGGAGCGCGGTAGGTCGATGTCTGCGCCGCTCCATCGGAAAACCGCCTCGCCGTATCGGTCATGATTGTCGATGACGACATCGAGGTGATCGGAATCGTCGGGACGTTCATCACGAGGCCGGTGTTCGCCGCCGGTGCCTGGCGGAACGCGACAGTCTTGAGCTTGCGCGGGTTGTCCATCGCCCACACCGTGTAGTCCCCGTTCTCGTAATAAGTGAACGCCATTCGGTCAGCGCCACGCGCCCACGTCAATGCCGGGCTGTATTCCGTAATTGCTGTGACGCCGCCAAGCACGTTGGTGAGCTGGTAATGCTGGCGATCGTTGAAATCGTACAGGAAGATATTGGCGATGCCGGTGCGCTCGCTGATGAATGCGAGCGACTGCCCGTCCGGTGACCACACCGGGTTCAAATTGTGCCCGGCCTGGCCCGGAATGACCTGAATCTGCCGGGTGTCAACGTCGATCGTCGCGATCTGCCATTTGGCAAAATTGAGTCGCGCGAGATCGGTTGGCGGGGCGCGGTCGGTTGCAAATGCAATCCGCTTTCCATCGGGCGACCAGCTCGGCTGCAGGTCTCCGTAGATGTCGTTCGTCAGCCTGACGAGATTGCTTCCGTCGGCATTCACCACGTAGAGATCCGTGACGCCGCCGACGGTGCCGCTGAATACGATCCGCTTGTCATCGGGCGAATACGAGGGCGCGGTGACGGCATCGACGGTCAGGTCGAGACGCTTGCGAACGTTTCGGCTCGGGATGTCGAGAAGGTAGAGCACGTCACGACCTTCACGTTGCGCGGTGAATGCGAGCGTCTTTCCGTCGTTCGAGAAGGCACTCTGTGAATAGAGCAGTCTCAGCTCCTCGAAATTCGGATCGAGCGTGCTTTTTACCAGTCGCTTGACACGCTCACCGGTGCGGGCGTTGCCGAGCCACAGGTCGATGAAGAGCTCGCCCTTCTTCTGGTTTCCGTTTGACAGGAACGCGATGTAGTTGCCGTCGCTGGACAGCGTTGGCGCGAGGAAGATCTCACCTCCCGACTTTCTCTTCGTCAGCAGCGGCTCAGCGAATGAGCGGGGGCGCTGATAGATCGATGCCGACGGCAGGTATTGCGACTGAACGGCTTCGCGCCAGGCCGATCCGACATCGGTGAGTGACATGCCGAGCTCGCGGAGAAATGCGCGCTCGACGCCAACGGCGGGCGTGTTACGGAGGATCTCGCCAATCGCGGCGTCGCCCCATCTCTCGCCGATATACTGCCAGAGTGACTCGCCATAGCGATACGGGAAGTACTTGTCGGGGCGATCGGTCATCTGCGCGACCGTCGGGATGTTGCCGGATACCGCGGCGTCGCGCAGCCATCCGGCGGTAAGCGGATGGCTCGGCCCGTTCGACAGGTACTCGGCCATTCCTCCCGCAAACCACAGTGGCGGGTTGATGCGCTCGAGAGTCTGCTGGTTCGCTCCGGCACGGCCGCGTGCAAAAATGTCGTACTGAAACTGGTGCACCAGTTCATGCGCAAGGACCTGCTCGAAGCTGCCCAGGTCGCCGGTGAGCGGGAGGATCAGACGCTGCCGGGCGGACTCCGTGACTCCGCCGGTTCCTTCGCCGAGATCGCCGGTGACGTTGTTCTGCCCGAAGTCAGCGCGGGACGCGAAGAGGATTATAGGCTTCTTCTCGCGGAACTGATGCCCGAGCACCTTCGACAGCCGGGCGTACGACCGCTCGGCCATTCTCGCCGCGGCGGTGACGGCCTGCTTCTCCTCGGGGTAGTAGTGCACGAGGAAATGTTCGGTCTCGAGCACGCGCCACGTGAAGTGCTTGTACTGCACCTGATTCTGCCCGAAGTACTGTTGCGCCTCGAGTCGTGAGCCACACATTAGCGCAGCCGCAACGGCCACCGCACGCATCACTTTCATTGTCCCGCTCCGTTCATACGGTTGGCACTACTTCCGCGTCGCTCCACAGGCGCTCGATCTGATAGAAGGATCTCAGCGTCGGGTGAAAGATGTGCACGACGAAGTCGACGAAGTCCAGCAAAACCCATCTCCCCTGTTGAACACCTTCGACATGGTGAACTCTTACACCCTCTTTTTTCATCTCGGCGATGAGGTGCTCGCCGATGGATCTGACATGGGTGTCGGAGGTTCCGCTCGCGATGACGAAGAAGTCGGTCATATCGGTGACGCCCTGCAGGTTGAGCAGCACGACGTCGTTGGCTTTCATGTCCTGGGCAAGGACGGCTGCACGCATCGCCTGAGCGGCGGGCTCGCCGGCCTTCGAGGCGGGGGTAACGGACGTTGCCATTAGGCTCCGGTAGAAAATTTGAGCGCGGCATTGGAGCCGTGCCCCTTCTTATCATAAAGTGGTGCGGAAAGTTCCGTTAGCAACAACTCCGGGGATCTTTCCGCATTTTGGGGGCCGGAAGGGGTGCCGCGGCGCTGACCGACTGCGGACGACGACGGCACGACGAACCCCGGAGCTGCAATGGTGGAGGAAGGGCGGAGGACAACTGCCAGGCGGGGGAGACGCCATCTGCCGCCTCCCGACTGGATCCACTTCTGAATGTTTTCGCGCGCCTAAACCAACAATTTTTGACTGGCGCTGGCAAAGGACATGCCCGGCGCTCCGCCCTTCCTCCCGCGGTTCTCCCCCATTGCAGCTACGTCGTTCCGGATTGCGGAAGTCACTCGGTCTCCCAAGCTCCTACTGCTTGATGACCCACACCTTGATCTCGGGATGGACATCAGCGTGCAACCGAATGGGCACGCGATAGACGCCAAGCGCCTTGATCGGCTCTTTCAGATCGATCTGTCGCTTCTCAATCTCATAGCCCTGCTCGGCGAGCTGCTGCGCAATGTCGGCTGACGTAACGGATCCGAACAGCTTGCCTTCATCGCCGACACGGGCAGAGAAGGTCAGCGAGATCTGCTCGATTTTGCCGGCATACTCCTGCGCGGACGCGCGGCGCGACTCCTCGGCCGCATCGAGACGCTGCTTCTCCTGTTCGATCCGCTTCCGATTGCCCGGCGTCGCTTCGTACGCAATGCCTCGTGGCAGCAGGAAATTGCGCGCGTAACCCGGGGAGACCGTCACGATATCGCCCGGGTGCCCGAGCTTTTCCACTGCCTGCCGAAGTATGACTTCCATGGTGCGAGTCCTGTTGAAGTGAGCCGCGGCAATCGTCCGCCGCGAACTAATCTAGTTGTTCGTTAAAGAGGTTTTGCGGCGCGCGAACGCCAGTCGAGCCACGTGTCGCCGATGCCGATGCCGAACGCAAGGGCCCAGATCGGCCAGAAGATGGCCGAGACCAGCAACATTACCCGCAATGCGCGGCTTCGCGCCATCCATGTCAATACTCCCATGCCGCGCAACGAATACAAAAATCCAAAAAACACGAGAAGGTTGAGCCCCGCGTTTTTGCCGTCTGCGAACGCCTTGAGTAAAAAGACCGACGCCCCGACCGCAACGCCCCACACCAGTTGATCGTTGAATCGGAAATCTGCCAGCCGTCCTAGAGAAGGCCCGATCGGAACCTCCGACATTCGATGATAGAGCGACCAGCCAAGTCCGAGCGCAGCAAGTGATTCCAATGCGAGCATTGCCGGCACCAGCATCGTTGACCACTTGAGGATGTCGTTCAGCTGCGCTTCGTTCGTTCTTACCATTTCCTGGAGAGACGACGATCCGTTGGCGATCTCCTTGAAGCCGGGCCCGGTCAGCGCATCGTGCAACGCGGTCGTTGACTCGTTCACCCGTCGTTGGAGCTCGGTTGACATGACGGCCGAAATTGTATCGGCTCCCCGCGGCGCGACGAGTACTACGCCAAAACCGAAGACAGTCGATACTGCCAGCGCGCCGAGCGCCCGCGAGAAGAAACCTTCCGTCCGGGCGAGCATGCTCACCACGCCAAAGCCGGCCGACAGCAGCAGGATCCATCCGCGAGCCATCGAGATGTACGCCGCTTTCGCTGGACTCGCGGTAGACATGAGAATGATGCCGGCGATGGCGAGCCACACGAGAGCGAGCGTTAGACGGCCGCCTTTGATCCAGCCGACGAACGCGCAGGCAGCGACGGCCGCCGCCAGCATCAACGCTGTCTGCTCGATCGGCAGAATCGCGCGAACAGGCGGGAGTAGCGGCACGAGAAGGAACGCACCAATCCCGAATGCGAGCGGCCGCCACGATGCCCGGAGCGGAACCGGGGCGGCGCTCACTGTCATGCTACGCGGTGTGTCCCTTGAGATACGGAATGATCGCGAGATAACGGGCACGCTTGATTGCAGTCGAAAGCTGGCGCTGGTGTCTCGCGCAGGTTCCGCTCAGGCGGCTCGGAAGAATCTTTCCCTGGTCGGTGATGAAGCGGCCGAGGGTGCGGTCATCCTTGTAGTCGATCCAGCGCACGCGTCCTTCGCAGAACGGGCAGCTTTTCTGAGGTCTTCTCATTATCGTCTAATCCTCGTCGTCGTCGTCGTCGTCACGGCGCGCGGCCTGGGCAGCGAGCTCTTCTTCGCTCATCGCCGGTGCGCCGACTTCGTGCTCGTGCAGCGTGATGAGATAGCGAATGACTCCGCCGTCGAGCTTGAGCGCGCGCTCGTATTCCGGCAGCACGGTCGGATCGGCAGTAAAGCGCGATACGACGTAGTAGCCGTTCTCGCGAGTGCCGATCGGGTACGCGAGCTGGCGGCGGCCCCAGTGACTGGTTTCCGGCTCTTCGGTCGCTGCCAGCAAGCCGTGAAAACGGCCAAGCTTTTCGTTGATTGCGGCGTCTTCGAGTGTTGAGTCGAAGATGTACACCGCCTCGTAGTTCCGAGACATCGGTAGGCAATCCTCCTTGTGGTCTGAAACCGCCCCCCGCTGGTTGCCGTGAGAGGGGGGAAGGTGTGAAGGCCGACTGGCGGCCGTTTTTTTGGGAAGGCGAAAGATAACCGGGGCCATCCCGCACGGGCAACATGACCGATATCTTCCGCAGAGAGGGCGGGGCTGTTCTTGCAGCGAATTCGGATGCGTTCAACAACGGAGATGCACATGCGGTACAAAAAACTGATCCTTCTTGCCGCCGTGATTGCCGGCTCAGCGGGTTGTTCGAGTGGCGGGTCCACGGGCGGACTCGATGTCGAGCAGACATACCTCATTCCACTCACCCAAGGGATGGAAGTGCCGACTCCCAAGACGTCAAATGCGTCGGGAAGTGCGCAGGTCCTCCTCTATCCGGCGCGAATCGACTTTCAGCTGTCGGCGATCAACATCACGGGCGTGACGATGGCGCACATCCACAGCGGCGCTCCCGGTGCTTCCGGGCCGGTGGTCGTCACATTGTTTCTTCCAGGCACCGCGACGGGCCTGGTCAGCGGCGTCTTCGCGGTCGGATCGCTCGACGCGTCGAACCTTCCGTCGGGCGTGACTCTCGAGTCGCTCAAGACACTGATCAGGAGCGGCAACGCTTACGTCAATGTGCACACGACGTTAAACCCGACAGGCGAGATCCGGGGGCAACTCAAGTGATGGCGATCTTGTCAGGCGGTTTTCGTCGTTCCGTAAAATGGACTGTCGCGACGACGATGCTCGCTGTCGGTACCACCGCAACAGCGCTACAGGCTCACGATTTTTTCTTTCGTGCGAACAGCTTCATCGTTGCCCCGAACTCGACCGTGCATGTGCGCGCGCTCAACGGCACGTTCAGCAAGAGCGAGAACTCCATCACGCGCGACAGGCTGCGTGACTTGAGCGTCGTGGGTCAGTCGGGACGAGAACATCCTGACACCGCGATGTGGTCAACCTCGGGAGACACGAGCGTTCTCACCGCGAAGCTCGGCACGTCCGGCACCTACGTAGTTGGCGCGTCGCTGCGGCCGCGGGAGATCACGCTCAAGGCTGACGACTTCAACAAGTATCTCGCCGACGACGGGATTCCCGACGTGCTCGCTTCCCGCACGGCAAGCCAGCAGTTCGCCATGGGTGCGACCGAGCGCTACTCCAAGCATATCAAGGCCGTTCTTCAGGCCGGCACGAGGCGTGATGGGTCGTTCTCCACAATCCTCGGCTATCCGGCCGAGATCGTCCCGCTCGACAATCCGTATTCGGCACGAGCGGGAGGATCGATCAAGGTGCGGACGCTCGTTGACGGAAAACCTGTTGCGAATCAGCTCGTGGTGTCAGGTGGACGGAATCCCGACGGCGGGCGCTACGCCGAGAGACGAGTCCGCACCGATGCCTCGGGTGTTGCGCGGATTCAGCTTCCGTCGCGTGGGCAATGGTATGTGAAGTTCATCCACATGGTGCCGTTCGCCGGCAGCGACAAAGTCGATTACGAGAGCAAGTGGGCGACGCTCACCTTCGAAATTCGGTAGATCAAAAGCAAACCCACACTTAGAACTACCCAGCCACCGGCAGTTGGCTACACACTGCGCTCTCGGCTTTGTGCTAACCACAAAGGCACAAAGCGATCAGCGCTTTTTTTAGCCAACAGCCGGTGGCTGGGTAGTTCTAAGTGTGGGTTTATGTTTTCGGTTACACATTAAACCGAAACAGGAGGACATCCCCATCCGCCACGACATACTCCTTTCCCTCTGATCGAACCGCACCCTTCTCCTTCGCGCCCTTCCATCCTGATTGCGCCACGAAGTCATCGTACGCGACCGTCTCCGCGCGGATGAATCCCTTTTCAAAGTCGGTATGAATCACCGCGGCTGCTCTTGGAGCCGTGTCGCCTCGATGAATCGTCCACGCCCGCACTTCCTGCTCGCCCGCCGTGAAATACGTCTGCAATCCAAGCAGCTGGAACCCCGCGTGAATCAATCGGTCGAGCCCCGCCGACTCGAGCCCCAGCGACGACAGAAACTCCGCCCGATCCTCCGCCGGCAGCTCGGCCAGCTCGGCTTCGATCTTGGCAGAGAAGGGAACGACTTCGGCGTGCTCGCCGCTCCCCTTCACCGCATTCCGAAGCGCAGTGAGATGAGGCCCTTCCTCTCCGTGTAGCTCGCTGTCACTCACGTTCGCCGCGTATAAAACGGGCTTGCTCGTCAGCAATGACAGCGGTGACAACGCTGCCATCTCGTCGGCAGTGAGCTTCGCCTCCCACAACCCGCGACCGTCCTTCAGAAACTCATTCGCTTTCTCGAGAGCGGGCAGCTCGGCCAGCGCTTCCTTGTCACCGGTCCGCGATGCGCGACGCATCTTGTCGAGACGTTTTTCGACCGCACCAAGATCTGACAAGGCAAGCTCGAACTCGATCACCTCGCGATCACGCGCGGGATCGACCGCACCCATCACGTGAGTTACGTCCTCATCCTCGAAGCACCGCACGACATGCACGATCGCGTCAGTCTCACGAATGTTCGCGAGAAACTTGTTGCCGAGCCCTTCGCCTTCAGCGGCGCCTTTCACCAATCCGGCGATATCGACGAACTGCACGACAGCGGGCACAACACGCTTCGGCTGGACGATGCGCGCAAGCTCGTCGAGTCGGTTGTCCGGCACCTCGACCATACCGACATTCGGCTCGACGGTGCAGAACGGATAATTCGCCGCCTCCGCTTTCGCCGAGGTGAGGGCGTTGAACAGAGTCGACTTGCCGACGTTGGGGAGTCCGACGATTCCGAGCTTGAGCATTTTTTATTGATTGAGCGCGCCGTCGCCGTCGCGATTGTGTGCGTTCATTGCGCGTTCGATTCCGTCGCGCAGCCACGTCTCGACCGATGCGCCGAGCTTCGGCATCAGACCGAGGATGTCATCCCGTTCGTCGCGCGCAAAGGGTGCGAGGACGAAGTCGGCGAGATCCTTGTACACGTTCTTACGCTCCTCGCTCGGACCGACGCCGATGCGAAGACGGGCATACTCCTGATTTCCGATGGCTGCTTCCACGCTTCGCAGCCCGTTGTGTCCGCCCGCGCTGCCGCGTGCGCGAAGCCGGTACCCGCCCACAGGAATCTGCACTTCGTCAACGATCACGAGCAGATCCTTCGATGCCGCCCAGAATGGCCGCCGCATGTAGTTCTTGAGCACAGCACCGCTGAGGTTCATGTACGTCAGCGGCTTGATGAGGCGCACCTTCGATCCGTTGACGGTCGCGTTCGACACCAGCGCCTCGCCGTCGCGGCTCCAGCCGTTGAAATGCCAAACGTCGGCGAGGTGGTCGAGAACCCACCAGCCGACGTTGTGACGAGTTGCTTCGTATTGCCGCCCGGGATTGCCGAGCCCGAGAATGACCTTCACGGGCTGTTCCGGAGCTACTTGCTCGCGTCTTCCTCGTCAGGCTTCTTGGCGCGAATGACTTCGGGCTCCGCGCCAGTCGCCTCTTCTTCGGTGGCTGCGGCTTCGACAGCGGCACGCGGCGCGGAGACGACTGCAACCGACGCATCGTCTTCGCCGACAACCTCGACCCCCTCGGGCAGCTTGATGTCGCTGACGTGAAGTGAGCTGCCGATGACCATCTTCGTCACATCGACTTCGACGTGATTCGGGATGTTTGCCGGATCGACTTCGACCTCGAGCTCACGCATTGTCTGATCGAGGATTCCGCCATCCATGCGAACGCCATCCGGCACTCCCATGAGAATGACCGGAAGTCTGACGATGACTTTTTCGCCGGCGACGAGCTCCTGGAAATCGACGTGCAGGATCTGGCGCTTGAACGGGTGGCGCTGGATCTCGCGGATCAACGTGCGCGAGCTCTTGCCACCCATGTTGAGATCGATGACGGTATTCTCGGCCGAGATGTGCTCGAGGAGCTTCTCGAGGTCGCGAGTGTTGATCGAGAGCGCCTGCGGCTCGCGACCATGGCCGTAGATGATTGCCGGAACGCTGCCGGAGCGGCGGAGCGACCGGGCGGCGCCCTTGCCGCTCAGCTCACGCGCGGTGACCGAAAGATTTGCTGATGCCATGACTGAACCCCTTGCCTATTGCTCGAAAAGCGAGCTGACAGACTGCTCGCTGTGAATGTACCTGATGGCCTTCGACAACAATTCGCCGACTGACAGCACGGTAAGCTGCGGAAACCGCTTCTCCTCCGGAATCGAGACGGTGTCGGTCACCGTCACTTCCGTTATCGGCGCTTCGCGCAACCGCTTCACGGCCGGGCCGGAGAGCAGCGCGTGCGTTGCGCAAACGTACACATCTCGTGCGCCAAGATCCTTCAGCGCCCGCGCGGCTTCAGAGACAGTCCCCGCGGTATCGATCATGTCGTCAGTGAGAAGACAATCTCTGCCTTCGACCTCTCCGACGACGTTTACGACTTCACTTTGATTCGGCTTCGGGCGGCGCTTGTCGATAATGGCGAGTGAGCCATTCAATCGCTTTGCGAAACCGCGAGCCATCTTTGCCGATCCAACGTCAGGAGCAACGACCACGAGGTCGTGCAACTGCTTCTTGCGGTAGTGCGATACGAACACCGGCGCAGCATAGAGGTGATCGACAGGAACATCGAAGAACCCTTGAAGCTGATGCTGGTGGAAATCGAGACCCAGCACCCGGTGTGCTCCAGCCGTGACGATCATGTTTGCCACGAGCTTCGCGCCGATGGCGACTCGCGGCTGGTCCTTGCGGTCCTGTCTCGAGTATCCGTAATACGGCATGACGCAGGTAATCCGCGCAGCCGACGCCCGCTTCGCCGCGTCGATCAGGAGCAGGAGCTCCATGATGTTCTCGGCCGGTGGATTCGTTGGCTGCAGGATGAAAACGTCATTGCCGCGGACGTTCTCGTCTATCCGGACAAAAATCTCGCCGTCGGCGAACCGGTTGATCGTTGCCTTGGCCTGGTCGACTCCGAGACTGCTCGCGATCTCCTGCGAGAGCGCCGGATTTCCGGAGCCGACGAGGAGCTTCAAGCCGTGACTCGGTACGGAAAGTCCGTCCATGCCGGGATAGCCTTTGAAGTTAAGTGGGACGGGCCGCTAGATCAATTGCCCGGCTTTAGAGCCGGGGGAGTCATCCAATGTAACGCGGCCCAGTTCGCGCAGGGAGCGGTGACCGTGGGAACGTTTGGTCTGCAAACCGAAAGTTCCCGGCCTTGGTCAGTATCCCAGCTTCTGCTTCGTCCCGTCAAAGTAGCAGTTGACGCAGCCGTTGAGCCGGCCCGTCACATAGCGAGCCGCTGAGGCATTCGGCGCCCAAGCGAATCGGTCATCGCCGACAGAGCGGTGCTGCTGACCGATACGATCGCGCCTCGCAGATACCGCCGCGAATGCTGTCCACCGGGATTCCGGCGAGAGTCCCCGTCGCCCGCGCAACCGGTTCTGTTGGGCCGCAACCGATGTTGCAGCGAGAAGCGCGGCAAGCGCCGCCGGTGTTGAAAAAACGCATCATTGCCCCCGGTGGATTCGAACCACCATTCTCGGATCCAAAGACCGATGTCCTGCCATTGGACGAGGGGGCAGAAGGAGTAAAGCTAGCCGACCGTCACTGGCTGAACAACGCCGATCGATGTCCTGGTAGTCGTCACGCAGTCACGATGTTCCTCCGGCAGGAGTGCGTAGTTCGGCGGCGAACTGAGAACGCCGAAAATCGTCGATCCCGACCCGGTCATCTGCGCGAAAATTGCTCGCGAGTTTCGCACCCGCTCGAGGTACGCGGTGATCTCGGGATGCCGCGCCGCCACCGGCTGCTCGAAATCGTTTCGCGCAAAGCGGGCAATCCCCGACCACGTTGAGAGCGCGACGAGCGACATCAGCGATGGGTCGGGTATCCGCGCCGCCAGCATGCTGTCGCGCTCCACTTTCACTGAAGGCGCCGCGGCGCGGTCCTCGTCCAGCCAGCGATACGCATCGGCGCTCGATACCCCAAAATGCGGGGTCATCAACAGCAGGTCGCAACGCGGCAGGGCGGGGATCGACAGCATTCGCTCGCCGTGGCCCCACGCCAGCGCCATGACCGCATCGCTCGCGAGGAAGGGAATGTCCGACCCGAGCGATGCCGCGATCTTCAGAATCGCCTCGACGCCAATCGGCGACGGGGCGAGAAAATCCAGGGTCCGCAACACCGCTGCCGCATCCGCACTACCACCGCCCAGACCGGCTCCGACTGGAATCTTTTTTGTCAGCTCGATCCTGAACCCGCGCGGCCACCCGGCCCGCTGAGCGTAGGCCACCGCCGCCCGAAACGCGAGATTAGTCTCTGCCGGACCCGCATCATGACCGGTGACATCGATCGTCCGCTCAGCATCGGTCGTCGCAACGAGAATGTCGTCAGCCAGGTCGATTCGATGAAACAGCGTCTCGATCGAGTGATAGCCGGTCGTCTCTCTCGCAAGGATCCGCAAATGAAGATTGACCTTCGCTTGCGCCGCGACCTGCGCGGCGCGCCCGGTCACGCCGTTGCCTCGCGCGCGCTCTCGATTTCACGGAAATGCAGGCCGAGGCGCGCAAAGTAGTACACGCCAATCACGGTAATAGGAATGAAGCTGAGGATGTGAAAGCCGATTGCCCAGCTCGTCGCGCGATCGGGACCGACGCCGTAAATCGCCAGTCCGACGTTCGCGAGCTTCTCGAACACACCGAAGAATCCGGGAGCCGACGGCAAGGCGACGCCGACCGCAATCAACGTCTGGAGAAACAGCGCGGCCGAAAACGGCAGATTCATCCCGACTGCCTTGAAGCCGAGCCAGAATGCAAACGCGTTGACGAGCCAGTGCAGCACTGTCCACGCAAGCACTGCGACAAATCGGCGCGGACTGCGGAGAACACTCAAACCATTGCTGAAGCTGACGAGAACCGCTTTCCCCTTTTCTTCGAGCACTGGCGAGATGCGGCGCGCGAACAGCTCGTATGCACGGACGAGCTGTGTTGGAAAGAACGCCAGCGCATAAAGGGACGTCACCAGGAGCGTCACGATCACGATGGAGCCCTGCGCGAGACTTCCCAGCGACTGCCCGGCAATTCTCGCGCTCCGCGGAAATGCCGGGTCAAGGAAGGCGGCGACAGCGAGCAACAGCAGCACGAGCATGTCGAACAGCCGGTCCACCGCGAGCGAGGCGATAGCTGTCGGAAGCGGAATGGACGTCTCTTTCGTAAGGGCATAACCGCGCGCGATCTCGCCCGCGCGGGCGGGAACGAGATTGTTCACCATCATGCCGATTGCCGTCGATCGCCACAGCGGTCCGAATGGCGTGTCCGGCGCGACGGGCTGAAGAATCGTTCTCCAACGTATCGCGCGGAGCGCGAAGATGATTGTCGCGCAGAATGCCGACGCGAGAAATAATGGAAGGCTCGAGTGCGAGAGCTCGGTCCAGACCACGCTGAGCGACACATCCCGCAGCGTCCACCAGAGCAGGACACCGCTGAGCGCGACACCGATCGCGCTGCGCCAGCTGAATTTCACTCGCTATTCCGTTGCGGCGAGTGCAACGAGATCGAGGAGCTCGTCGAGCGTATCGCGATCGGGCATGGCACCAGCGAGGTCTGACCGAATCTCGAGAGCTCGATTCAAAGCGGCGCGACCTCGCAGAAGCAGCGTCTCGATCGCAACTGGCGCGACTGGAATGGGCGTGCGACGCGAGCGCTCCCGGGACACGCCGCCAAGCTGCGCGATGCTCGTGGACAGCAGCGCCTGAAGCTCGCCACCGCGTGCGGGTGTGAACCGCGGCTCGGCTCGCTTCTGCGGGGCGAAGCCGGCGCGAACCACGTGTGGCCCCGGATCGTCGAAGAAAAGGGAGGAAATCGGAATTGTCTCGTCTGGCGCATTCATTCTATCAAATCTCGCAGTTCAGGTCGTGCTGCGTCCATTGCGCGACGCATCTCACGCACCGCCTCGTCGAGGCCCACGAAGATCGAGCGGCTCACAATAGAGTGTCCGATGTTGAGCTCGGTAACTTCTGGAATCGCTGCAACGTTGCCCACGTTTGCCACGTTGAGGCCATGTCCGGCGTACACGGCGAGGCCTTCGGTGGCTGCAATCCGGGCACCGTTGACGAGTGCTGCCAGCGTCGCCGGGTCACCACACCGGTTCGAATAATCGCCGGTGTGCAACTCGATCGCATCAGCTCCGACCTCGCGCGCGGCAGCGATCACGAGCGGATGAGGATCGATGAACAGGCTCACATGGATGCCGGCATCCTTGAGCCGGCCGACAGCGCTGGCGACGCGATCCCTCGATCCGATCACATCGAGTCCGCCTTCGGTGGTCACCTCTTCGCGCTTCTCGGGTACGAGCGTGACCTGATGCGGCCGGAGTCTCAGCGCGATGCCGACCATTTCGTCAACGCATGCCATCTCGAAATTGAAGAATGTCGTGATCGAGGTTGCGAGTGCATCAACGTCGGCGTCCTGAATGTGGCGGCGATCTTCGCGCAGGTGCACCGTGATTCCGTCAGCACCTGCCTCCTCGCACAGTGCTGCCGCCTCGACGGGACTCGGCTCGATACCACCCCGCGCCTGCCTCAACGTCGCGACATGATCTATGTTCACGTAGAGTCGCAGTTGTCTTGATCGCATCACCCCTCCTTGTTACGTTCGCACCAACTTTCGTGGAGTATCGTGTGAAGAAATTTCTGCCCGCTCTCTGTTTGATCGCCGCGTGTTCGCATGCAACAAAGACGACCACGACCCCGGTGCGACGCCCCGAGCCCGTCCGAACACGCCCGGCTCCGTCGAACCGCTCCGGCGAGCGACTGACCGGCGCGTCTTCCGCGCGCACGGCGGTCACCGAGTTTCTCGATGCCGTCAAGGCTCAGGACATCCAGGCCATGTCCCTCCTTTTCGGAACGAATCGTGGCCCGTCGCGGGACAACATCGAGCGCGGCGAGCTCGAGAAACGGCTGATCATTCTCCAGTGCTACTTCAGTCACGACAGCTATCGCGTCGTTGACGAAAATATCGGCGAAAGCGGACACCGCGTCGTGCTCGTTGACCTGGTGCGCGGAACGAACAAGAGGTCTCCCCGGTTTTACACGATTCCCGGGCCGAACAACCGCTGGTACGTCGACAACATGGAGATCGCCGCGGTTCGCGACTTCTGCCGGAAGTAGCGCGCGCGACTGGGTCAATGCTCGGATAACTCGACGAGAATTCCTTCCGTCGAGCCGGGGTGCAGAAAGGCGATTCGCTTTCCCTCCGCGCCGATGCGTGGCACCTCGTCGATCAACCTGACGCCTGCCTGTCTGCATTTCTCCAGGGTTGCGTCGAGGTCGTCCACCGCGAAGCACACATGATGGATTCCCGGCCCGCGCCGCGCGACGAATCTGCCGACAGGTGATTCGGCGCCTTCCGCTTCGAGCAGCTCGACGAGCGACTCTCCGGCAGCGACCGCCGCGATGCGCGCCCCGTCCGAATCGGCGACAGGATACTCCTCGAGGCCGAGAATGTCCCGAAAGAAGGGAAGACTCCGCGAGATGGTCGTAACGGCGATTCCAATGTGGGCGATTCGAGTGCCCTTGGCAGCTTTGGGTTGCATTAGATTTGAGGACGCGGTGAGACTGAAAAACTAATCGAGCCTGGCCGCCGGTACAGCCGGCCAGAGAGGGTTCTTAATGTCGAATGCAGTTGACGTGACTGACAGCGATTTCGAAGTCGAAATCGAAAAGTATGAAGGGCTGGCCGTCGTTGATTTCTGGGCGACGTGGTGCGGACCGTGTCGCATGATCGCACCTGTGCTCGACCAGCTTGCCCTTGAATATGCAGGCAAGGCAAAAGTGGCAAAGCTCGACGTCGATACCAACATTCGGACGCCAGCGCGATTCCAGGTGCGCTCGATTCCCGCAATCCTTTTCTTCAAGGACGGAAAGCTCGTCGATCAGATCATCGGTGCGGTTCCGAAGTCGCAGCTCGAGACGAAGTTCAAGCAACACGCTGCGTAGCAGATCGGGGCGGGCCAATTGACTGCGCCCGGCGCGGCAGGGGCTCTCTACGTCGTCAGCACGCCCATCGGCAACATGGGCGACATGTCTTATCGCGCGGTCGAGGTCCTCTCCTCGGCCGCGCTTGTCATTGCGGAGGACACGCGACACTCCCGGCGGCTTCTCGATCACTACGAGATCACGACTCGCTGTGCCGCCTACCACGAGCACAACGAGGCGCGCGAAACTCCCCGACTCGTGAAGCGGCTTCAGGATGGAGAATCGCTGGCGTTAATCACTGACGCCGGCACCCCCCTGCTGTCAGACCCCGGCGCGCGACTCGTCGCCGCCGCAATCGATGCCGGCCTCCCGGTGATTCCCGTTCCTGGAGCATCGGCACTCCTTGCCGCGCTTGTCGGATCTGGCGTTGCTGGCGATCACTTTACGTTCTTCGGATTTCTCCCGCGCAAGGGTAAGGACCGGCATCGGGTGTTGACTGAGATAATGCGCATGAGTCATACGGCGGTCATCTACGAGTCCCCACTGCGCGTCTGCGATACGCTGAAGGAACTGACCGAAGCAGGGGCCGGCGCCCGCTCGGGAGTCGTGGCGCGCGAGCTGACAAAGAAGTTCGAGGAGTTTTCGCGAGGCACTGTGTCGGAGCTTGCGCAAAAATTCAAGGAAGTCCCGGCGCGCGGGGAAGTCGTGATCCTGATTGGTGGCGCGACCGAGGACGCTCTCGACGAGGATGCGCTCCGCCAGGAAGTCAAATCGATGCGCGCGGACGGGGCGAGCTCGCGAGACACCGTCGAGCGCCTCATCAGCCGCTTCGGCGCACCGCGCAACATCGCCTACAAGCTGGCGCACGAAGAGTGATCGCGTTTCCCGGTGCTGCCGTCGACGCAGCGCAACTCGACCCTCGATCGATCGAAGCGGACCTCGGGCCAGACGGGCCAATCGCGGCCGCGATGGAGCGGTACGAAGACCGGCCGGCGCAGCGCGAGATGGCGAGTGCGATCGCGGAGCTCTACAACGACGGCGGTGTCGGCCTGATCGAAGCGGGCACCGGTGTCGGCAAGTCGCTCGGATATCTGCTTCCGGCGCTTCGCTGGGCCAACCTCACCGGCGAGCGAACGGTCGTCTCGACGAACACGATCAATCTCCAGGAACAGCTCGTGAGGAAGGACCTGCCGTTTCTCGAAGCGGCATTAGCGGACGAGCAACCTGTTCGATTTGCTCTGCTCAAGGGGTGGAGAAATTATCTTTGCCTGCTTCGGCTCGAGCAGGCGCAGCTTATTGGTCCAACTCTTCTCGCCGACTCGGCGCCGGCGATGGAGATGATCAGGCAGTGGGCAAAGCGCACGGCTGACGGAACCCTGAGCGACCTGCCGTACCCGCCAAATCCTGAGGTGTGGGACGAGGTCGCGGCTGAGCCGGATCTCTGCACGCGCAACAAGTGCCCGCATTTCGAGAGATGTTTCTTTTTTCGCGCGCGACGCGACGCGACAACGGCGCAAGTCGTTGTGGCAAATCACCACCTGCTCATGTCGGATGTTGCCGTGCGTCGCATGCAGCAGAACTGGGATGAAGCCGCGGTGATTCCCGCGTATACCCGCCTCGTCATCGACGAGGGCCATCACCTCGAGGATGCCGCGGCAACGCACCTCGGCGCGACGGCGTCGAGGCGCGGACTGCTGAGGCTGATGTCGCGGCTCGCGCGAAATCCGGGGCGGCGAAGCGGCGGCCGTGGACTTCTCGCTGCGCTCGATGAACGATTGCGCGCCCGGCCGAACGACATGTTCAGCAAGGCGAGTCTCGAGCTCCTCGACAATAAAATTCTTCCGGCTGTCGAAGCGGCGCGCGACAAGGGATCGGTGGTATTCGACCTGCTCGATGTGTTTCTCCGCGAGAGTGGACAACAAACGGTGCGACTGACTGACGACTTCGCGAGTCACTATGTGTGGAAGGCCGGCCTTGGCGCCGCTCTGTCGGATTTGCTGACTGAAACAGCGATTCTCGCCGACACGATCGGAATGATCCGCGACCGGCTCGAGATGGAGATGACGCCCGATGAACCGACTGCGGCTCTCGTGAGTGAGCTGCGCGGCGTTGGCCGGCGCCTCGAAGGCTTAGCCGGCGCGCTTCACGGCGCACTCGACTCGGGACCGGATGCGCACAAGCGCGTGCGGTGGATCGAGTCGCGCGGGCGGGAAGGGAACATCGGCGTGACATGGGTGCCGCTCGATCTCGCGCCGATTCTTCGTGATGACCTGTTCAGCCGCGTGCGCACAACGATCGTCACAAGTGCAACGCTCTCGACCGATTCCCGGTTCGAGTTCCTGAGCAGTCGGCTCGGAGTCGCTCAGCTGCCGATTCCGGCAGTCACCGAATCGTACGCATCGCCGTTTGACTTCAAGCGGCAGGCGATCCTTGCCGTGCCGAGCGACGTGCCGGCACCGAATACCGACCCCGCGGGCCACTTTCGCGCGGTCATCAGAATGGTCGATGAGTTCACGTCCGCGTCCGACGGCGGAATCTTCGTGCTGTTCACGAGTCATCGCGATGTGAAGCAGGCGGCGGCTGATCTCCGCGCGCGCGGGATGGACGTAAATCGCCCGCTTCTCGTTCACGGCGAGGAATCGCGTGATTCGCTGCTGGCGCGATTCCGCGAATCGGGACGAGCCGTTCTGCTCGGCACGTCGTCGTACTGGGAAGGCGTGGACGTTGCGGGCAGTGCGCTACGCGGATTGCTGATCGCGCGGCTCCCGTTTCGGGTTCCGACTGAACCGCTTACCGCCGCCCATTGCGAGGCGATCGCCGAACGAGGCGGCGATCCGTTCGCGGAGTACATGGTGCCGCATGCGGCGCTGCGGCTCAAACAGGGATTCGGCCGTCTCATCAGGTCCAGGACTGATCGCGGTGCGGTTGTGATTGCGGACCCGCGAGTCGTGTCGAAGAGCTACGGAGCGACATTGATGCGAGCGCTGCCTCCGGCGCGACGCGTACTTTCAAGCTGGGGAGAAATCTCCCGGCAACTGCGTGACTTCTATTCGGTGTCCGAGTGATGTGCCCATGACCACTACAGACCATGACTGATCTCAAATTCGAAGACCCGCTGGCCGGTGGCAGCAACGCCGTCGTCGGCGTCGGCTCGCCGCTACAGAAGCCCGGCAAGATCGTGTGCATCGGGCGCAACTATCGCGAGCACGCGAAAGAGCTCGGCAACGATGTACCGGTCGAGCCGTTGTTTTTTCTCAAGCCGAGCACGAGCATCATCCGTGATGGCGATACGATCGTGCTGCCGCGCCAATCGGAGCGCGTCGAATACGAGGGCGAGATTGCCATCGTCATCGGATCGCGATTGACACGCGCCTCGGAATCTGATGCGACCGCTGCCATCCAGGGCGTCGTTGCGCTGAATGATGTCACTGCGCGCGATCTCCAGAAAAAAGACAGTCAGTGGACGCGAGCAAAGGGGTTTGACACGTTCTGCCCGGTCGGTGAAGTCGCGACGAGTGGGTACGACCTGGCGAACCTCGTCGTTATAACGCGGGTGAACGGCGAGGAACGGCAGCGCGGCTCGACGAGCGAAATGGTGTTTTCGATTCCGATGTTGTTGTCGTATGTCTCGCATGTGATGACACTGGAGGCGGGAGACCTTGTCGCGACTGGCACTCCTGCCGGCGTTGGTCAGCTCGTGGCCGGCGACGTAGTCGAGATCGAGATCGAAGGCGTGAGCAAGGTCAGCAACCCGGTTGACGGACCGCGCTGATGCCTCGCTGCGCTGCGCGCCTTCTCACGTTGCCGGAGTACGCACTCGGAAAATTTCCGGAAAAGAAGAGGGCGCTCATCGCGCGCGGTGTTGACGTCATCGACCTGGGCGCGGGCGATGCCGATCTCGCGCCACCACCCGCGGCAGTCGAGCGTCTTGCCGCGGCTGCGCGTAACCCCGATATGAGCAGGTATGGTTTCGGTCTCGGTCTTGTCGAGTACCGTCAGGCGATTTCGCGCTTCATGAAGCGGCGATTCGGAGTGGACTTCGATCCCCTCGCGGAGATTGTTCCCCTCATTGGCTCAAAGGAAGGCATCTCGCATGTGGCGCTCGCGTACGCCGAGGAAGGCGACGTGACGATTGTCCCCGAGCCCGGATATCTCGCGTACGTCGGCGGGACGCAGCTCGCGATGGGTGAGCCGTACCGCGTGCCGTTGCGTCCGGAGAACAAGTTTCTCATCGATCTCGATGATGTGCCCGCCGAGGTGCTCGCGCGGACGAAGATCCTTTATCTGAATTATCCGAATAATCCGACCGGCGCGATCGCTCCGCGCGACTACCTGGAGGCAGTCGTCAGGCGCTGCAAGGAACTCGACATTCTCCTGGTGTATGACAATGCGTACTCGGAGATGGCGTTTGATGGATACACTCCGCCGAGCATCTTCGAGATCGATGGAGCCCGCGACATCGCAATCGAGTTTCACTCGATGTCGAAGACATACAACATGACTGGATGGCGGTGCGGCTGGGCAGTCGGAAGTCGCTACCTCGTTGCACCGCTGGCAAAGGTGAAGCTCTTCGTGGATACGGGGGCGTTCATGGCAGTACAGGCCGCATCGGCGTCCGCTCTCGATGCCTGGTCGGAGTTCGTGCCGCGCAACGTCGAAGTGTTCAGGGAAAGACGCGACGCGGCGGTTGCGGCCTTTCGGGAGAACGGGTTCGACTGCGAGTCGCCGCACGCAACGATGTATCTGTGGATCGCGCTTCCCGAACATGTCACGAGCGCCGAGTTCGCGGAATTCTTGATGGAGGAGGAGGGCGTAATCGTATTGCCAGGCTCGTCATTCGGCGTTGGTGGGGAAGGGTTCTTCAGAGTGTCGTTCATCACGTCGCCGGCGCGCATTCGCGAGGCCGCAACGCGCGCTGGTCGCGTCTTAAGCCGACTGAGCGTCGGCGCGTAGAGGGTATGTGTCCGCGCCGGTGATGAACACGCTTCGCGGGTCGCGAGATCCCGCTCAGGCACCGCCTCCGCGCAAGCGCGCTCCGTCGCGCTCGTTCGTCGCCTCGGTTGTCCTTCACGTCGTTCTCATCGTCGCGCTCGTGCGCTTCCTCGTGTCGCCTGCCGCGTTCATCATGATCTTCGGTAAGCAGCACAGCAATGAAATACCGGCTGAGCGGATCGGATTTCTTCGGCTTCCGAAGACATCAGGACCGCCAGTTGCCGGGAGAAGCGGCGGTGACAACAGGGCGGCGAACAGGACACCGGCGATAAAACTTGTTGCACCAACTGTTGTTCCGACGACTATCCCGGCACCCGTCGTCAGTTCTCCGGCGGTGTCGGAGGGGAGTGGCCCGCTGGGTGGCTCGGGTGGCCCAACACGCGGCATTCGGCCGGCTTATTCAGATCCCCGGTTATGGTCGCCGCCAGGTGACATCGTGGCGGCGCCGAAAAGCGCGAAAGAGCGGCTCGACAGCACGATCGTGTCGATCATTGCGCCATTCAACGACTCTGTTGCGGCGGCCGCCGGCGAACGAAAGCCGGGCGACTGGACGTTCGAGAAGGGCGGGAGGAAATACGGAATCGATCCGGCGTACATCCACCTCGGCAAGTTTTCGATTCCGACCGCGGTGCTTGGCCTGCTGCCGATGAACCAGAGCGCGAATCCGACGAGCTACGACCGCAATAAGCTGTCAAACCAGCTGCACGCCGATATTTTCTGGCAGGCGCAGCGCGGGATGAATGACGCCGACTTCAAGAAAGCGGTGAAGAGCATTCGCGAGCGAAAAGAGCGCGAGAAGCAGGCAGCGGAAAAGAAAACGCGGCAGGCCGATCAGCCTGCCGCGCAACCATCGAGCGACCACTAGTCAGCGAGACCGCTAGCAGGTGAGTTGCGCCGTCCGCTCTTCCATTGTCACGAACGGCCTGAACACCCCACACACGACACCGAGAATTCCGAAATCGTCTTCCGGCTTGATGGCGAGCTCGCGCTCCGCGGGATTCGCGGGCTCGAGAACCACAACGCCATTCTGGTGAGTCAGCGTCTTGACCGTTGCTTCCTCTCCGATCCTCGCCGCGATGATGTCGTTCTCTTTCGCCTGGGCAATTGGATTGACCATTACGAAATCACCATCGGTAATTGCGCGGCCGATCATGCTGTCGCCCTTGACCTTCAGGAAGTAAACCTCTTCCTCAGGGATGAACCGGCGATCCATCGTGATGAAGCCCTCGCGATGTTCCGGCATGAGCGTGGGTTCGCCAGCGTGAATGCGTCCGTAGTACGGGATCGGCTGCGTCTTGCTGCCGCCGGTGAAACCGAGAAGCCTCACGCCGCGCGAGCGCGCCGGATCTCTCTCGATATAGCCCTTTCGGGCGAGCGACTGAAGCAAGTCTGAAACAGTCTTCGTCGACTTTATCTGGAATTTCTTGCCGATGTCTCGAATGCTCGGCTGGTAGGTGTTCTCAGCGGTAAAGTCGAGAAGATACTTGTACACCGAGCCCTCGAGCGGGGATAATGCCTCAGCCATTGGGACTCCTAAAGAAGTGGAAGCGTTACGCGCTTTGAGCGACGTCAGTGCCTCCGAGTTCAATACAATCTGCAAGTTGCTTCGCGAAGCGTCAACAAAGGATCTGACACGTCAGGACGCGGAAATGTTGGTCGATGACTCGAGCCAACGCACCGCGCTTTGTATACGATGCAATGCGAGCGCGCGGCCCTGCATCACGAGCACGTCAAAAATTCCCGGACTTACCGCGAGCCCCGTCAGCGCGACGCGGAGCGGTTGAAAAATCTTGCCGGCAGCGAGCCCCCGCGCATCGGCGAGGGATCTGAGCGACGCCTCGAGCGGCTCGGGCGTCCAACTCGAGGTTGCGCCGAGTGCATCCGCCGTCGATTGGAGAATGTCAGCAGCAGCTGAGGGGTCCTTCCAGTTCTTGGCGACCGCCTCGGGATCATACGCGATCGAATCGAGAAAATATGGCCCCGCCTGACGGACGATATCGTCGGTCGTGCGCGCGCGGACGCGAAGCATATCCAGCAGCGACATGTACCACTCGCGTCGTGAATCGAGGCTGGACTGATCGACGAACCCTGCCTCGATCATCATCGGCGTGACGGTTGGCTCGAGATCGGCGAGCGGGATGAGCGAGAGATGCTGGCCGTTCATCCAGTCAAGCTTTTTCGGGTCGAAGATCGCGGCCTTGCGCAGTAATCCATCGGGCGTGAACAGCTCGATCATCTGCTCCATTGTCATGACTTCACGGTCTTCCCCCGGCGACCAGCCGAGGAGGGCGAGGAAGTTGAGCATCGCACCGGGCAGGAGACCCTGGTGCTGATAGTCGCCAACGGCGGTCGCACCATGTCGCTTGCTGAGCTTCTTGCCATCCATGCCGTGGATCATCGGCAGGTGGGCGAACACCGGCAACGCCGCCCCAAGCGCTTTGTATAGAAGAATCTGCTTCGGCGTGTTGGAGATATGATCGTCGCCGCGCATGACGAGCGTGATGTCCATCGCCATGTCGTCCGACACGACTGCCAGATTGTAGATCGGCGTCGCGTTCGAGCGAAGAATGACGAAGTCCTCGAGATCCTTGTTTGGGAACGAAATGGTGTCGTGCACCAGGTCGTCCCACGACGTCGTTCCCTCGGGAATGCGGAAGCGCACGACGAATGGCTCACCGGCGGCAACGCGCCGGGTCACCTCATTGGCTGGCAGCCGATCGCAGCGCCGGTCGTACTTGAAGCTTTCCTTGCGCGACTCCGCGTCTTTGCGGCGGGCGTCGAGCTCGGCTGGGGTGCAAAAGCAGCGATATGCGGCACCGTTGTCGAGCATTGTCCGCGCATCCCGCTGATGCCGCTCGAGATTGGCGCCCTGGTAGACGACGTCTTCCTGCCAGTCGAGTCCGAGCCACTGAAGTCCTTCGAAGATTGCGCGCGTGCTCGCGTCGGTGCCGCGGGCCTTGTCGGTATCCTCAATGCGGAGCAGGAACTGTCCGCCGAAGTGTTTGGCGTAAAGCCAGTTGAAGAGCGCTGTCCGAGCTCCGCCGACATGGAGATAGCCGGTGGGTGATGGCGCAAAGCGGAGGCGTGGTCGCCGGGGGGTGTCGGTCATCAGGTGGCGGTGGGTCGGAAAACGGAGCGGGCCCGCCGACGTTGAGCGGACCCGCGTAACGGAGAGAGAGGGATTCGAACCCTCGATACGCGTTTCCACGTATGCCGGTTTAGCAAACCGGTGCCTTCAGCCTCTCGGCCATCTCTCCGGGAGGTGACGCAAGGTATTGATCGGCAGTGACTTGTTCAACCCCGCCACTGACTGACCCTTTGGGCGCTCAATTCCTGCGTCGCGCCAGCGCAGCTGAATCGAGCGTGGTGTCCCACAAAAAGACTTGACTAATTACGCCCTCGGTTTATGCTTATCGCCGTTGATAAACCGATCAAGAGCATTGTATGCAATGGGTCTCCCTCGCCATAGGCAAATCTCCCTGACCATCCGTTCGCAGCACCCGCCGTTGTCACCCGAGTCGATGAAGATCCTTCGCGACGGTC
The DNA here is from genome assembly GCA_038254845.1 of Gemmatimonadales bacterium. Classification (GTDB taxonomy): domain Bacteria; phylum Gemmatimonadota; class Gemmatimonadetes; order Gemmatimonadales; family Gemmatimonadaceae; genus UBA4720. The sequence goes on along the minus strand of JBBSFT010000003.1, from coordinate 18,846 downwards.
TGGCCACCTGCCGATCGAAGCGAGGGCTCACTCCGGAAGCCGTCGCGGCAGTTGGTAGTCTGTGCGCTAATGCACACAAAGAGGGATGGACCGCAGAACAGCTTTTGATGGCCGTTAAGGAAGCGTGCTACTCGTCGGCCGAGATATCACATCTCACCACGACATCCGAGCGCGACGCATTTCTTTCCAAGGTCATCAGTGCGTGCATTCGCGAATTCTACCGGGGCAACGACGCAACCTGACCAGCGTGGGTTGATCAATATGTGGAGACGGTTGGATCAACGTCCCGGCTCCAGCGCAGAATCCCGCCGCTCAGATTTGTGGCCTTCCTGAACCCGGCCTCCTCCAGCTCGTACGCCGCATGAAGGCTCCGCGCGCCCGACTTGCAGTAGATGACAGCTTCGCGAGCCGGATCCAGAGTGCCGATCTGTGACCCGAGCTCGCCGAGTGGAATCAGCCTCGCCCCCGCAATATGAGCGATCTGCCATTCCCACTGCTCGCGGACGTCAATCAGCTGGAAATCGTCTCCTCGTCTCAATTTCTCGGCAAGATCTGCCGGTTCTATCTCGGTGACTACCTGGTCGCAATCAGGTTTCAAGGAAGCTTTGGCTCCGCAGAAAGCGTCGTAATCGATGAGCTCGCGTATCGCGCGAGTGCCGCAGGCCGGGCACTCGCGGTCACGCCGAAGCTGGATGGTTCTGAACTGCATTGTCAATGCGTCAATCAGCAGGAGACGCCCGATCAGCGGCTGGCCTACGCCGAGAATGAGCTTGATCGCCTCGGTGGCCTGAATCGTTCCGACAATTCCCGGAAGTACGCCGAGCACTCCCGCGTCGGCGCAGCTCGGCACGAGACCCGGGGGCGGCGGCTCGCGAAAGAGACAGCGATAGCATGGGCCGTCTGCCGTCGCAAAAACCGATGCCTGGCCTTCGAATCTCAGGACACTCCCAAATGCATTCGGCTTGCCGAGAATCACACATGTGTCATTGACGAGATAGCGCGTCGGAAAATTGTCGGTTCCATCAACGACGACGTCGAAGTCTCGCGCGATCTCGAGAGCGTTCTGCGATGTTAACGCCGTCTCGAATTTCTCGACGTGCACGAACGGATTGACATCGAGGAGGCGGTCGTGAGCGGAGTCGAGCTTGGGCCGGCCGATGTCAGCGGTGCCGTGAATTATCTGACGCTGGAGATTGGTGACATCCACAACATCGAAGTCGACCAACCCAAGCGTGCCGACGCCCGCTGCGGCAAGGTACATCGCGGCAGGCGAGCCAAGACCGCCGGCTCCAACCAGGAGGACGCGGGCGGCTTTGAGCCGGCGCTGTCCGGTCGCTCCCACCTCGGAGAGAACGAGATGCCGCCCATAGCGCCGAAGCTCATCGTGATCGAGCTCGGGAAGGGAAGTGTCATCGCTGACAAGCATCTTCAATGATAACCGGCGAACGCCGGACGCCGTGAAATGAAAGCGCCCGGGCGTCGCCGTTTCAGCTGATTGCTACAGGTACATGTACGACGCGCCCGCGTCTTGCGCGCGATTGATCGCAATGACCATTGCCGGTACAAGGGTCACCTTCGGGAGCATGTTTGCCTCGAGCTCGGCGCGGATGTCCTTCGCGGTTCCGGCGCCACCGGCGGCGAGCTGTCCGACCCAGAAATTGAGCGCGTTGTTGCAGACGATGAAGCGGGTGCCCATTGGCTGAAGCGCAGAGATCGTCGCGTCGCCGGGAACGTCGATCATGCCGGCGAGGCCCATCGTGCTGCTGCCGGCCATCGGCGCTGCGTAGGCGTTTCGCGTGACAGGTGTCGTCGTCCCGTACGCATTGGCATTGGTGATCGCGCCGAATTTGTACTTCGCCCACATGGCGTCATTGAGCGCGAGTGGCGTCGTCATCCCGTAGAGGCCGACGAGCGCGATGACCTTCGGGTAGCTGAGATCGTATGCGCTCTTGTACGTCTGGAGATAGTTCCGCACGTGAAGAAGCGGAAAGCCACCATTGCCCATCGGCATGTCGAAAATCTGCGCGTGATTTCCCTTGATGCCGTCGAGCCAGCTGTCATCCCATTTCGCCGCCCGAGCCGGCTGCGAGCTGGTTGTTGACGCTGAGGCGATCGAGGGCGTCGCCATTCCGCCAATGCCAAGCGCGAGAGCGCCCGCCGTCACTCGTTCGACGAATTCCCGGCGGTTGCTGCTGCTGTCGTTAGTCATGGAATCTCCTGCGTCAAAGACGCGGCTGTGGGGATTGCGATTGGGTCTTCAAAGCCGACTCCCGCTTTACCGCGAGAGTCTTGTACGCCACGTCTGGCGGCGCTCCGCCGTGTGGCCAGTCATTTTCCTTGCCGGCGAAGTCCGGTCTCGGGCGGGAATTGATGTATGATGCGACGTCAATGGCCTGCTGAGGCGTGAGCGAGCCTGGCCGGTCGCGCGGCATCACCTGGTGAATGAATCGCGCGGCGCTCTGAACCCGCGCCATGCCAGCCCCGATGTTGTACGATCTCACGCCCCAGAGTGGGGGTGCCGCCGCCGTGCCGCCGCCGTTCGCTCCGTGACAGACCACGCACGTTGACACAAAAACAACATGGCCCCGGAGCGTATCGCCCGTGAGGGCAGGAAGAGCCGGCACACCCTGACCTTCCATGTCGATGCCGACCGGCGTGCCGCGCGATAAAAACGCGAGGTACGCGATGATGTCACGCATATCCGCGCCCCTCGGGTCGAGCGCTTTTCCGTTCATGCTCCGCTCGAAGCAGTCATTGATGCGATTCTCGATCAGATCGACGCGGCCGGTTCGGCCGCGGTATTGCGGAAATCTTGCGTATGCGCCAACAAGCGGCATCGCGTCGCGCTGGGTGCCGTCTGCAACGTGACAGTTCGAGCAGCTCAGTGACGCGGCGACCATCGCCGGGAGACTGTCGCGCGTGTTGTGAATGAGGGCGCGGCCCCGCCGGATTGACGCCAGTATCAGCGTGTCCTTCACCTCGCTTTCCGTTGGAACGCGGAAGGGAACCTTCGACGGGACGTGAGCCGAAGTGTCCGCGCGAGACGCTACCTTCGCCGGAGTCGGCGGCTTCTCTGTGGTGCAACCGGCCAGCGCGAGGAGAACGCACGCCAATCGATGCATCGTGAGCGATGGAGACCGGAAGGCTCGAGCCTTCACCTGAAAAAAAATCGCGCGCATGACAAGGCTATGATGGAATCATCACGGGGTCAGCGCAAGCGGGCGGGCCACGCAGCGGGCTCATCGCCGCGTGCCGTGCCGACACCTAGATTCGCTTTCACAATCACGCCAGAGACGGAAAACCAATTACGCTGAGCCCGAACGACGTCGCTCTCTCGCCGGATGAACGGTTGACTCTCGATGCGTTGTGCAACGCCTTTCTTCCGTCTCTCCCCGCCGAGGCTGGCGAAGATGCGGCGCTCTTCGCCGCTGACGCGCGCTCCAGGAATGTCGCTCAACGAGTTGAGGACACACTCTCGACCCTCGGCGAGGGTGAGCGGTCGCGGTTCAGGCTTTTTCTCCGGCTGATGAATCAACCGGTGATGATCGCGTTACGCACTGGACGACCGGCGAAGTTCAGCTCATTGTCCGCACGCGATGCGGAACGTGTGCTGTTGTCACTCGCGTCGAGTCGGGTGCCGGATTTGCGCGCCGGATTTCAGGCCATGCGAAGGCTTGCGACGTTTCATTTCTATTCAGCCGACGCTGGTCCCGCTCAAAACGACGTCTGGACCGCGATGGGCTACGCCCCGTCGATCAACCCGCCAGCGGCTGCGAATGCGCTGAAGCTGACCAGGGTTGAGACCGATAGCGACATGGAGTGCGATGCCTGCGTGATCGGATCAGGTGCGGGCGGAGGAGTTTCCGCGGCGATTCTGGCAGCCGCGGGAATGAAGGTCATTGTCATCGAAGCCGGCAGCGACTGGCAGAGCGAGGAGTTCGATCAACGCGAAGAGCCGGGCACACGCCAGCTGTATCTCGATCGGGGCACCACGGCAACGCGAGATCTCTCGGTGTCGATGCTCGCGGGCGCATCGGTCGGGGGCGGAACGACGATCAACTGGCAGACATCGCTCCGCACTCCCGATGACGTTCGCGCCGAGTGGGCCGCGAGTTCCGGCTGCGGGCATTTCGAAGGGGATTCGTTCACGCGCTCACTCGATGCGGTCTGCAACCGTCTCGCGGTCAGTACCGGCGAAAGTGCCGTGAACGCAAACAACGCAGTGCTTCGCGATGGTTGTGCGCGGCTCGGATATGATTGGTCGCGCATTCCGCGCAACTCATCTGGATGCGACTTAACCCAGTGCGGCAACTGCGTGTACGGGTGCAGGCATGGCGGCAAGCAGACGACGGCGACGACTTATCTGCGTGACGCACAGGAACGCGGTAATGCGCGGATCATTGCGCGCTGCCGGGCGGATACCGTGCTGATGGAGAACAACAGAGTCATTGGCGTTAGTGCGACGGTCACCGGCCAGAATGGAAAACAGCTGAGGCTCAGGATCAGATCGAAACTCGTAATCGCCGCCTGCGGATCGCTGCACACGCCCGCTCTGCTGCTCCGGTCTGGAGTGTGTCTGCCGCACCTCGGCCGTAATCTGCACCTGCACCCGACGACTGGCGTTGGCGCGACGTTTCCGCATCGCATCGCGGCGTGGGAAGGACCTCCGCAGACGATTGTCTGCAACGAATTCGCGGGACTGCGCGCCGGCTACGGCTTTCGATTGGAAACGGCGCCGCTTCATCCTGGATTGATCGCGCTCGCGACACCGTGGAGGGGCGCGCGAGAACACCGGCAGCAGATGCAAACGAGCGCCCGCAAGGCACTCCTCATCGTCCTCGTGCGTGATCGATCGACCGGAGTCGTGACAATCGACTCGGCGGGCAGACCGAGGATTGATTACAAAGCGGGAGACGCCGAGCGCGCGATGCTGAGAAAAGGGATGTCAGAAGCAGCGCGAGTCCTGAATGCTGCGGGCGCAGACGGAATCCAGACTCTCCACACCAAGCCGCTGTCGATCGGCTCGACTGGTGCCGGGGCAAGTCACTTCGCAGACATCGACCGGTTTTGTGCGGCAGTCGCTCGATCACCAACCGGCGAAAATCGCCTCGCGTTGTTCAGCGCGCACCAGATGGGGACGTGCCGGATGGGACGAGATGCACGGAGCGCCGTCTGCGATGAAAACGGCGAAGTATTCGGGGTGCGCGGCCTGCTCATCGCCGATGCCAGCGCGTTTCCGGGCTCGTCCGGCGTAAACCCGATGATTACGATCATGGCACTCGCGCATCAGACTGCTTCGAGGCTTGCTGGATCCTCTGGTACCTGACCGGCGTAGTTCTCAATCACAGACTCACTTTCCAGGGATACGCTCTTGAGAATCAGGATCGCCGTCGTTGCAGGGTTCGTTGTCGGCGCCGCGTGGCTGCCTGCCCAGACTCCAGTGGAACAGGCCAAAGCACTGATGGATGCGCGAAAATACAATGAGGCCAAAACAGTGCTTACGCCAATTGGTTCGCGCGACGCGACCGCTTCCTTCTATCTCGGCCAGATCGCGATGGAGCAGAACGACGGAAGCAAGGCTTCGGATTGGCTCGAGAAAGCGGTGGTATTGAGTCCCAACAACTCCGTTTACTACGACTGGCTCGGGCGCGCCTACGGGATGCAGGCACAGCATGCCAGCAAGTTCAAGCTTCCGTTTCTCGCCGGGAAAACGCGGTCCGCATGGGAGAAGGCGATCGCGCTCGACCCGAACAATCTTGATGCGCGCGACGACATGATCTTGTACTATCTCCAGGCTCCCGGATTTCTCGGCGGAGCCGATGATAAGGCGCGCGCAATGGCCGGCGAGATCAGGAAGCGCAACGCCTACCGCGGAAGCCTCGCGCTGTCGAGAGTCTGCAGCGACGCGAAGGATCAGGCGTGTGTCGAGCGCGAGCTCAACTCTCTGATCTCCAGCTTTCCCGACAGCTCGGCCGGTTACACGTTGCTCGCCGTGTTTTACGCCACTCTGAAGAAATTCGACAGGGCGTTCGCCGTTGTTGATCAGCGACTCAACATGCGTCCGTCCGATCCGGCATCCTTGTATTCCTACGGCCGTACTGCATCGATCTCCGGGCAGAATCTCGATCGCGGCGAGCAGTCGCTGAAGATGTACATCGCGGCGCCGATCCCGACCGGACCGCCGGTTGCCCATGCGCACTACCGGCTTGGTTTGATCGAAGAAAAGAAAGGGGAGCGGGATCTCGCGAAACGCGCGTATCAGAACGCATTACGGCTTGACCCGACCTTCGCGGACGCAAAGAAGGCACTCGCTGCGCTCGGCGGCTGATTCAGCCGCCGGCTTATTTACCCGCTGAAAAAATCTGGAGCGCCGCGATCTGGCTCCAGTGAATCATGATCTCGTTGCCGTCAACAACCGTGATGCGGCGAACCTCTTCGGGTCGGTGCTCGAGCAATGCAACGAGCTCGGCGACAGGGCCCGCCCCGATCTGCATCGTGTGACCGCCCGCGAGGTAGATCTTCGCTCCCGTAATCTGTCTTGCCATTGGTGTTCTCCATCGGTGAATCTCGAAACTTACTTCGGGTCGAGCTTTCTTCCGGCATCGAGCCGGTCGAAGTTGAGCAGCGCGTTGAATACGAGGAAATAGCTCCCGATGGTCGAGCCGCGATAGACAGGGTTGTTGCCAAAGAGGACGACGTGACCCTTTCCTGACGGAACGTCCACCACGACTGGGCGCTGGGCGACATCGGTGCCATCGAGGAGCCCTGAAACGAGAAGGTTGCGCTGGTCGCTGAAACGGAGAACGACCCGCGGACGGAGCGCGGGTGGAATGACGCTCAGCGGATTTCTTTCCTGTTCTTCGGTGACGGGAGCGGCTTGCCACGGCTGGACCGGCTTGCGGCGAGGCACCTCGTATTTCGGATCGAGCGCGGCGCGGCCCTGAGGTACATCGACGTCGTCCGCGGTTCCGCGTCCAGTCGGCCGTACAAGCGTCGAGTCACCACGACCACGCGTCCCAAGGACGTTGGTAATGCTGAAGTTCTGGCCTCCATCGCTGTACACGGCAAGACTGTCGGGAAGTCCGTACACGAGCGGGCTCGCGTCGTCAACGATCTTCGTGCGGAGCAGTGTTCCGACGACGTGATTCCGGGCGGGCTGGTTCATCGTCACGCCGTTCGCGAGTCCCATCGTGATCGCAAAGTCCGCGGCGTTCTCGACGCCGATGAGCACACCGCCGCCGGCGACAAATTTCGCCAGCTTGTCAACGCCCGCGAAGCCGAGTCCGGGCCGGATGTCGTCGGTCTGGGCGTAGGTGGAGATGTTCGGCGTGAGAGATGTGTTCTTCCATGGCATCGCATTGCGATACATCGGAAGGCCGTTCACGATCGACTGCGGCGAGCCGCCCGTTGGTGGAAACAGAATGACGTCGTACTTCGCGTTGAGGTTCGGAATGCGCGCGACGTCCTGTGTGCTGATGTAGTCGAACGGAATTTTCAGGATATCAAAAGCCTGTCTCCACCATCCTTCGGTCTGTGTGCTCGTCCACGTGTGCATGAGCGCAACGCGGGCGGCGCGCGCCGGGTGAAACGCGACCGACGGAGCTGCGGAGAGACTGTACGCCTGAAGTCCAAGCTCTGATGTTGCGGTATTGAGTGTTGCGCCTGACACTCCGCGAATGACGAATGAGCCCCGCGAGAAGCGGTGACCGTCAGCAGTGAACGGCTCTTCGGCGATCTGGATATCAGCGCCCCGCAGCCGATACCGAAGAGTCGCAAGTGCGTTATCGGCATTGTGATTGATGGCGAATAGAGATCCGCTTCCGGAAACCCCTCCCGGCGCGTGCACCTCGCCCGCGACCGCAGTCATCGGAACATCGAGCACGCGCGGATCGATGACGCGAGCTGCCTGCACCGCGAAGTTTTCGGGGAATGTCCACCCCGTGTCGTCGTACGGGGTTTTTTGCGGATCGTTCGGTGACCAGAACTGGTAGTCGAGCAGCGCATCGGCAATCCGTGAATACGGCTGATCCATTCGGACTATGTAAGTGCCCGCAGGAAACTCGCGGTTCTCGAACCGTGGACCGGCCCTCAGGGTGTCGGCGCTTCGGATCGTTAACGTATCGGCATTCGTGGACGTCTTCGGTGGAATCCGCGGCCCGGCAGGAACAAGAGTCGTGAACGTCGAGGTTGCCCGCGAGATCTCGACATGTTGAAGTTGGAGAATTCGCAGCAGATCAGCCTGTGCGCCGGGCCGCGGATCGTCGGCTGGAAACACGTATGCGGCGGGACCTTCCATTCGCGCTTTCAACACGGAACGCTTGCTCTTCTCCCAGAAGTTCTGGAGAAACTGCTGCCGATTCGCAACGAAGTAACTCAGCGATACAAGAAGACCCGTCTCCTCGTAATTGTTGTTGTTGCGCAGCGACCACATCACGTGCGGGAGCGGCGGGTTCTGGCGGAACCACGTCCGCGACGTCTGATCGGGCGTCAGCGTCCTGCTCACTGTCTCGGCTGTTCCACCGTTGCCGAATGTTTCATACAGGCGGCTGATGCCATTGTGTGTCGCCGCCATGAACATGAGATAGCCCGGCGACCACGTATCGAAGTTTCCGTGCGTATACACACCCGGCATCCCGAGTCGCGTCATCTCCTGGACGTTGTTCCAGCCGAGGAGCTGCCATTCGTTGGTGAGAAGAGGATCGACCCAGGCGTTGTATGGGCCGTCGCCGACGGTATTGTCGTAGAGAAATGCGCCCGACTCGTGCAGGTCATGCAGCACCTGTGCTTTCCAGTCGACATAGGTATTCAGAACATTCCGCGAGAGATTCAGCGTCAGCGCCATCGCGTCCCGGTTGTTGTCGTGCGCGACGTACTTGCCCCAGTAGAGAAGATTCGGATATGTCTCGTTCGGGTGCGCCATATGCCACTTGAACACATCGACTTCGCGGTCGCGGCCATCTACTTCGACGACTGGCGTGATGAGGGTGATGACGTTGTTGCGGATATTCCGGATGTACGGGCTCTCGTCGACAGCGAGGCGGTAGGCAAGCTCCATCAATGCGGTTGGCGCGCCCGATTCGGGCGAGTGAATCGTTCCGGTGATGTAGTAGACCGGCGTGACATTTGAGACGATTGCATCGGCGGCTGCGTCATTCATCCCAATGCTGCGCGGGTCTGCGAGCTTCGCGAGATTTGCCTTGTTCGATTCGAGATTCGCGATGAGCGCTTCCGACGCAATCGCGACGGCGATCATCTCGCGTCCTTCTTCCGAGTGACCGATCGAGAACACCTTCACGCGCTGGCTCGCTTTCTCGAGCATGCGCATGTAGGTGTGGACTTCCTTTGAATACGGAAGATTGTTCTTCGCGCCGGCAATGTCGCCGAGGACGGCTTTCGGTGTCGGAACGGTGGCTGACTTGGGGAGATAGTCCACCAGTGGCGACAGAAAGAACGGCTCCGTCGTGTACTCGTGAATCTTCCGCGTGTATTCCGAGTCGATGGGCTGCATCGGGTCGCGGATCGCCTTGAGGAGCGGCGACATGCTGGTCGAGGCCGTGCCGTTGACGGACGACGGTGATCCTGTCGCGCTCTGCGCGGATAGGAGCGACGGAACGGTCGTGGCGACAAAGAGCGCGAGAGCGAATGCTGATTTTCTTGACATTGCTTGGGGCGGCCCGTTGAGTGACGATTGCGGACGGAAGGATAGCGTCGGGGCGATTGCTGGGCTACGGCGATGGCGGGCTATATTCGTCGGGATGCTACCGCTTCCGGTGCCTCACGCGCCGAATCTCGACACGGGCCGTCTCACGTTGCGACAACACACCGCGCTGGATTTCGACAATTCGGCCGCAATGTGGTCGGATCCCGACGTGACGCGCTTTATCGGCGGCCGGCCGTTTACGCGAGAGGAGGTTTGGGCGCGGCTGCTTCGTTATGCCGGCTCATGGTCGATGCTCGGTCTCGGTTACTGGGTCGTGAGAGAGAAGGAAAGTCAGCGTTTCGTTGGTGAGGTCGGGTTCGGAAATCTTCACCGCGACTTGACGCCGCCATTTGGCGACCAGCCCGAGATCGGTTGGGTGCTGAGTCCGTGGTCGCATGGTCATGGTTATGCGTCAGAAGGCGTCGCAGCAGTCCTTGCGTGGGCAGACGCCCGGCGCGCTCAGGGCGAAGACGTCTGGGCGCGCACCGTGTGCATGATTGCGCCTGATAACATTCCGTCGATCCGTGTCGCCGCGAAGGCTGGCTATCAGGAGTTCGCGCGGGCGATGTACAACAGTCACGAGACAATCCTCTTCGAGCGAGTTGCGATGACTGATGAGCTCGCGCTGCCTCCAGGCCAATGAGGTGGGGCCGGATCGGCCGGATGAGCCGGATCAAATCTGATCAAACTCTTGGGGTATCTACCGGCATGCGACCATCGACCCGCGGAGCTTAAAATAGTAAAACACTGATGTAGTTAATCGGGTCTGATCCGGTTCATCCGGCAAATCCGAATCCCCGTTGTTTGACCTTTCCGAAGCGGAGTCGGAACACTTTGACGTTGTGACGGTACTGATGACGGCGCAGTGAACGCAGCCTGGCCGACCGACGTCCGGTTCATCGAAAAGGAGACCACTCGATGCCGACACCGTTCCGCGATTTCATTGCCGGCCGTATTGGAGGGCGTCGCGCAGTCGACACGATTGCGCCGCACCGCACCTTCGCCGATGTCGTTCTTCCTCCACGAACGCGTACCGCGCTCGACGAAGCGTTGACGCTCGTCAAGAGTCACGAGCTGATCTTTACAGAGTGGGGATTGGGCGAGCGGCATTCGACCGGCCTTGGTCTCGCCTTCAACTTTGCTGGTCCGCCGGGAACCGGAAAGACCATCTGCGCCGAGGCGATCGCAACGGCCCTCGGCAAGAAATTGCTGGCGGTTCGGTACGCCGAAATGGAGTCGATGTGGGCGGGGGAGACGCCGAAGAATGTTGCGGCAGTGTTTCGCATGGCGACCGAAGAGAACGCTGTTCTCTTTTTCGACGAGGCCGATGCGATCGCATCGCGGCGAACGACAGGAGCGGCGCAGGCCTACCAGCGTGAGTCGAACACCGTCGTCAGTGTGTTGCTCAAGGAGCTCGAGGCGTTCAACGGCGTTGTGATCTTCGCGACGAACCTGGCGGTCAATTTCGATCCGGCGTTCGAGCGCCGCATCAGAACGCACGTGTTGTTCGAGATGCCGGGCGTTGATGAGCGCGAGCAGATCTGGAAGGTGCAAGTGCACCCGTGGAAGACGCCGCTCGGCGAGGACGTGGATTTTCGCGCGTTAGCGGAGCGATACGCGGTGAGCGGTGGCGACATCAAGAATGCCGTCCTCAAGGCGGCGACGATGGCGGCGGCGCAGACCGGGATCGATGCGGTGAAGAAAATCCATCAGGCGCAGTTCGAGCGCGCGATGGACGAGGTGGTGTCGGGGAAGGGAGTGATGCAGCAGTCGTTGTTCGAAGGAAGCGAGCCTACTCCGGAGGACCGGATGATGAAGGCGGTGCAGGCAGCCGAGGTGCGCTGGCAAAAGTCAGCCCAGGTTGCGATTGCGATGGGCGGACTTGGGACTGCACTCGGCGTGATTGCCCTGCTCGTATCGATAATGCGCGGCTAGGCCACCGTTTAGCCGTCCCTTAGAACCGGTCGAGATCGTGAGCGACAACGACTCGACCTTTGTACCCGCGCGATTGCACCGCAGCGATCATTTCGGCGTCCGTAGCACCTTGAGATATGACATGAGTGAGGATGACCATCTTCGGATTGGCCGTATTGGCGATGCTGCCGAGCTCGAGATCTGACGTATGAGACGCCTTCACGTTTTGACCCACTCACCCCCGCCGGGCATCGTCTCGGGTTCGGTTTTTGCGGCCGAGTACACCTCGTGTATCAGTACGTCAACGCGACGCGATTGGCGGGCAATCTCATCACTCGGCCGGGTGTCACCTGAAACCACGATCGATCGCCCCGGCGCGTCAATCCGGTATCCGAGCGCGACTTTCCAGCTACCGTGCGGTACCTGGAAAGCTGTAATGCGCACGCCGCCGCTGTTATAGACAATTCCGCCCCGCGTTTCACGCGGGTCGACTTCGTATCCGCGTGGAATCGCGTGCTCCAGCCCGGTCGTTCTTACTTCAATGTCGGCAGCGAGCGCAGCGATGAAGTGCGAAGTCATTGCTTTCAGTCCGGGCGGACCAAAGGCTCTGAGCTTCGCCCGCCGGCCCAACACCCACGAAGTAAAGATCAGATCAGGATAGCCGAGCACATGATCCGAATGCAGGTGAGTAAAGAAGACTGCTTCAACGCCATCCGTGGGAAGGTTGGCGGCAGCCAGTTGACGCTCGACATTCGGTCCGGCGTCGAACAGGAACACTCGTGATCCAACAGTGATGACGGTGGCAGGACCTGCTGCGTGCGGATTCGGCAGCGGTGTGCCCGTTCCGAGGGTGATGATCCTGACGGTATCTGGTTGAGTGTTGCTTTGTGCTTTTCCCCCGGGCCCCGCTTGAACTGCAATCGAGAGTGCTGCAATCACTCAGGCGCCGATCACTGGCCCGACGTCCAGCCGAGTGCCTTGGCTACTGTCTCGACGATGACAGAATGGTAGGCTGGGCGCGCGCGCTTGTGGGCGTCCATTACCGCGGTTTCCGCTATTTCTCTGCTATCCAAACGGCCTGGGGGTTCCGTCAAAGACATCTGGTATCCAGGAATATGCGCATCCATCACGCCCGCATGCCCAATGAGGGTTCCCGAGAAGCATGCTGTAGGTGGAGGGTGTAAAGCCATACGGAGGGCCTGGGATTCGAACCCAGAAGTCCTTACGGACGCCAGTTTTCAAGACTGGTGCAATAGCCATTCTGCCAACCCTCCAAGTCTGCCATCGCAAGCTATCGGGAACGCCGACCATCCTCAACCGCACTCCGCCACCGCACTCCGCCACCGGCCGCGACAACCAACTTCTTCCCCATTCGCGCGACGGCAGATATGTTCGCGTCGCCTCCACCGGGAAAGTCCATGCGCAAGAGAATCTCGCTGTCAGCAACCGCATTTATCACAGCCACCGCCATCGTCACCGCGTGCTACGGGACCGTAGGTGGCACTCGCACCGTCTCGATGAACACCCTCACTCCGCAGGAACAGGCCGACGGATGGAAGCTCCTCTTCGACGGCACCACCACCAACGGCTGGCATAACTACCGCAAAACTTCCGTCGGGCCCGGCTGGACAATAGCCAACGGCATCCTCACCCGCACCGCCGACACAACCGTCGCCGCCGGCGACATCCTCACGAACGACAAATACCGCAACTTCGACCTCGCCCTCGACTGGCGTATCGGTGAAGGTGGCAACAGCGGGATCATCTACCGCGCGACTGAAGACAACGACTACATCTGGCAGAGCGGCCCCGAGATGCAGATTCTCGACGACGCTCGCCACTCGGATGGCAAATCGGCGCTCACATCGGCCGGATCTGCGTTTGCGATCTACCCCGCGCCGCGCGGAGTCGTTCATCCCGCCAAGGAATGGAACTCGGCCCGGATTATCGTCCGCGGCAATCATGTCGAGCACTGGCTCAACGGTACGAAGCTGTTCGAGTACGAGCTCGGAGGTGCCGACTGGGCAGCGCGCGTTGCGGCGAGCAAGTTCAAGTCGATGCCGAACTACGGCAAGTCACCAGACGGCTTCATCGGTCTTCAGGATCACGGCGACAAGGTCGAGTTCCGCAACATCCGCATCAAGGTTCTCCCATGAGCGCACGAGCGCGGCTGTCGGTGATGATGTTTCTCCAGTACTTCGTCTGGGGAGCGTGGTACGTCACGATGGGAACCTATCTCGGAACGACGCTCAAATTCGACGGCGCTCAGATCGGCGCTGCGTACGGCACGACGGCAATCGCCGCGATGGTATCGCCGTTCTTCGTCGGCATGATCGCGGACCGATTCTTTCCAACTCAACGAATGCTCGCGCTTCTGCACCTCGCCGGCGGTGCGCTGCTCTACTACGTGTCGCTGCAAACGTCGTTCGGAACGTTCTATCCGCTGCTGATCGTCTACGCGCTGCTTTACATGCCGACGCTCGCGCTCACGAACTCGATCTCGTTTCACAACATGACTGATTCGGCGAAAGTTTTTCCCAGGATCCGTGTGCTCGGGACATTCGGGTGGATCGTCGCGGGGGTTCTCGTCGGGCGGCTCGGGCTCGAGGCGACTGCAGCACCGATGCGCATCGCGGCCGCGGGTTCAGCGCTCCTCGGCCTGTTCTGCTTCATGCTTCCGGACACGCCACCGCAAGCCGCGGGAAAACCACTCAGTATCCGCGACGTTCTCGGACTCGATGCGCTGTCACTTCTCAGGGACAGGTCGTTCGCTACCTTCGTCCTCGGTTCGTTCCTGCTCTCCATTCCGCTTCAGTTCTACTACGCATTCACGAATCTCTTTCTCAATGAAATCGGATTGCCCGAAGCCGCAACGAAAATGACGCTTGGCCAGGCCTCAGAGCTTGGATTCATGCTGCTTCTGCCGATCGCTCTCGTGAGAATGGGTGTGAAGCGAATTATGCTCGTCGGTATGGCGGCATGGGCACTGCGCTACGCCATGTTTGCCTACGGCAATACCGGCTCGATGGTGTGGGCCCTCTACCTCGGCATCCTGCTTCACGGTATCTGTTACGATTTCTTCTTCGTCACCGGTCAGATCTACGTCGATCAACAGGCAGGAACGCACATCAGGGCTGCCGCGCAGGGACTCATCGCGTTCGTCACGCTCGGAGTCGGACTATTTATCGGGTCGTGGGTCTCGGGCAAAGTCGTGGACGCGTACCGAGTAGTAGGAGTGGGAGGCGCGACGACGCACGATTGGCATTCGATCTGGATGGTTCCCGCCGTAGGAGCGGCAATCATCCTCGTCGTCTTCGCCGTGCTGTTCAGGCCGCGTGCAACGACGAGTGCGAGGGGCTCAGACATTCCCCTCGCCGAACCGCTCGCCATTTAGAAAGTCTAGATAAGCTCGCTCGAGAGAATCGCTGCACCCTCGGTAAATCGAGACGGGCGCAACACTGATACGTCGACTGGCGGAGTGCGGCCGCAGATAAGATCGGCCATGATGTGACCGATTGCCGGCGAATGCATCACGCCATGACCGGACGACCCGTTCGCGAGCCAGAAATTCTCGCACTCGACGGATTGGCCGAGAATGGCGTGATCGTCCGGTGACATCTCGTACAATCCGGCGTAGCAGCGCTGGCGGTCGATGTGCACGGCGGCAAGCGCCGGAACGCGTGCGACAGCTTTCTTTGCGACTGTGTCGATCCATGACTCATCCGCACGAAGGTCGCCTGGCTCGCCTGGCGCCTCCAGTGATGGCCAGCACAGCACCACGCATCCGTCACGCACGCGAAGATGAAAATCATCTTCCATGAAAATCGTCATCGGCATCGTCGGCGGCAGGGCATGGGTCGGAACCGTGAGTGCGGCCTGGCGGCGGAGCGGCACGACCGGCAATGACACACTCGCGAATGCGGCGACATGTCCAGCCCACGCGCCCGCGGCATTTACAAACTCGTCGGCCGCGACTTCACCACATGTTGTCGATAGCGATGCAACGCGGCCCGATTCGGTCATGCTCGCGCCCGTAACCTCACAGTCCCACATGAACTGGACACCGATCCGCTCGGCCGCTTCAAGGTAGCCGCGAAGAATCTCGAGCGGCCGGATGTAGCCGTCAGTTTGACAGAACGCGGCGCCGGCGATGCGATCGAGAGAAATTGCCCGATTGACGTCACGGATTCCGTCAGCTCCGAGCTCAATCGCCTCGGTCAGACCCTCGCTGTGCTGCATGGCCTGCGATTCGCGCAGCAGCGCGAGTTGGCGGTCGGTCGCGGCAAGCCAGAGATATCCGACCGGCGCGTATCCGGAATCGACTCCCGTCTCATCGCGAAATGCGATGAGTTTTTCCCGCGCAAGGAGCGACAGCCGAACATTGATCGCTGTCGCGAATTGCGCGCGATACCCACCCGTCGCTCGGCCCGTGCTGCCCGATCCCATCTGCGTCGACCGATCGAGCACCAGAATGTCGCGCACTCCGGATCGTGCAAGATGATATGCGATGCTCGCGCCGATCACGCCGCCGCCAACGATCGCGACAGACGCGGTCGTAGTCATGTCGTGAAGACGTGCTCCGGATGCTTGAAGCTCTTGAACTCGAGAGCATTGCCGCTGAAGTCCATCACGAACATCGTCGCCTGCTCTCCGGGCTCGCCGGGGTAGCGTACCATTGGCTCGACGACGAATGCAACGCCCTTCTCGCGAATCCGGTCAGCAACGGCGTTGAATGTCTCCCACGACAGAATCGCGCCGAAATGAGGCATCGGCACGGCGATGCCCGCGACAAATCCCGTATTCTGCGTCGCGCCAACGGGGCCGGTGTTGTGACACGAGATCTGATTGCCAAAGAAATCAAAATCCACCCATGCGTCGGTGCTCCGACCTTCGTTGCAGCCGAGGACGCCCGAGTAGAACTCTCGCGTCGAGTCGAGGTCCTTGACGAAGAACGCGAAATGAAAGGCGGACGCGCTCATGAGCGCGGATTCCATTTACCCTGCGCCACTGCCGGTACGAACTTGTCGAGCCCGCGGGGCGGAAAGTCCACAGTCTTTCGCTGCTCTGCGCTCATGTATGCCGCCATCAGGATCTGCATTACTTCAACTCCGTCGTCGAACGTCAGCATTCCTTTCTCCCCTCGCAGAAAAGCGCGAACAAAGTGACGGTTCTCAGCCTCATATCCGTAGGCGGCGGCCTCGTCAGCAATAACCGGCATCATTCCCATCTCGGCGTTCTGTTTCTCCACGAGATCTTCACCGGCTTTTCCTTTTACTTCGCGGCTGAAGAAGAGCTTGAGCCCGCTGTCGAGCGTGTTCCACGACATCGAGTATTCGGGCCCGAGGAGTTCGGCCGAGAGGCGCAGCCCCGCACCGACAAAGCTCCATGACGTTGTCACTTCGCCGATCATGCGTTCGCCGGAATCGGCCTCGTATTCGATCGTGGCGCGCGCGAAATCTTCCGCGGGCGATTTCTGATAATCCACCGCTTTGCCCATCGCCTTGCCGAGGCGCTTCGAATAGTCGGGGCGGCTCCATTTGAGCGAGGCGATGTGACCAGTTACACGAACAGGCCTGAGTGACGACCTCGCCTCACCGGGCTTTGTCAGCAGGTGTCTCACGACCTCGACCGAATGACACATCATGTCGTTGAGCACACCTCCGCCTTGAAGCGACGCCTGCCAGAACCACGGCATGTGCGGACCGCTGTGCTCTTCAGCGGCGCGTGCCAGATACGGACGACCGGTGAGTGCCGCGCCGCGCGCCCAGATAAGCTCCTTGCCACGTGTGATCTCGGGCGAGAAAAGCTGATTCTCGAGATAACCCGTGTTGAGTCCAACACTCGCGGCCAGTGACGCGACCTTCTTCGCCTCGGCGACATTTCGCGCGAGAGGCTTCTCGCACGCAAGCCCGCGGAGCTCGGCACCCTTTCGTACGGCGCGCACAATCTGCTCGACGTTCTCGATCCGTGCCTGGTTCGGTCCACACAACCAGATCGCGTCGATCGTCGGGTCGGCCACCAGCTCGGCAATTGATTTGAAGGCTCGCGCATCACCAACGTCGAGATCACACGCATACTTTGCCGCCGCCGCCGCGTTTCTCGCGTTTGGACTCCAGGTTCCGCGTACATCCGCATCGCGAACGCCGGCAAACGACTGAATGTGAAACCGGGCATTGAACCCGCTGCCGATGAAACCAACGCCAAGGCGAGAGCTCACTCCGGTTTGACTCGTGTGTTCATGAGCGAGTGCGAGACGCCGAGCTTCGCCATCGCCGCTGGTGGGCATCCATCCCACGTCGCGTTGAACGTGTTGCCGACGAAGCGGACATCTTTCCAGCCCATCTCGCTCGAGAAGAATCCACTCGCGGTGAGATCGCGGAACCGGTTGAAGAACGTGACTCCGTGACTGTTCCCGGGTTTTGCCTTCGCGGGCCACGCAATGTCGTCGAGAACCTGGCGGCGTTGAGCGTCGGTCGATTTCGCCCACGTTGTGCCGAATCGCTCGACCGACGTGAAGTCGATCCAGCCGAGCCCGCCGTGCATCGCGACCTTGCTGCTTTCGGACGCGTCCTTGTCAGAGAGTAGAAAGTCCATGTACTCCGGAACTTTCGCGTCGGTCGCCGAACCCGAGCGCGTATCGGCCGGAATGATGTAGTTAACGAGCATCCGCACGGTCTTCCACTCGCTCGGCGTAAAGAACTTCGGTGCGTAATTCACCGGGGTCGCTTCGGGTGAGAAAACAGTGGCTGCTCGCGCGAGCTGCGGGGAAGAGAACTCCCATGCCGCGGCGAACGGGAGAAGCGAAAGAGCCTTGATCGCGTCGCGGCGCGCGATGCCGCTCTTGTTGGTGTCGTCGCTCATAGCGCCCTCTGCTTCATCTGCTCGGTGATGAAATCGGAAGTTCTCCAGGCGAGCGCGAGAATCGTCCATGTCGGATTCTTGTCGGCCTGCGACACGAACGGCCCGCCGTCGGCGACGAAGAGATTCTTCACGTCATGCGCCTGGCAATTGCCCGACACGATGGAGGTTTTCGGATCGTGCCCCATTCGCGTGCCACCGAGCTCGTGAATGATCTGCCCTCCGGTGGCGATGTTGTAATCCTGTTCCTTTGTCGGCATCGGACTGAAGACGGTGCCGCCCATTTCGCCAATGAGAGCCCGGAATGTCTGGTGCATGTGACGCACCTGGTTCAGCTCGTGATCGCTCCATTTCCAGTGAAAGCGCAGCACGGG
>JBBSFT010000002.1:0-70995 GCA_038254845.1 Gemmatimonadales bacterium | reverse complement strand
GTTTCGCATTTTATGTTTTCGCCTTCCATCCCAGCAGCCGCTCAGCGAGTGAGGGGTCTCCTACGCCACGGCGCAGATCGGCAGGACGCATCAAAGCGGGATCGGTCTCCGTATAATCCTCCCAATTCACCCGACCTCGGCGAAAGTCTGCTTGCCGAAAGCGCGGAGAGGATTCGCTTCGCCGGTGGCGATAACGAAATCGCGTGGAGCAGGCCGGGCCCGCATCATCCACATCGCTTCCACGAATTCGAGCCCAGCCCCAGTCACGCTCGAGGTCGAGGTTGCCGAGGCGCAGTTTTTCCTTGCTGCCAGCTGCGATGCGATATGCGGCGGAGACGATCTTTCGCGTTACGAGGCGCCGGGCTCGCAAGGAGACTTGTGATTGTAGAGAATTCCCGAGCCCGCAAGAGGCCGTAGGCCTCGCCATAGTTGGCCACTTTCCAGAACGCCGCGGCATTTGCGACTGCTAGGGACTGCGCGGGCGAAAAGGAGTTTCCTCGTTCGCCGGAGCCCGCCCGTATCGCCGAGGCTCTCGCTCGAGCCCGCGTTGTAGAACCTGACCGGTGGATCTACGAACCGGGTTGCCTCGAGCACGTTTAGTGTGCCGAGCGTGATGCTCTCGAGTGTTTCTACAGGCTGCTGAAGCGAAAGCCTTGATCGAGTGCTTCGGAGCCGCTGGCTACGACCTTGTCGTCGGAAGGCGATCGCAGGCGCGGTGCTGAGCTTGGCGTCGCGTCGCACTCATCCTACCGGCGTCGGCGGCTGTTCGCAACACACTCGATGATTGCATTGTGTCGTTACCGCCGTCTCAAATCGCCGATTCTTCCGGTCGTCCCTGTTCGCCCGCGATCATCAGCCGCACGACGTCACGCATGTGATACCGCGCGCTCCACCCAAGCTGTTGCTCCGCCCGCGATGGATCGCCGCGTCCGCCGGCGAGGTCTGTCGGCCGGAGGAACGCAGTGTCGAGCACAACGTGTTCGTTCCAGTCGAGTCCAACGCCAGCGAAGGCGGCATTGACAAATGAGGCGAGAGAATTCACCTCACCCGTGGCGATGACTAAGTCGTCGGGCGCAGGCTGCTGAAGCATCAGCGCCATCGCCTCGACGTATTCGGGAGCCCAGCCCCAATCGCGCGCGACATCGACGTTGCCGAGTCGCAGTTTCTCATCACTTCCGGCGGCGATACGGCATGCTGAGGCGACGATTTTCCGAGTTACGAATCGCTCGGGCCTGAGTGGCGACTCATGATTGTAGAGAATGCCCGAGCACGCATATAGGCCGTACGCTTCGCGGTAGTTCGCGACTTCCCAGAACGCGGCCGCTTTCGCTACTGCATAGGGGCTGCGCGGCTTGAACGGCGTCGCCTCGTTCGCCGCGATTCCACCGGTGTCACCGAAGCATTCGCTCGAGCCCGCATTGTAGAAGCGGATCGGCCGCTCGACGAATCTGATGGCTTCGAGGAGATTGAGCGTGCCCTGGGCGATGCTCTCGAGTGTCTCGACCGGCTGCTGGAACGAGAGCGCGACAGAGCTTTGGCCGGCGAGGTTGTAGATCTCGTGCGGCGACGTTTTGCGAATTACCTGGAGGACGCTGCGGAAATCAGTGACAGCCATCGACTCAAGTTGTACCTGGTCGCGAATGCCGAGTTTTTCGAGTTTGCCGAAGTGCGAGACCTGCGCGTCGCGGGATGTGCCGTAGACGTCATAGCCTCGAGACAGGAGAAGACGCGCGAGATAGGCGCCGTCCTGTCCCGAAACGCCGCAGATGAGCGCGCGCCCCGATGAAGCAACGGCGGAAACATCGGCCGGGTGAGGATCGTTGAAGGCGTGAATCGAGCGGTTCATTGTGACAGAGGATAGCGATCAAATCTGGAACGGCAACCAGTAATTCCCCCCAACGGGATGATCGGTTGCTGTCATTCGGCCGAGCCGTGGTCGGGATTGCCCGATGCGTGGGTCTCCCATGCGGCGAAGGTCAAGAAGAGGCGGGAGAAGTAGCTGACATTGGGCTAATCGTGCACGCTTCCCGTCACCGATAGCGTGAGGCCCATGAACGAGTCACCGGCGGATTAGATTTGCGTCAACCGCAAGACGACCCAGCCTGACACTTTGCTATTCAACTCATTCACGTTCCTGATCTTTTTCCCCGTTGTGGCGACGATCTATTTCGTCCTGCCGCACCGCCTGCGCTGGGCCTGGCTCCTCGCCGCGTCGTGCTACTTCTACATGGCGTTCATCCCCGTCTACATCCTGATCCTGTTCTTCACGATCGCCATCGACTACGTGGCGGGAATCATGATCGAGAATGCCGCGGGCACCAGGCGCAAGCTCTACCTCACCACCAGCATCATCGCGAACGTCGGCGTGCTCGGGGTCTTCAAGTACTTCAACTTTTTCTCAGCCAACGCGCGCGCAATCGCCGAAGTCTTTCACTGGCCGTACAACTTCGGGCCGCTCAACATCATCCTGCCGATCGGCCTGTCGTTCCACACGTTCCAGGCAATGTCGTACACCATCGAGGTGTATCGCGGCCACCAGAAGGCGGAGCGCCACCTCGGCATTTACGCGTTGTACGTGATGTTCTTTCCGCAGCTCGTCGCCGGCCCGATCGAGCGACCGCAGAATCTCCTCCATCAGTTCTACGAGGAGCATTTCCTCGATTACGAGCGCGTGTCAAACGGCATTCGCCGCATGGCAATCGGGCTGTTCATGAAAGTCGTCATCGCCGACCGGCTCGCTCGATATGTAAACGTCGTGTACAACGATGTGTCGAGCTTTCACGGGCTCACGCTTGTCATCGCAACTGTGTTCTTCGCGTTCCAGATCTACTGCGACTTCGCGGGCTATTCCCTGATGGCGATCGGCGCGGCCGAAGTCATGGGGTTCAAGCTGATGATGAACTTCGACCGCCCCTACCTGTCGCGCTCCATCAGCGAGTTCTGGAGCCGCTGGCACATCTCGCTCTCGACATGGTTCCGCGATTACGTCTACATCCCGCTCGGCGGTAACCGGGTCAACCGAGCGCGATGGTACTACAACCTGCTCGTCACGTTTCTTCTCAGCGGATTCTGGCACGGCGCGAACTGGACGTTCGTGATCTGGGGCGGACTCAATGGGCTTTATCTCATCATCTCGCTCGTCACGGCGGAAGCCCGGGCGAAACTGGTCCACGCAATCGGACTCGATTCGGCTCCGCGCCTTCATGCGGTAATGAAGGTCGCGATCACGTTCGCACTTGCCTGCATCGCGTGGGTATTCTTTCGGGCGAACTCGCTTGCCGACGCAATGCACGTGTTCAGCGCGTCGCTCGCATTGCCGCGATCTGCCCAGCTCGTGCCGCTCATTCTTCGCGACGCAGGCATTACGAAGATCGAGTTCCTCTATTCGGTCGCCCTCATCGCCGGCCTGGTCGGTGTTGAAATAATTTCGAAACGCGTGAACATCGTTCGGAAATTTTCGATGCAGCCGGCATGGATTCGCTGGCCGGCCTACTACACCGCGTGCATGGCGATCTGGATGTTCGGCACGACAGGATCGACGGCGTTCATCTATTTCCAGTTCTGATGCGCCCGGCGAGCAAGTTCGCGCTGCGCTTTGGGGCGCTGGCAGTGGCTGTCATCGGCACTGGCATGCTCGCGACGCGTAACGATGCGCGCGCGTCCGACAACAGCTACCTCGGCGCGATTCTCGAGAAAGACCAGCTCCTTCGCCGCACACCGAGCCCGCGGATAATTCTCGTCGGCGGGTCGAACCTGGCGTTCGGGGTCGACAGCAAGGCCATCGAGGATTCACTGCACGTTCCCGTCGCGAACATGGGGCTGTACGCAAAGCTCGGCCTGCGCTATATGCTCGCGCAGGTGACGCCCTATGTTCGACCCGGCGACGTCATCATCATCGTCCCCGAATACGACCAGTTCTACGGCGACTTCGCAAATGGAGACAACACGCTGAACGCCGCGCTGCTGTACACGCCGCCGGACCGGGTGGGCGATTTCATCAAGTCCTACTCAGTGATCGACGTGCTGATCAGGCCGCGGGTGGAGAACGCGCGCGAGTCTCTGCTCCGTACCGCGGCCGCCGCAATCGGCCGGGAAGAGCAGTTCTTTCCGCCGGATACGAATCCCGTTTACAACAGGCACTCGTTCAATCGGTACGGCGATGCAGTCAGCCATTTGACCATGAAGAGCATGAACCCGGATTCGATCTTCGTGAAGCCGCTACCGCCGATGAAAGCGCTGAACCGAAAGACAATCGACGACCTGAACGCACTCTCAGCCGTCGTGACGCAGCGTAACGCGCACGCGTACTTCCTGTTTCCGTCGTACATCGACCGGTCGTACACGATCAACGTCGCGGCGATCGACTCGCTTGCGACGAAGCTGAAAGCCGACATGAAGATTCCTGTCGTTGGCTCACCGCGTGACTTCGTCTACCCGGCGCGGATGTTTTTCGACACCCGCTACCACCTCAACGCTGAAGGGCGCGCGCTTCGGACGCTTGATTTGATCCGGACGCTGCAATCGCTGCCAGGACTCGCTGCGCGATAGTCGCCGCTGACGCCTGATACTTCGGCGCGAATGGCGGAAAGAGATTGCAGCGCAGGATGTACCAGAACGCGGCGACGCCATCCTTCCGGCCGATCTTCTTGCCCTCGGCGTACGTGCGACCTCTGTATGTGATCGGCGCCTCGAACACGCGTGCGCCAGACTGCGCGAGTGTCGCGGTAATCTCCGGCTCGATTCCAAACCGACCGGCTTCGAGAGGCAATGACTTGAAGAGACCCGTCCGAATCATCTTCTAGCACGTCTCCATGTGGGAGAGGTTCAGGTTTGTCAGCATGGCCGACGTCATCGTGAGCAGGCCGTTATCCACATGGTGCCGATAATAGAGCACGATAATTTGGTAGAGTTGACTCCGGGGAAAATCTCACGGCCCGTTATCGGAATAGTAACCCGCACGTTAAGCGGCAAAGGAATATTTGCCGGTTGTTGGCCAAGGCGGTCCGCATCGACTCGATGCAGCTGAGCCAATTCAATTTTCCGCCGATGTCGGTAATTCCACGGTGACATTGTCAAGTCGCCAGGCAACAACAAAACCGGCATGGGGGGGGACTTTCTCCGCTGGCCGGTTTTCGTTGAGAGTTAACAGTGCACACGGAGCTCTACCGCCAGCCGGGGCCGGGTCTGTCAGCGACGCAGAGAGATTCATTATCCCCGTATGAGTCAGACGAAATTGCCCCAATCTTGGTTTTGCCACTGCCCAGAACGCGTATTCCCATTCGCTCCAGCCGGTTTTCAACGCAATGTCGCGGCAACCAGACTTTGCGATAAATTCGGCTGCGCCCGTGTAAGGCGCCTCTATCTGGGGCTCTTCAGTGAAGAAACGTTCCTCTCGCGTCAGGCGTTGTATGGCTCCGGTGCCAACCAGTGGACGCGCCGGGTTCTTCACAAGCGATGGAACAGCCCTGAATGCGAGGAAAGTGGCGATAAAAACAGCTACAGCCTGGCGCGTTACGAGTTGCAGACAATACGCAACGAGCGGCGCCGCCGCCAAAAAGGCCGTCAACTGCAAACGGCTATTGAAAGGTTGCCAACGCAAGACAAGACAGAAAAGAAGAATCTGACAAGCGAGGCAGAACGCGTAACGCGTAGCCCGGTCGGCGGTTCTGCGAGCCCGGAACAGAATAAGCCCAAACGAAAAAAGAATCAGAACGGCGTGAATCGGATTGCCTGTATCCAATTCGCTCCGCGTTTGAAAGGGGACACGAAACTTGTAATTGCGCCAGGTCGTTCGGGGGTCATTCACATCCATTCCTATCCACCGGTGTAGAGCAACAACGCCGCGGGTCGCTGACGCGTTAAACTGGACTGACATCGGGAGCCGCGTGTCTTCGGGTGTGCCGAGGTGAAGCGCCGCGTTCCGCACGAGGTTCGACAGCACCACTCTTGGCCCGAATGTCCCGTTCATTAAGCCTTCGCTTCCAGAGGGGCCCAATGGCCAATTGTAAAGCTTGAGATTCCGGTAGTAGTGAGGTGAGTTTATCGCCAATGCTGTTGCCGCCATCAACGCGAAAGTCCATCCGTTCGTTCGGGTCCGCCCGACGTGTTCCCTCGCGAGCCACCACGCCAGAAATGGCAAGGTGTACAGGTAGTTGGTTCCCTTTGTCAGAATAGCGAGACCAAGACTGGCGCCGAGAATGGCTCCGGAAATCGGAAAGTGTCCTTGAGCGGCTGAAGGGTATTCGAGCGTCGCAAGGACGAAGACGAGCAACCAAAAGCTTGCGACAAGGTCAGTCTGCGCGCCCGCGGACTGCGCAATCGCCATCGGAATAGTTGCGGCAAAAAGTCCGGCGAACAGCTGCGCTTCGCGTTTGCACCCCAGATTTGCCGCGATCCTGGTTACAACACCGATCGATCCTGCGAAGGCCGTCCACTGAACGAGGTTCGCCAGCCTGTCGCCACCGCTGAGCAGCTGGAGTTGCAGGATCACATACTCTGCCCACGGGTTGCTCCACAGCTGCCTGTCGATATTGGTAGGGTAGAAATTCACGGATCGATTTTGAATCCAGTGGGCGACTCGGGCCATGTGATAGCTCTGGGCGTCACCGGCAGTTGGCGCAGATACTATTGCCAATGCGAAGGTGATCCCCAGAATCGCTACTATCACAGCGAGATAGGCGCTCGCGGTCACTGTAAGAGGCTCAACCGTCCTCTTTCTTCCGGAGGGGATAGTTTCTCGTCGATATCCTACAAAGGCCCATGACAAGGCAACGATAGTCCAGGCAGCGATCACTCCGTGAAACTCAAGAACACCGCTGCCGCTTAAGACTTCGGTCGTGATTAATACGAGTACTCCCCAACCGACCACGACGCTCAGAATACCCACTTGGCGAACCTCCGCACAAATCGTTAGGCGTGCGCAATATTGTCGCGGCCACGAGTGTGGCGGCCACGAGTGTCTAGCCAGAGCATCGAGCGAGGAGTTTCGTTTATCCAGTGGATGTTCTTCGACAATCGCTACCACCTCAACGCTGAAGGGCGCGCGCTTCGGACGCTTGATTTGATCCGGACGCTGCAATCGCTGCCGGGACTCGCTGCGCGATAGTTGCCGCTGACGCCTGATACTTCGGCGCGAACGGCGGGAATAGATTGCAGCGCAGGATATACCAGAGCGCGGCAACACCATCCTTCCAGCCGATCTTCTTGCCCTCGGCGTACGTGCGACCGCTGTAGGTGATCGGCACCTCGAACACGCGCGCGCCAGACTGCGCGAGCCTCGCCGTGATCTCCGGCTCGATCCCGAACCGCTCGGCTTCGAGTGGCAATGACTTGAAGAGATCCGTGCGAATCATCTTGTAGCACGTCTCCATGTCGGAGAGGTTCAGGTTCGTCAGCATGTTCGACGTCATCGTCAGCAGGCCGTTACCCACGCTGTGCCAGTAATACAGCACGCGGCGCGTTTCACCGAGAAACCGGCTGCCGAGCACGGCGTCAGCGCGGCCGTCGGCGAGCGGGACGATCATCCTCACGAGATCCTGCGGATCATATTCGAGATCGGCGTCCTGAATCACCGACACGTCGCCAGTCGCGCGGGCGAGCGCGGCGCGAACCGCCGCGGCTTTTCCCTTATTCTGATCGTGCTTGATGAGCTGATCGATCTCGCCGTTCGCGAGAAGTTGCTCGAGCACCGCCTGCGTGCCATCAGACGAACAATCATCAACGCAGATGATCTCGGTGTCGATCGCGACGTGTCGCACGCGACGAACGGCCGCGGCGATTGTATTCAGCTCGTTGTAGACTGGAATGAGAACAGACAGGCGCATCGTTGATCTAGCGTTGTGATGGCGAAGCGTGCATGCGGTGAGTCGGGCGAAGCGGCTGCGGCGCGCAGCATGGTCAGGCGTGGCGGATTGTCTCGACGCGGTCGCCGCGAACGTCTTCCTCGTGCACCACGGCACTGTGCTGGTGGAAGTCGGGAACGAGCACCTGAAGCAGCCGTCTGATCTCGTCGGCCGAGGAGCGGCCGGCGTCGGCGGCGCGGATGAGCGACTCCATCTTTTTCGTCGTGCCTTCGGCGAGAAGGCCGTTGCGCGCGCGAAGAACTTTCGGGTGGTCGGTCGGGAGCACGTTCTCCGCGGTAAAGAACATCTCCTCGTACAGCTTCTCACCGGGCCGCACGCCGGAGAACACAATCTCGATGTCGGTGCCGACCTCGAGGCCGGACAGACGGATGAGATCCGTCGCGATATCGACCACCCTGATCTGCTCGCCCATGTCGAGCACGAATACCTCCCCACCGCGGCCGAGTGCGCCGGCCTGAAGCACGAGCTGCACCGCTTCGGGGATGGTCATGAAGTAGCGACGCATCTCGGGATGCGTGACCGTCACCGGCCCACCCGCGCGGATCTGGCGCAGGAACGTCGGAACGACTGAGCCGCGTGATCCAAGCACGTTGCCGAATCGAACCGAGACAAAGTTGCGGTGGTATTTCGCCGCGGCGTGCTGGACGATCTGCTCGGCGACGCGCTTGGTGGCGCCCATGACGCTTGTTGGCCGAACCGCCTTGTCGGTGGAGATGAGGACGAAGTGCTGAATGTCCGTCTCGACCGCCGCATCGACGACGTTGCGTGTGCCCTGAATGTTGTTCGTAACCGCTTCGAGCACGTTGTCTTCCATGAGCGGTACGTGCTTGTGCGCGGCGGCGTGGAAAACGGCATGCGGGCGATACTGTTGAAAGATGTGCGCAATGCGCGCGCGGTCGCGGACGTCGGCGATGACCGGCATGATCGCGACGTCAGGGAAGCTCAGTAGCAGCTCCTGATAGATGTCGAAGATCGAGTTCTCGCCGTGGCCAAGCAGGATGAGGCGTGCCGGAGCAAGTCGCGCGAGTTGCCGGCAGAGCTCGGAGCCGATGGAGCCGCCGGCGCCGGTGATGAGAACCGTCTCACCCGTTGCAAGCTCGGCGACCGCAGCAAGATCTGTCTCGACCGCATCGCGGCGGAGAAGGTCCTGAATCTCGACTTCGCGGAGGCCAGTCGCGCTGCCCTGCTTGGAGATGATCTCGGGAAGGCTCGGGACCGTTCGCGTCTGGATGCCGCAACTCAACGCGGTCCGGATCACCTGACGAATGACAGTACCGGGCGCTGACGGCATCGCGATGATCAGCTCGGCGACGCCAAAACGCTCGACGATCTCCGGGATATGAGCGAGCGGTCCGAACACCGGCAGGCCCGCGAGCATGTGGCCGTGTTTCTGGGCATCGCTGTCAACGAATCCGATCGGCTCGAGGCCTAGCTGGCTCGACGCGAACAATTCCTTGGCGACGAGCTTGCCTGCATCGCCGGCGCCGACGATGAGGACGCGCTTGCCGACGTCATCGCGGCGGCGTCTCATGTAGCCGCGGCGGCCGACGCGAACAAGGACGCGGGGCAGGGCAATGAGAAGCGCGGTGAGGAACGTGTCGATGAATACGACCGAGAACGGAACGCGGGTCGCCGTGATGTTGAAGACGGGGAGGATCACGAGTCCGACGGCGGCGCAGACAAGTCCGCCGCCGACCGCGGCAACAATGACCGGCTTCATCTCGTCGACGCTGGCGTGGCGCCAGAGGCGCTTGTACATGCCGGCCGCGAAGAATGCAAGGATTCTGAGCGGGACCGACATAAGGAGGTAGAACTCTACCAGCCGGAGGTTCTGGCTGATCCAGTCGGCGTGCTCGAAGCGGACCAGGAAGGCAATCAGCGCGGCGGTAATGACCGACACTGTATCGAGGACGAGCAGATGTCTGTTACGAACGGACGTGGACGTCAAAATATTTCTGATTTCAAGTGTTTCCCGGCCGGGCCGTGGCTCCGGTAAAGATGTCCACGCTCATCGGGGTTTGCAGTCCCACAGGTTTCGGGAAAATCTACCTATAATCGGTCGGTGCACAATGCGCATGTTGTAGATTGGTGCGGAGTTACGTACCGTGGAGACACCCTCTGTCTGATTGACTGAACACGCCACGGATGTAAATTGCGGCGGTCTATCCCATCGCATTCAAGTTCGCTCCCGGCGGCAAGTCTTGTCACCGGTTTCATCCATCGCATCAACTTCCAATGAAGACTGCGCTCATCACGGGCGTCACCGGCCAGGACGGCGCGTACCTCGCCCGGCTGCTGCTGAGTAAAGGTTACAAGGTTCACGGTATCAAACGCCGTGCCTCGTCGTTCAATACCCAGAGGGTCGATGGCATCTATACGGAGCCTCAGGACGTGCATTCCCGGTTCGAGATGCACTACGGTGACCTCACCGATGCCACCAATCTCATCCGGATCGTTCAGGAGACCCAGCCTGACGAGATCTACAATCTGGCCGCCCAGAGCCACGTCCAGGTCTCGTTCGAGACGCCCGAGTACACGGGTAACGCCGATGGGCTGGGCACGCTCCGGTTGCTGGAGGCTCTCCGCATTCTCGGAATGCCCGACAAAGTGAGGTTTTATCAGGCCTCCACATCGGAGATGTACGGCAAGGTGCAGGCTGTGCCGCAGAGCGAGACAACGCCGTTTTATCCGCGGTCTCCCTATGCCGTGGCCAAGCTCTACGCGCACTGGATCGTCGTCAACTACCGCGAGGCGTACAACATCCACGCTTGCTCAGGAATCCTCTTCAACCACGAGTCGCCCATCCGCGGCGAGACATTCGTGACGCGCAAGATCACGATGGCGGCAGCGCGGATTCACGAGGGCCTTCAGGACAAGCTCTTCCTTGGGAATCTCGATGCCAAGCGCGACTGGGGTTTTGCCGGCGATTACGTGGAAGGAATGTGGCGCATGCTCCAGCACGATTCGCCGGCCGACTATGTTCTGGCGACTGGTGAGACCCACACGGTTCGCGAGTTTTGCCAGCATGCGTTTGCCCGGGTTGGCATCGAGCTCGAGTTCAGCGGGACGGATGAGAACGAGGTCGGCCGCGATGCGGCCACCGGCAACGTCATCGTCGCGATCGACCCCCGTTATTTCCGGCCCACGGAAGTCGATCTCCTCATCGGGGATGCGACGAAGGCACGGACGGAGCTCGGATGGTCGCCGCGTGTCGGGTTCAAGGATCTCATCGAGATGATGGTCGACGCCGATGTCAATTCGGTTGTGACGGGCCAACCGTTCACGGTCGAGTCGTCGCAGGCGGCGCTCGCGACGCTTCTGAAATGACCGGGCAAGCGACGGAACGCGCGTTCGTAGCGGGTCACCGCGGCCTGCTTGGCTCCGCCATCGTGCGCGCGCTTGCAGCGTCCGGCGCCCCGGAGCCGCTCGTTCGCACGCGAGAAGAGCTCGACCTGATGGACCAGAAAGCGGTGCGCGCGTTCTTTCGCGAGAACCGTCCGGAAGCGGTGTTCTTCGCGGCCGCGAAAGTCGGTGGCATCGGCGCCAACAACGCATTCCGCTGGGACTTTCTCTACCAGAACATGGTGATCGAAGCGAACGTCCTCGGCGCTGCACTGGAGGCTGGGACGGACAAGTTCGTGTTCTTTGGAAGCTCATGTATCTATCCGCGGCTCGCGCCACAGCCGATCAGCGAATCAGATCTGCTGACGAGTCCCCTGGAGCAAACCAACGAGCCGTATGCTATCGCCAAGATCGCCGGGCTCAAATTGGTCGAGGCGGCTACGAGCCAGTTCGGCAAGCCGTGGCTTTCCCTGATGCCGACCAATCTTTACGGACCGAACGACAACTTCGACCTCGAGACGTCGCACGTGTTGCCCGCCTTGATCCGCAAATTTCACGATGCGGCGGAGCGGCAGAAATCTGGTGAGTCCGCGATCGTGAAGCTGTGGGGTACGGGATTGGCCAAGCGCGAATTTCTCCACGTCGACGACGCCGCGCTTGCCGCGCTCAGCCTTGTTGAAAGCGGTGCAACCGGCCTCTACAATGTTGGCTACGGAAGCGACCTCTCGATTCGGGAGCTGGCTGAGATTATCGCGTCCGTCGTCGGTTATGACGGTGATATTGAATGGGATTCAACCAAACCCGATGGTACGCCGAGAAAGTTGCTCGACTCGTCAAAGATTCAGGGCACCGGCTGGTCGCCGTCGATCGATCTGAAAGAAGGGATTCGTCGCACCTATGAATGGTTTCGGTCGACTTCCCCGCAGCTCGCGGCGCGGGCCGGGTAGAGATGGAAGCGGTTGTTGACACTGGCGATTTGCCCGAACGCGTGGCGGAGCGCCGGCCGACTGTAGTTATCCGGGCGTCGACGGGCTGGGCCTCGCTGAATCTTCGCGAGCTCTGGACATATAGCGACCTGCTATTCATTCTCGCCGGCCGGGAAGTCAAGCTCAGGTACAAGCAGACCGGCCTCGGCGTGACGTGGGTGATTCTTCAGCCGCTGATGGCATCGCTCATCTTCGCGGTGATGTTCGGCCGGTTCGCGAAGCTGCCGAGCGATGGGCATCCGTACGCGTTGTTCGTGTTCGCGGGCGTGATCGCGTGGAATTATTTCGCGGGGGTGCTTCAGCGTGCTGGCAACAGCCTCATTACCGACGCGCGGCTGATCACGAAAGTGTATTTCCCGAGACTTGCAATCCCGCTGGCGAGCACCTTCTCGGCGCTGATCGACCTTGGTGTCGCTCTCGGGGTGCTCGCGATTCTACTGGTGATTTACCAGGTCGCACCGACGTGGCGCATCATCACGCTACCGTTCTTCATTCTGCTCGCCGGAGTATCGGCGGCGGGAGTGAGTCTCTGGCTGTCGGCGCTCAACGTCAGATACCGAGACTTCGTGCACGCGATGCCGTTTCTGCTTCAGGTGTGGATGTTCGCCAGTCCGGTTGTCTACGCCACTACTCTCGTTCCCGAGAAATGGCGCTACCTCTACGGACTCAATCCGGCGGTAGCGTTCATTGAAGGCTTTCGGTGGGCGATTCTGGGCGGAAGCTCGTTGACGGTGCAGATGGTGATTGTCTCGAGTGCAATTGCGGTGGCTGTGTTCATTGGCGGCGCGTTTTTCTTTCGCCGGGTCGAGCGCGGGTTCGCCGACAACGTATGAGCGATCTATCGATCAGCATCCGGGGGATCTCCAAGTCGTATCAGATCGCGCGCGCGCTCGGCGTTCAGCCGTATCGCACGCTTCAGGAGGAGGTTGTCGCGCTTCCCCGCAAACTCTGGAAGCGCGCCCGCGGGCAATCGGACACGCTCGAAACGTTCTGGGCGCTTCGGGATGTGTCGTTCGATGTGACCAAGGGCGAGGTCGTCGGGTTGATCGGACGGAACGGCGCCGGCAAGAGCACGCTTCTCAAGATTTTGTCGCGGATCACCGACCCCACGTCGGGACGAGCGGACATTTACGGGCGCGTCGGCGCACTGCTCGAGGTGGGAACGGGATTTCACATGGAGCTCACCGGTCGCGAGAACGTATTCTTGAGCGGCGCCATTCTCGGCATGCGCAGGAGCGAGATCGCGGCGCGGTTCGACGACATCGTGAGCTTTGCGGAAGTCCAGCAGTTCATCGACACACCGACCAAGCGGTACAGCAGCGGAATGTTCACGCGTCTTGCGTTTGCCGTCGCGGCGTTTCTCGAGCCCGAGATTCTCTTTGTGGACGAAGTGCTCGCGGTTGGTGACGCCGCGTTCCAGAAGAAGTGCCTCGGCAAAATGGAAGACGTGGCGGGGCAGGGCAGGACGGTGTTCTTCGTCAGTCACAACACCCAGGCGATCAGACAGCTCTGCACGCGGTGTGTGCTGCTCGAACATGGCGAGGTGGCGGCCGACGGGCCGACGGACGAGACACTCACCGTGTACAACCAGCACTTGCGCGACATGCGCGTCGATGCGGAGTCCGGCGTGAACAATCCGGAAAATCGCCGCGGATCGGGAGCCGTGCGATTTACGGCGGTGTCGGTCGAAGATCTATCGGGCGCGGAGCGTTACGCGTTCGACATGGGCGAGACCGTGCGGTTCCGATTGTCCTACCGGGCCAACCAGCCGATGCGCGGAGTTGCGGTCGTAGTCGCGCTGCGGTCAGGTTTGTCGCGCGACATGGTGACCTCGGCCCGGCATGTTGTGACCGAACGAATGGTGGAGCCGGGATCGACCGGCACCGTCGTCGTCGATCTGCCCGATGTGTACATCAGGCCGGGCGAATATCCGATTTATCTCCATCTGAGCGAATCGGTGCCCACGAAGACAAATTACGACGTCCTTGACGATCTCACGCCGCCGCTCGTCATTGCAGCGGGCTCAAGACGAATGCACGACAATTTCGATCCGGCCCAGCCGTTCGGAATATTCTCTCTTCCGTCGCGGATGACGGTTGCGCAGGCACCCGTAATTGGGCGGGTCGTTGCGGGCAGCACGGCACTTGGCCGCCCCGCCGAGATGGCCTCGACAGGAATTACAACGGGAATTTGATGCTCAACGGAAAGACAGTGCTGATTACCGGCGGGACCGGCTCGTTCGGTCGCCGTTTTGTCGAAATAGTTCTCAATCGATACAAGCCGCAGAAGTTGATCGTGTTCAGTCGCGACGAGCTGAAGCAATTCGAGATGCAGGAACAGTTCAGCGAGTCGAACTACCCGTCGATCAGATATTTCATTGGCGATGTCCGCGACCGCGAGCGGCTGTTCCGCGCGTTCGACGGCGTTGACTACGTCGTGCATGCGGCCGCTCTCAAGCAGGTTCCGGCCGCGGAATACAATCCAATCGAGGCGGTGAAGACGAACGTCCTTGGCGCGGCCAACGTCATTGATGCGGCGATCGATCGGGGGGTCTCGCGAATCATCGCCTTGAGCACCGACAAGGCCGCGAGCCCGATCAACCTTTACGGCGCAACGAAGCTCTGCTCCGACAAGCTGTTCACCGCTGCGAACGCACTTGCGGGCGGCCGCGATACACGGTTCAGCGTCGTGCGGTATGGCAATGTCGTCGGCAGCCGCGGCAGCGTGGTTCCGTTTTTCCTCAAGCAGCGAGCGACTGGCAAGCTGCCGGTTACCGACGCTCGGATGACTCGCTTCTGGATCACTCTCGAGCAGGGAGTCGAGTTCGTGCTGAGCTGCTTTGGCCGAATGACCGGCGGCGAGATCTTCGTCCCGAAGATCCCGAGCATGAAACTCATCGATCTCGCTCGCGCGATCGGACCGGACTGCGAGCTCGAGATTGTCGGCAAGCGTCCGGGCGAGAAGGTGCACGAGCTCATGGTCGGTGAAGACGACGCCCAGAATACAGTCGAGTTCGACGACTACTACTCCATTCTTCCGAGCGGACGGCATTGGAACCGTGACACATACATCAGCCAGCGCGGCGGAAAGCCTTGTGCCGAAGGGTTTCGCTATAGCAGCGAGACCAACTCGCAATGGCTCAGTCCGGACGAGATGGAGCAGATGATCGGGGCGGGCAAGCTCGTCGCGAGCTGACCGATGCTCGTCGTCACGGGAGGAAGCGGATTCCTCGGCACCAGCGTCGTCGCTGAGGCGTTGGCCGAGGGGCGAACCGTCGCTTCTGTCGCGCACCGGAGCGGCGTCACGGCCAACAACGTTCGGACGGTTTCGCTCGACCTCACCGAGCCGTCTGCTGCCGAAAGGATGCTCGACCTGCTCATGCCATCGGCCGTGATCAACTGCGCGGCGCTTGCGAGCGTTGACGAATGTGAACGCGATCGTGGGCGTGCCCACCGTCTCAACGTCGCGATTCCCCAACTTCTGGCCCGCGCGTGCGCCGATGCCGGTGTTGCGTTTGTCCACGTATCCACCGACTCGGTGTTCGACGGGTGCCGCGGGAACTATGCTGAGCAGGATACGCCTCGCCCGCTGAACGCGTACGCGAAGTCGAAGCTCGATGGCGAGCACGCCGTTGCCGACGCGATGCCCGATGCGCTCGTCGTGCGCACCAATTTCATCGGAGTTTCCCGCCACCAAGGTGCGGGGCTCGCGACGTGGATCGCCGACCGGCTCGCTGCCGGCGAGGCGATCAAGGGTTTTACCGATGTCGTGTTCTCGCCCCTATTCGCCTGTGCGACGGCAGAGCTGATGATGGAAATGCTCGACCTGCGGTTGACCGGCCTCTATCACCTCGGGTCCGGTGATGCGGTCGGCAAATACGACCTGGCGGTACGCATTGCGCGCGCGCTCGGTCTCGATGAATCACTGGTCGAGCCAGCAAGCGTTCGCGATGCGGGGCTCGGGGCGCCAAGACCGCTGAATACGTCGCTCGACTCGTCGCGCGCGGCGGGGGCACTCGGGCACGACCTGCCGTGCGTCGACGAGGCTGTCGCTGCCTTTGCAAATCTGCGGCGACAAGCGTAACGTCCGGCCCGCACCAGAAACCAATCCGAGCCGACGCGCATGCCGACAATCAGGATCGCCAACCGTGAGATCGGCGACGACAACCCGACCTATTTCATCGCCGACATCGCGGCGAATCACGACGGCAGCCTGGACCGCGCCGTGGAGCTCATCGCCGCTGCAGCCGAAGCGGGCGCGGATGCCGCGAAATTTCAGCACTTTCGGGCAGAGCATATTGTCAGCCGCGAAGGATTCGACGCGGGCCCGCAACTTTCCCACCAGAGCAAGTGGAAGCAGTCGGTGTTCGAGGTCTATCAGTCGGCGTCCGTGCCGTGGGAGTGGACCGGCGCGTTGAAAAAAGCGTGCGACGATGCCGGGATCCATTTCTTCTCGTCGCCGTACGACATGCCCGCCGTCGACATGCTCGAGGAGCACGTACCGGCATTCAAGATCGGCTCTGGCGATATCACCTGGACCGCGATGCTGGAGCACATCGCCGGCAAGGGCAAGCCAGTGCTGCTGGCGACAGGCGCGTCGGACATTGGTGAGGTTCAGCGCGCTGTCGATGCAATCGTCGCGATCAATCGGGATTTGCTGCTCATGCAGTGCAACACCAACTACACAGGGTCACTCGAGAATTTCCGATACGTCAAGCTCAACGTGCTGAGAACATTCGCGTCGATGTATCCGGGCCTGGTGCTTGGATTGAGCGACCACACTCCGGGCCACTCCGCCGTGCTCGGAGCGGTGACTCTCGGAGCGAGGGCAATCGAGAAGCACTTCACCGATGACCGGAAGCGCGACGGTCCCGATCATCCGTTCTCGCTCGCCCCGGCGGCATGGCGCGAGATGGTCGATCGCACCCGCGAGCTCGAGTACGCGATGGGCGACGGCAACAAGGTCGTCGAGCCAAATGAGCGAGACACGGTCGTGATTCAACGCCGGAGCCTCCGCGCGACGCGCGACCTCAGAACTGGCGAGACAATCGAGCCTGATGATCTCGAAGCGCTGAGGCCCGCCCCGCGCGACGCGATCTTTCCGTTCGACATCGGCCGGGTCATCGGGAGAAAGCTCACGCGGGACATATCCAAAGGCGATTATCCGAAGTGGACAGACGTCGCCTGAAAATCCTCTACGTCTCGCGCAGCTACTCGACGCACGACCGGCGTTTCCTCGAATCGTTTGTCCGGGCGGGCTGGCAGCCAACGCACATGCCGATGACAGCCGAGAGTCTGGATTCGCGACCGCTGCCGCAAGGCGTCACGATCCGCTCATCCACGCACGCAACAATGCCCGCAACGCGCGCGGATTGGATCGCGCGAGCTCGCGAGCTACGGCGGGTGCTCTCCGAAATGAAACCCGACGTGGTCATCGCCGGACCGGTGCAGTCTGGTGCGCTGATCGCGGCGCTCGCCGGTTCCGAGCCGCTCGTGACAATATCGTGGGGAAGTGACATGCTCATTGATGCGGACTCGGCCGAGCTTTGCCGTCATGCGACGATCCGCACCCTGGAGTCATCAGCGCTCGTATTCGGGGATTGTCTCGCTGTCAGGGAAGCCGTCAAACGGCACGGATTCGCCGACGATTCGCGAATTGTCACATTTCCGTGGGGAGTGGATCTCGACCGTTTCACCCCCGGCCCGAGCAGCCTCGACGTGATGCACCGGCTAGGCTGGCTGGACGCCGAGGTCGTCATCTCCACGCGAAGCTGGGAGCCGATTTATGCGATCGACGTTTTACTGAAAGCGTTCGCCAGGCTGCATGAGCGCCGTAGCGCGGCGCGTCTCCTGCTTCTGGGCGATGGGACGCTCGCCGGTGAGATTCGCGCTTTGATTGGGGATCTCGGCATCGAGCATCTGGTGCACATGCCGGGACGAATTCCGCAGGCCGAGCTACCAGACTGGTTTCGATTGGCGGATGTTTATGTCAGCTCGGCGCTGAGTGACGGGAGCTCGATCTCGTTGCTCGAGGCGATGGCGACAGGCCTGCCGGTCGTGGTTACCAGATGCTTTGGAAACCTCGAGTGGGTCGGGCAGGGGGTGAACGGCGCACTCGCTACGCCCGGCGATCCGGCGGGGCTGTGCGACGCGATCGAGATGGTGCTGGAGGATGCGGGGCGAGCGATACGAATGAGTTCAACCAATATCGAGACGGCAATGGCTAAAGCCAATTGGTACAACAACTTCCCGATGTTAGTTCAAGCTGTCGAGCAGCTTGTGACGGAATGAGGACCGTCGCCATTATTCAGGCGCGCATCGGCTCCACGCGACTTCCTGGAAAGGTGCTGCTCGACCTTTGCGGCAAGACAATTCTCGGCCGCGTGGTCGAGCGAACGTCCCGGATGAAGAGAATCAAGGATATTGTCGTCGCGACCTCCAGCCTCGAGAGTGACGACTCCATCGAGGAGGAATGCCGCCGGCTTGGGGTTGCGTGTTTCCGCGGCAGCGAGACCGATGTTCTCGACAGATTCCGCGGCGCGGCCCAAGCCCTGAGCGCAGCCCAGTGCGTGCGCATCACGGCCGACTGCCCGCTCATCGACCCCGGCGTGAGCGATGACATCGTGGAAAGATTCGAGACCGCAGGTCCGCTCGTTGACTACGCGAGCAACAAGATTCCGCAATCCTTTCCGCGTGGCCTCGACACGGAGGTCTTCACGCGCGAAGCGCTCGAACGGTCCGCCCGCTGGGCAAAAAAGCCGTACCACCGCACGCACGTCACCGCCTATATGTACCAGACTCCGGAGTTGTTCACCCTGCTCAGCGTTACGAGTGACGTCGACCGCGCGGACTGGCGATGGACAGTCGATACGCCAGAAGATCTGGCGTTCGTGAGGAGCATCTACGAGCGGATGGACGGCAAACCGGACTTTGGCTGGCTCGACGTCGTCAAGCTGATTGACGCGGAGCCGGCACTCGCTGACGTGAACCGGCATGTCGTGCAGAAAGAGGTAGATCAGGGATGAAGCGGCGGCCACGCGTCGTCTGTATTGTCGAAGCGCGATTTCGGTCGTCGAGGCTGCCCGGGAAGGTCCTGATGCCGATCCTGGGGAAACCAATGCTCGCCCGCATGATCGACCGTGTTACCCGCGCCCGGACGCTCGATGCAATCGTCATTGCGTGCCCTGATGGTCCCGACGACGATGCCATCGAGGAAGTCGCTTACGAGACGGGTGTGCTGTGCTTTCGAGGGTCCGAGGACGATGTCCTCGCGCGCGTTGTTGGCGCGGCGCAGGCGAATCACGCGGATGTTATTGTCGAGGTGACTGGCGACTGCCCGCTTCACGAGCCCGCTCTCATCGACAAGGTTGTCTCCGACTACCTGCTCGGCGGGGCCGATTTCGTGAGCAACATCCTTCCGTATACAACGCCTCGCGGCACCGATGTGCGCGTTTTTTCCGCTGCCGCGCTGGCCGATATCGCCGAGAGATCGAGCGATCCGGCAGACCGTGAGCACGTCTCGCTTCACTTCTGGGAGCATCCCGAGCGGTATCGGCTTCGCAATGTCATGACCGATTTTCCTTCCGATGTCGTCGAGCTCCGCCTGACCGTCGACACCGAGCACGACTTGCAGCTGGTGCGGGCTGTCTACGCCGAGCTGTTCCCATCGGATCCGGCATTTACCCTCGCCGATGTTGTCAATCTCCTCACTCGCCGGCCCGATATCCGCGATCTGAATGCTGCGGTCGTTCAGAAAGCTGTCCGGCAACCAAAGACGGCGTGACCTATCGCGCGGCAGTCGTCGGCTGCGGCCGGATTGGAACCACGCTGGCCGATGATCCGCTTCTCGCCGGAGACGTGATGACTCACGCCGAGGCATATTCGGTTTGTCGGGCGACTGAGCTGGTTGCAGTTGCCGACAGCGATGAAGCGGCGGCAAGGCGATGTGCGGAGCGGTGGGGTATTTCGCGATCATTCGCGAGCGCGGCCCAGCTGTTGGCGGCGACGAGGCCCGACATCGTGAGCGTCGCGACCCCGACGTCGAGCCACGTTTCTGTTCTTAACGAGATCCTCGATGCGCCCGACACGCCGCGCGCGATTATTTGTGAAAAGCCGCTGGCTCATTCTCTCGATGAGGCCGAGGGCGTCGTTGCCAGAGCGCGGGAGCGGGGGATCGTCCTGCTTGTGGTTCACATGCGCCGCTACGCGCGCAACATGCAGAATCTCAAAGGGTTTCTCGCCGCAAGCGGCATTGGCGAGCTGCGCGGCGTTGCGGGCTGGTTGACAAAGGGAACGCTGCATAACGGCACCCACTGGTTCGACCTGCTTCGCTATCTGATCGGCGATGTTGGAAGCGTCAGTGCTCTCGACATATTGAAGGAACCGGGCGACGATCCGACGCTGGATGTGTCGCTTTTCCTGACAAATGGAATGCTGGCGACGATGCGGGCGGCCGACGCCTCGCGATTCACGATTTGCGAGATGGACATTCTCGGGACGAGCGGGCGTGTCCGCATTGTAGATTCTTCGTACGCTGTCGAGCTGACGCGGGCAGGTGACAGTACCAGATATTCGGGATATGTAGAGCTGCTTTCTGACTCCATGGATTTCGGGGACAGGAAGGACGTAATGCTGCATGCGGTCGAGGATGTCGTTCGTTGCCTCGATACCGGCGAGCAGCCGATTTCTTCAGGGGAAGATGGAGTGGAGGCATTGAGGATTGCGTTGGCCGCCCATGAGTCGGCAGCTACCGGAAAGACAGTGAACCTCGGCGGGCCGCTTCGCACCACGAGCGGGGCTGCTGCATGACGCGTCTCGCCATCAATGGTGGCGAGCCACTTCGCACGACGCCGTTTCCCCCTTATGTCAGCATCGGGCGCGAGGAAAAGGACGCCGCCATCGACGTCATCGAGCGCGGCGAGCTCTCGGGGTTTCTCGGGACTTCGTCCCCGAGATTCCTGGGCGGTCCGCGCGTTAGGCGCCTCGAGCACGACTGGGAGAAATATTTTGGCGTGAAATACGCTGTCTCCATGAATTCGGCGACGTCCGCGTTGTACGCTGCGGTTGGCGCGTCGGGTGCCGGTCCGGGCGACGAAGTGATCGTCTCCCCGTACACGATGACAGCGTCCGCGTCGGCGGCGCTCGTCAACGGCGCAATTCCCGTGTTCGCCGACATCGACGAAGAAACGTTCTGCATCACGCCGGAAACTGTCGGGCGCTGCCTCTCCCCTTATACCAAGGCGATTGTCGTGGTCGATCTCCTCGGCCACCCGGCCGACATGGACGGCATCATGGAGATTGCGCGCGAACGGAATCTCGTCGTGATCGAGGATGCGGCCCAGGCGTATGGCGCCACGTATCAGGGCCGGCCGGCCGGCACTCTCGCGGATATTGGCGTCTTCAGCCTGAATGTTCACAAGACGATTCACACCGGCGAGGGCGGCGTCGCCGTGACTAACGATGCATCACTGGCCGAGCGGCTTCGGCTCATTCGCAATCACGGCGAGGTCGTCGTGCGCGAGATGGGTGTCGACAATCTCGTCAACATGGTCGGGCAGAATTACCGGATGACCGAGATCGGAGCCGCGATCGCTGTCGAGCAGCTCAAGAAGCTGCCGGTGCTTCATCCGCCCCGCGTTGCTGCAGCGAACTTTCTCACTCAGCATCTGTCGAGTCTTGATGGCCTCGTTGCGCCACGAGTAAAGGGAGGCGTGGTTCACGGGTACTATCGGTACGGCATGAAAGTGCAGAAGAGTATCATCGGAGTCAGTCGTGACAGAATTGCCGATGCACTGAACGCCGAAGGAATTCCGATGGTGAAGGGTTACACACGTCCGCTGTACCTCGAGCCGCTGTATCAGAAACGAATCGCATTCGGGCGTGATGGTTTTCCATTCACGTATCCGGGATACAAGGGCTCGGTGAGCTACGAGCGCGGTATCTGCCCCGTGACTGAGCGAATGTTCGAGCACGAGTTGATGGTGACCGACGTGTGTCACGCGAGTATCGGGCAGTCGGACCTCATGGACGTGGTCGCCGCCTTCCGGAAGGTGTGGGATAACCTCGACTCTCTGAGCTAGGAACTGAGTGCGACGCTTCAGCGTTGACGATCTAG
Source organism: Gemmatimonadales bacterium (assembly GCA_038254845.1). Classification (GTDB taxonomy): domain Bacteria; phylum Gemmatimonadota; class Gemmatimonadetes; order Gemmatimonadales; family Gemmatimonadaceae; genus UBA4720. Next base: position 48,692 of record JBBSFT010000002.1, on the reverse strand, counting down.
CGCGCTATTCGCCTTGGCCCGCGCGCCTGATGGGCGCGTCGCCATGGGAGACCAGAATCAAGACCCCGGCCGAGATCGACCGTGAATTTGGGGTCGAGAAGTGGGGCAGGTTGCTCAAGCGGGCGCACAACCATCCTGGCGCGGCAGATCTCGAGACCGTCAACGGCTGGGTGAGCGAAAACGCGGTCACATCGCTCGTTTCGGTCGGCGACGAGCTTGTGGAGATGACACCGCGCGAATCGCACTCGGCGTATATCGACTTCATCGCTCGCTCGCTTGCTCCCTATTTGCAAGCGACTGCCCTTTTCGAGCTCGGGTGCGGTTACGGCACCGTGATCCTCGATCTTGCCCGACGCGCGGACTTTACGGGGATGAGGCTGTTCGCGGCGGACTACACCGCGGCGGGCGCGGCGCTCGCATCACTGATCGCGAAAGCCGAGAACATCAGCGTGGCGACAGGGCGCTGTGATTTCACGAAACGTCCGCTGACGGCGCTCGAAATTCCGGAAGGGTCACTCGTTTACACTGCGTATGCGACCCAGTATGTCGAGTCACTGGGGAGGGCGTTTATCGAAGGCATTGCGGCGCTTCGCCCGGGCGCGGTCGTGCATGTCGAGCCGGTACTCGAGCACTGCAATCTGGCGAGTGTTCTTGGACTTCTCAGACGACGTTATATTGAGGCGAACGGTTACAATCGCAACCTGGTGACACTTCTCCACGAGGAAGCGGCGCGAGGCAGAATTCGGCTGCTCGAGGAGACGTTGCCGGCCTTTGGGCCGAATCCGCTCCTTGCCGCATCGGTGATCGCCTGGGTACCCGTTGCAGACTTCGATCAGGCCGCGAACAGAGCCGGCGGCAGTGGCGATCCGGTCTGAAACCAAAACGCTTTACTACGCACTAACGTCCCTTGAATTCAATTGAGAGATATGCGCGCATCGCCGCGCATGTCGCGATTCAGAAATCGCCGCGGCCGGTTCAGGCGCTCTTCAAGCATACCGATGAGCATCGGCGCCGCCGGATGGAGCGGCTCTACTCGCAGTCGAACGCCGAAGATGCGTCGAACGGCACCCTCCTGTTCTGGGTCCCGGGCGGCATGCCATTGCTACTCCACGTTGAGGGTGCCATCGCCGCGGCGATGAAACTCCGCGGGTACAAGGTTCACGCGATCATCTGCAACGCGCCGTACCGCGGTTGTTCCATTCGCACAGTTGATGACGGTGTCGCGGTGGCTGATTGGCCGAGTGTCTGCGCGGGCTGCATGAAGGCGACAACGAATGTTCTCGACACGCTCGGCGTTGAGTACTCATATAACGGCGACTACGTCACCGAAGAAGAGAAGGCCGAGCTGTGGAAGCGGACAGAGGGAATTACGATGAAGACGCTGCCGGCGCTCCATTACGACAGTCTGGATCTCGGCTCGAATGTGCGCTCGACGATAATCCGGTATCTCCAGGGCGCCGCGCTCGAGGGCAATGAAGCGATCATCCGCGAGCTCGCCTACAGCGCGCTCGTCAGTGCGTCCGCCGCAACGAAGGTGATGGACACGATAAAGCCGTGGCGCGTGTTCATGTCCCACGGTGTGTACGTCGACTGGGGCCCGGCCATGCACGCGGCGCTCGAGCGAAAGATTCCTGTAACAGGCTGGAAGGCGTCGTATCTCTCATGGCATTTCTACCTTCGCCATGTGACCGACATCGACCGCATCGACTTCAAGTTACTGAGCGACGAAGCGTGGACCGAGATGAGGTCCCGAAAGCTCACGCCGCGTCAGAATGCGCGCCTCGACAAATTCTTCGAGGATCGCTACCAGAAGCAGATCAGCTTCGATATGAAAAGGCTCAAGGATTTCCGCGACGACATCGAGGAGCTGAGGGAGAAATACCGCCGTCCCGGCCGGCCGCTGTGGGCTGTGCTTGCGCATATCAACTGGGACAGCGTCTCGGATTACTCGCCGATGGCGTATCCGTCGTTCGACGAGTGGATGATCGAAACGGTGAAGGGGGCCATCGATGTTCCGGAGGTGGACTGGCTCATCAAGGTCCATCCGATCGAAGCGTGGGATAACCCGGCGAGCGGCGTGCAGCGCCTCCTCGAGCGGGAATTTCCAACCTTGCCCGACCATATTCGCGTCATTCCCGCCGAGGAGGACGTGAGCCCTGCGAATCTGTTCGAGATCATCGATGGGGGAGTCACCGTCTATGGAACGGCCGGGCTCGAGCTCGGCCTCATGGGCAAGCCGGTGATCCTGGCGGGAGAAGCTCATTATGGCGGCAAGGGATTCACGTACGAGGGGTTGACGCCGGACGCCTATCGCGAGCTTCTCAAGCGTGCGGGCTCGCTGGGCAAGCTCGACGCCGATCAGCGTGAGGCAGTCAGGCAGTACGCATACTCGCATTTCGTCCGTCGGCAGATTCCCCTCGAGATCGTGCATCACGGAGACTCGTTGTGGTGGTCACTTCAGCACGACAAGCGTGATTTGTTGCTGCCCGGTCACGATCCGTTCATCGATTTCATCTGTGAGAAGCTCGTTACCGGCGACGATTTCGTGATGGACGAAAACCTCGTCTCGCTGTCGGAGCGCGAGGTGTCAGCGGCTTGACGCCCGCGATGACGGATGCGCTGCCGCGGCCGGTTCGCCTTGCCGGATTCGATCGGCAGGGAGAGCCATTCCTGAGCGGAGACCGCGTGCTCCGCGGGATTTACGCCGGCAATGCGGAATCTGTCCGGCAGGTACTCTCGATCTGCGAGGCTGCCGATCTGTTTTCGCACGGTGTCGTCCGAACGCGAGAGCTGTTGCAGAATCCGTATCCGGAGCTTGGATACGAGACGGTGCTCGAGCACGAGCGGGTGCGGTTCGTGACATATCCGCACGAGTGGTCGGCATCGATGGTGAAGGAGGCGGCACTCTTTCACGTCGATCTTTTCGAGCGGTTGAACAGGCATGGCCTCACGCTGAAGGACTGGCATCCGTACAACATCCTGTTCGACGGACCACGGCCTGTGTTCGTCGATTTCACCTCGATCATTCCGATCGGCACGCTGGCGGCACAACCGCATCTGTCGGCTAATCGCCCCGATCGGGGATTTGACGGCTTCTGGGATGCCGAGTCGCGCGCGACATACGCGATGTACAGCTCGATGTTCGAGCCGTTCTTTGGCCTGCCGATGGAGATGATGGATTGCGGCCGTCACGCCGCGGCGAGAAAGCGTCTGGCCGCGACCGCGCTGAACACCTCGACCGAATCCATCTCGCGCGAAGACGCGTTCACGCGCAATCCGCTCGGCCGCGCGCGCTACGAGATTGGAGACCGGCTCCTTCGCCTTGCGCTGATGGAAAAGGGCCCGCGCAAGGCGCGCTTCTTGAAGGCGGTGCGGGATCGAATCGCGACCCTCGATGTGGCCGTGAGAGGTAGCGCGTACAGCACCTATTACGAAGACAAGGGCGAAGCATTCTCCAGCGATCCGCAGCCGGAGTGGACCAACAAGCAGCACGCGGTGAACGCAGCGCTCATGAGATTCTCCCCGGCATCGGTTCTCGACCTGGGCAGTAATGCGGGCTGGTTTTCGATGCTCGCCGCGAAGCGCGGCGCCGACGTGGTGGCGGTCGATCTCGATGAGGCATCGATCGATCGGCTGTTCTCGACGGCGAAGAAAGAGCAGCTTTCGATTGTCCCGCTTGTCGTGAACCTCGCCGCGCCGCTGCCGGAGCGATTTGCACTCGCCTTCGCATCGGAGCCGCCGATGTCGTCGATCGGAGAGGGTGAGCCGGTTATATCGTCGCCGCTCAAGCGGCTTCGGTCAGACATGACACTCGCGCTTGCCATTGTTCACCACCTCGCACTCGGTCAGGGACTGACCTTTGAGCGCATCGCCTCTCTTTTCGACACATTGTCGCGGAACCAGGTCTGCGTCGAGTTTGTCGAGATGGGTGACCGCATGATCACGAGTGAGCCTGAATTCTTCCCGGCCTACAATTCAGACCGGGCCGCTTTTTCGTGGTATACCATGGAAAACTTCATCACTGCCCTGAAGTCGTATTTCACATCCGTCGATGTGCTCCCGTCGCATCCGGAGACGCGCAACATGCTCGTCTGCACCCGGTAGCACACCGAATCTCAACTGTCATCAGATGAACGTTACGTACAACGAGATCGAGCAATTCATTCGCGGCGAGGTGTCAGCGCTGACGGGCCGCCCGCTCGACGCCGTCACGCCGGCGACGGTCCTCGTTGGTGCCCACCGGGTCATCGATTCGGCCGATCTCGTCATGCTCCTCCTCGCGTCCGAGGATTTTGCGCGGGAACGACTGGGCGCAAGCTTTGACTGGACAAGTGACAGCGCGATGTCCGAAGCGCGCAGCGTTCTTCGGAGCGTTGAGAGCCTGTCGCGTCATCTCGAGTCGCTTCAGCAAACCGGAGCCTGATGGACACCGTCGTCGTCACCGGTGCGTCTCGCGGACTCGGTCGGTACTGCGCCGAGCAATTACAGGAACGAGGATACAAGGTCGTCGGGCTTGGCCGGGCGGCGGTTGCCGATGCGCCATTCGAGATTCGCGCCGCCGACGTCACTGACGCGAGCTCCGTTGCGTCCGCGCTGAGCGACTTGCGCCGCGATGCCGGCGTGTATGCGCTGATCAACGCCGCCGGAATCGCGTCGATGAACCTCGTGGTGACGACGCCGCCTGACACCGTCCGCCGGATCATCGAGACCAATCTTCTCGGGACGATCTATTGCTGTCAGCAGATTGCGCCGGCTCTCATGCGGCGCGGCAGCGGACGAATCATCAACTTCTCGACGCTCGGCGTTCCGCTCGGGCTCAAGGGCGAGGCTGTGTACGTTGCGTCAAAGGCCGGCGTCGAGGGTTTCTCGCGCGCCTTTGCGCGCGAGATGTCAGCGCATGCCGTCACCGTCAACACGATTGCGCCGGGGCCGATCGAAACCGCGCTCATCGCGAAGGTTCCAAAGGAAAAGATCGACGCGGTCGTGAGCCAGCAGATCATTCAGCGGCAGGCAGAGCCGGTAGATGTGTGGAATATCGTCTCGATGCTGCTGTCGCCCGAGGCCGGCATGATTACGGGGGAAACGATTCACGTCGGCGGAGCGTAGTTGCGGATCCTGGAGGAGCTCGCCAGTCGTCACTCCGAAAGCAGCGAGCCGTTTCTCATCAGTGACCGCGGATCCCTGGCGTTCAATGAAATCGCGTCGGTGTCGAGTGCGGACAGATCCGGCATTTCCGAGATTGAGCCGGGAGATGTTGTTGCCCTGATCGGTGATTTCGACCGCGACACGTTGTCGATTCTGTTCAGACTTCTCGACAACGACGCGATCGTGATGCCGCTGACCGACGGCACCCGCGCGGATCACGAGTATTTCTTCGACGCAGGTCGGGTCGATTGGGTGATCGATAACGGTGTCACAACAAAACGAAACGCCGAGAAAGAAGAGAGTTCGCTGATCGGCGAGCTGCGCGCGCGCCGGCATCCGGGCATCATCTTTTTTTCGTCGGGAACGACCGGCCGGCCGAAGGCGATTCTCCACGACTTCGAGAATTTTCTGGCGCGGTACGCCGTTCGGCGCGCCCCCCTTCGGAGTCTCAACTTCCTGTTGTTCGATCACGCCGGCGGCATTAACACAATGCTGCACACCTTGTTCAATGGGGGAGTGGTCGTTGTCCCGTCTGCCAGAACACCCGAAGCGGTTGCGGAAGAAATCTCTCTCCATGGCGTTGAGCTTCTCCCGGCAACCCCAACGTTTCTGCGCATGATGCTTCTCGGTGGCGTGCTGGATTCCCAGTCGTTGCCGAGTCTCCGGATTGTCACCTATGGAACGGAGCGGATGGATCAGGGCACGCTGGAGCGTTTGTGTGCCACTCTTCCGAACGTCGATTTCCGGCAGACGTACGGACTCTCGGAGCTTGGGGTTTTTCAGGTCAGATCGAAAGCGCGAGACAGCCTCTGGATGCAGATCGGCGGGAAGGGAATCGAGAAACGCGTCGTCGACGGCGTGCTCCACATCCACTCCGAAAATCGCATGCTCGGCTACCTGAACGCGCAATCGCCAGTTGTCGACGGATGGTACGATACGGGTGATCTGGTCGAGCAGGACGGTGACTTCATCAAGGTCGTTGGACGGGCCAAGGAAGTGATAAATGTTGGCGGCCTCAAGATTCTTCCATCGGAGATCGAGCGTGTGGCGTTGCTGTATCCGGATGTGGTGCGTGCGAAAGCCACTGGCGTGGCCAATCCGTTGACAGGCCAGCACGTCGAGGTGACCTGTGAGCCGAAACCGGGGGCTTCACTCGACCGGAGAGCATTGATCTCTCACTTTCGGTCCCACCTCCAGAAGCAGCTCGCCCCACATCGCGTCTCGATCGGTGAAGTGGCGATGAGTCACCGGTTCAAGCAGAGGTGAGCGTTGAGTAGAGAGCTTCGGCTTCCGCAGCTTTTATGACGTGGGTGATCGGATCGGCCGGATGTCCGGATCAAATCTGACACTGATCTGGGCTTACCTCGCGCTATCTGGCGATGGAATTTTGGCTCACGGCCGAACACCGAAGTCATCGAATAGGCGGACTTCGATCCGAGCCCTCCGGAACGAGCTATTTCCGAGTTGACGGCGTGTAGATCCTGATGTCACTCAATCGCCAGGTGAGATCGTAGCCCGACGGCACGACAAGAGGAACGGATCTCCCTTCGGACGCGACGTACATGAGAGCACAGGGAGTGAAATTGTCGCCGTCTGGCGTACGGACGAGATCGGCCGACTGGTTGCCGATCGAGATGTGCCTGATCCGCACACCGTCACGTCCATCGGTGCGTAGCATGGTCCACAGGGGATATTCGGCAGCATCGCCACGAACCCACAATCCGAGATCATGACAGCCCAGGGCCTTCAGATGATCGCTGGCGGCGACGTATGGCGCGTAAAGATTCATATGCTCCGCGAAATACTGTCGCTCACGAGGTACTCGGTACACCGGCTCAGCAGCGAACAGCGGTCGCGCGGGGTTGCGAAGTAGCGGAGGCAGCGCCGCGAGGACGGCCACAGCCGATATTCCCGAGATGATCCAGCCCCTCCGAACCTTCTCGAGCACGAAGCCGGAAATCGGAGCGGCGAGCATTAATAGCGGCACGTGGAGCCGCGCGTGCCACGGCTGCCATCTCAGGTAGAAGGAGAAAAGAAGAAATCCTGCGGCCACACACAGCATGTACTCGAGCTGTGTCCGGTATACGGTGCGGCCACGAACGAGTAGGAAACCGAGAGCGAAGAATGCGAGCACCATCTGAACAGGCGATCCGGCGGTCTGTTCTGCTGACTGGTTCGAGGTGAAGTGGTAGCGCTCACCCGGAAAGGTCGTCCGCCTGTCATCGGGAGCGACGCCTAGACTTGCGTCGAGTGCGATGACTCCGGCCTCGACGGCATTGTTGAACGAAGCAATCGGCGTCCCGAAGTGGAGAGAAACGTTTCTGACTACGTTCGAGACTGTCCCGCCAGGAAAGAACGAGGAGTTGACCACGCCGTTCGCGCCTGGCTTGCTGAGCGGATTGCCGTAGAGAACGACGTTGCGATAGTAGTGAGGTGCATTGATCGCAAGGGCCGTTGCTCCCGCGACAGCCCATATTCTCGCCGCGCCCAAGCCGAATCGACGAAACGAGGCGATCAGGAACCAGAGTCCGAACGGAAGAAAATACACATACGCCGTCGCCTTCGTGAAGATCGCGATCCCCACGGCCGCGCCGAATACGAGCGACGGCCAAAGCCACCTTGCACCGCGCTCGACAGATCCTAGCCGAAGTCCGAGAAACACAGCGCATCCGAGCCAGAACGAGAAAACGAGCTCAACCTGCGCTCCCGTTGCCTGAGCCACCGCCCCCGGCATCGTCGCCGCGAGAAAAGCAGCGAATGCCTGTCCCCGCCGCGTTGCGTGGAGTTCTCCTGCAAGGAGCCACGCGACGACGATGTTAGCTGCGTACGACGTCCACAGGATCAGCGTCACTCCTCGATCGCTGCGGCTCAGAATTTCGACGTGAAGCATGATGTACTCCGCGCCCGGTCCCGGCCACAGCTCGCGCTCGATATTGCTGCGATATGGTGCGACGCTGTGATTCTGGATCCAATGCTCCACGCGCGGGAGGTGATAAGTCATCGAATCTGCGGTCGTGGGCGCGGCCATCAGCGCGAGTACCAGTGCGGTCGCTGCGATCAGCGCGATTGCAACAAACTGAGCGCGGACAAGCGAGTCGTCTCCAATCAAGTCAGCGAGGGGACGGTTGACGGCTGGCGCCGCGGTTTGCATTCGCCGCCCGGCCAGCAACGCGACGACGCAGAAGACAACCCATGCGAACGCCACGGCCACCCGATTCAACTGCTCGAATACGCTGAGCAGCTCGGTGATGGTTACAAGTGCGACGCCCCAGATAACGGCGCCGCGAAACAATCCAATCCTGAAGTCGGAGGCGCGCTGAGAACATGTGCGCCAACAGGCCGCCAAGGCCAACAGCGGCAGAAATCCTAACAAGCTATTTTATCGGCCATGAGAGTCCAAACAACGTAATCGCCGGGAACGAGCGTTGCATTCGACGTTTTCCGGTGTGTTGGAGGGACTCGGTGCTGAGCGCGGAGTTCGGTGTGCATGGGTGTAGCTGAAGTTTCACGGGCGCTCGTCGCCGGCTTGGGGGCAGGCCCCATGTTTGTGCACTCGGACGCGTTTCGCGTGGCTATTCTTGTGCCTCCAACGCGCGACCGCAACGCGTACCTCGACCTGCATATCAATCTGCTCCGCAGGATTGCGGACAACCGAAGCTTGTTGATTCCGTCCTTCAACTATGACTTTCCCCGAACACGCCTGTTCGACGTCGGCGCCGATCCCGCTCAGCTCGGACCAATCCCCGAGCGCTATCGGACAACGGCCGCCGAGTGGCGGACTCCGGTGCCGATCTTTTCAGTAAGCGGTGACGGACCAATGCCTTCAGTCGATTGGGGCGATAAAACCGATCCCTTCGGCATGGAATCCATTTTCGCGTGGCTGGTCGAACACGATGCCGTCATCTTTTTCTATGGCGACACCTTTCATTGCAACACGATCGTTCACCACGCCGAGCGATTGGCGGGGGGGCCGCCCTACCGTTACGACAAGGTTTTCAGCGGATCGGTGCGCATGCCGGCGGGAAACATTGAAACTGGATCGCTCAACTATCATGTACGACCACTCGACAAGGGGCTCGACTACGACTGGCCTCGGCTCCTCGACGAAGCAATTGCGGCCGGTGTCTGCCGCCGACTGGAATTGCATCCGCAGATCCTTGCGGCGTCCGCGCGCGACCTTGTCGGTCTCTGGGTCGATGACATGAGGGCGAATCCACTGTCGCTCCTCGATCAATCGACACTTGCGTGGGTAGAACCAACCCTCGCAAAGCTCGGCCGTCGCTTCGAGATTGGCGATTTCGAAACAATGGACACAAATCCGGTCGAAGCGGAATGATCGGAGAGCGAATGCACGGCTGGGCAACCGACTTGTTTCCGATATGCCGGAGCATCACCGGCGACGGCGTGAGGCAGACGCTCGCCTACCTCAGGAAAATCGTTCCCTCTCTCGAAGTTCACGAGGTACCCTCGGGCACCAAGGCATTCGACTGGAACGTACCCGACGAGTGGAATATCCGCGGCGCATACATCGAAGACGAATCCGGGAGAAGAGTCGTCGATTTCGCCCGGAGCAATCTGCACGTCGTCGGCTATTCGACTCCGGTGGATGAATCGATGACGCTGTCGGAGCTGCAGCCGCATCTCCATTCGCTGCCGGATCAGCCGACGGCGATTCCATATGTGACGTCGTACTACCAGCGCCGCTGGGGATTCTGTCTCGCTCACGTTGACCGTGAGCGACTGAAGGATGGCCGGTATCACGTCGTCATCGACAGCATTCTCGAGCCGGGCTCGCTGACCTATGGCGAGGTGATCCTTCGCGGCAGAGAACAAAGCGAGATCCTTCTCTCGACGTACATCTGTCATCCATCGCTCGGCAATAACGAGCTCTCGGGGCCGGTTGTCACAACCGCACTCGCCGAATGGCTCCAGGCGAGAACCGATCGTCGCTTTACGTATCGAATCCTCTTCGTTCCGGAGACCATCGGATCGATTGTCTACCTGAGTCGAAACCTCGACGAGATGAAGCGCAACACGATCGCCGGATTTGTCGTGACATGCGTTGGCGACGATCGCGCCTATTCGTTTCTCCGATCCCGAAACGGAAACACGCTCGCGGACAGGGCAGCGAAGCTGGTGATGAGCCGGCATGCGCCAGACCACGTCGAGTATTCATTCATGGATCGCGGCAGCGACGAGCGGCAGTATTGCAGTCCCGGCATCGACCTGCCCGTTGTATCGATAATGCGAACGAGATACAACAGCTATCCTGAATACCACACGTCGCTCGACGATCTGAAACTGATAACTGCGACGGGGCTCGAAGGTGCTTTCGATGCAATCCGCAAGTGCATCGAGCTTCTAGAGCGCAATCACACCTACCGCGCGACCACTCTCTGCGAACCACAGCTCGGCAAGCGTGGGCTCTATCCTACTCTGAGCACGCGCGGCTCCGGTCTGGGCGCCCGCGCCATGACGAACATGCTCGCCTATGCCGATGGCTCGAGAGACCTCATCGACCTCGCTGCGCAGATCGGAGTCTCAGGGGAGGAAGCGGCCGCGATCGCAGATAGGCTCGTCGCGGCAGATCTGCTGGTTGTCGTCTAACACCGCGCCAGAGCGTCAGGGGCCTGCCGGCCTCGAGTGCCTGTGGCCCGCGTGTACGGGCATACTCGGCGTGGTAGTCGCGTGGCGGCTCGCTCCAGCTCTCTTTCACATGGCCGGACACAAGGGCTTGCAGGAGAGCATCGAGTGGTCGCTCTATATGTCGCTGCTCGTCTTTTTCCCGCCGGTCGTGCTATTGCTCGCGAGAGGCGGAACGCGCCTGTCGTCGTTCCGGAAGACAATCGTCTTCCTCGCATTGTTACTTGCGATACTGTATGCCATCCGTGCACCCTCGCGCTTTGGCAGCATCGGACTTTCGCTGGCAGCCGCAGGCGCTGTCGTATCGATTACCCATCGCAAGCCGCTTCGGGAGCTTGTGACGCAGCCGGGAAGCATCCTCGCATCGATCGTTGCCGGGACCTTTGGATGGATGGCAGTGTCAGGCCTCGTGTCATGGGGGGATGCAACCCGCTGGCTCGTCGGGCGGCCACAGGCAGCGCTCGTTCTGTTGATCGTTTCCGTCTGCGCGTGTCTGGCGATGCGCGAGGATGGAGACGGCGCATCCGAAAGCGCTTCGCGCCTCATGCCTCTGGACTGGATCGCGATCGCAGTTCTCGCCTTGTTCGGCTTCCGGACTTTTCCGATCGTCGAGTTCTATCACTGGGGCTTTTACATCGGTCCGATGGAGCAACTGCGACAGGGCGGCCAGCTCTTGTGGGACACGCCGTCACAGTATGGTCTTCTGTCGATTTTGATCCCGACGATTATGCCCGGCACGGCGTGGGAATCGTTCTGGTTCTTTCAGTCGGTGATTTTCGCAGTTGTCGCGGCGATCATGTACGTCGGCATCCGACGCATGGGGCGTGGAATGCCGACTACATTCCTGTCGTTTGCTCTGGTATTCACCACGCTTTTCTTTCGTCCGCGAACGGCGACCCTGTTGTTGCCGGCGCAGATGACCCCATCGGGCGGGCCGGTTCGTTTCATCCCGATGTTTCTGCTGCTTGCCTGGCTGATGCGAGGGATTGTCGGCATATCGGCAGGAATGAATAGAGCAGATACAACTCAGAAACCGGGCGATGAAACGAGGTTTGTCGTGGGCGGCTCGGCCCTGTGGATCTTCGCGGTGCTGTGGTCGGCTGAGGCCGGTATCTACTGCTCGGCTATATGGTTTTCGGCGCTGGCCATCTATCTCTTCCAGGCAGCGCGGAAATGGCGGGCAGTGAACCGTCGCGGGCCTGATGTAGCAGGCCAGCTGACAAAGCTCGTAAGCATTCCGGTTGCCTTTGCCCTTATCGCTTTCTTAGCAGTTGAGGTAGTCGCTCGCGCTGTCGCCAGCAGCGCACCGGACCTTCACGGCTACATCGAGTACGCACTCCTTTACAGCAAAGGAGGCTTCGGTGCGTTGCCGATCGACCCAACCGGATCTGTGTGGTTTCTCCTGCTCATTTTCTTTGCGATCTCAACGGCAGTGGCGCTTTATCTGGCCTCGGATCTGGACGATAGGCGGCTCGTCATGCTGGCTGCTCTCTGGGGCGGAGCCTGGTCTGTGGGAAGCTACTTCACGGGGCGGAGTCATCCCGTAAATGTGTTGAGCATCGCGCCGATTCTCCTGTATTCGGCCTCCCTCATGCTTCGAACTCTTCGGTCTGATCGCGAAGCCGCGTGGCATCCTGTGCTCAGGGCGGCGATGGTGCCAGCGTTCATCATGCCCGTTGTGCTGACCATGGCTCATGGTCGGGCACTCGCGGAAATCACACGACCACAGCTCGCTCCTTCTGCGATCACCGACCAGGTGCCCGCAATGGACACGTCTCTCGCAAGTTTGCTGAAGCAGCAGGGCGCGAGAGTTACAGACCCCATGGCCCTCATCGCTGACGGACGGTTGATGCTCCCAGCGTGGAGAGAAGGCAATCGCACGGAAATGAGCGAACGTTCATGGCTGCCAAAGCCCTATGAGATAATCGGAAGCCTGCCTGAAGCCCGCCGCAACGTGTACATCGCGCGGGACGCGGCCACAACGCCGGAGGGTTGGCTGATTCACAGCAAGACGGACACGATCGCAGGTTACGCGGATCTCCACGCGAAGCTGCTTGAAGGGAGAACCGAATCTCGCCGAGGGGAGAATGGAAACTGGATCGTTTCGTGGATCGGGAAAGCGGCCCGGTGACTGCGACTCAAGCTTGCGATGACCTAGGGGCATTCTAAGTTTACAGGCGCGCCAACCGGCGTTGTCCCGGGCCAGCGGGCTGCCGTAACCAACTTCTTCCCACCCAATGGCTGAAGAAACACCGCAACCGCCAGACACCGACAGCTTCAATCAGCAGAATCCCGTGCTTTCTGTTGTCGTACCCGTGTTCAATGAGCAGGCGGTCATCGAGGCGCTTCATTCGCGACTGCTTCAGGTGCTCGGACCGACAGGCCTCACGTTCGAGATCATTTTTGTCGATGACGGGAGCAAGGACCGAACGGCCGAGATGGTCGACTCGATCTCACGCTCGGATCCGCGGTTCAAGGCCATTCATTTCTCGAGGAATTTCGGACACCAGGCCGCGGTAACTGCCGGACTCCACGCGGTGAGGGGCGATTGCTCCGTCGTGATCGACGCCGACCTGCAGGATCCTCCCGAGCTGATCCTTGACATGATGAAGCTGTGGCGCGATGGGTACGCCGTCGTCTACGCGCAGAAAACAAAACGGGAGGGAAGCGGATTCCTCATCCGCACGGCGTACACAATTTTCTATCGTGTGCTTGGCCGCCTGTCGGAGGTCGAGATTCCACTCGACAGCGGTGATTTCTCGCTGATGGATCGCCGTGTCGTCGAGCTGCTCAATTCTCTTCCCGAGCGAAACAGATACGTGCGTGGGCTTCGCGCCTGGCTGGGATTCAAGCAGACGGCCATCACGTTCGAGCGTCCGGCAAGATTCGCCGGCGTGACGCACTACAATTTCGGCAGTATGATTGCGCTCGCGGTGGACGGTGTCATGTCGTTGTCGAAGGCACCGCTCCGTCTCGCGATGTACATGGGCTTTCTCGCATCGGCGGGAAGCTTCCTGCTCGGGATCTTCTTCGCCATCGAGCAACTCGCAGGCCGGGCACACACCGCGAGGGGATGGGCGTCCACGATTGTCGTCGTGCTGTTCCTGGGCGGCGTTCAGCTCATCTGCATCGGCGTCATTGGTGAGTTCATCGGACGCATCTACGACGAGGTGAAGCAGCGACCGCTGTATGTCGTCGCTCGATCGACGGGGCTCTGATTTCGCGGCCGCGCCGGGAGTGACTGCCGCGAAACCGGGCGCAGATTCGCGCACACTCGTGGTGCTCGCGGGAATTGTTTCCTCCACGATTGGCTGTGTCTACTGGATCCTGCGCGCCGGGTTCGATAATCCAGCCGCTCCCGTCATCCGAAGTATCGCGCTCTCGCTCTTTCTGATCACGTTTCCTCTTGCTGCTCGAAAGACCTGCGTGAGGTTCCTCAGAACGAGCGAGTTGTGGATCGCGTCGTACCCATTTCTGTGGCTTGCCGGATTGGGAATCACAGCGTTGATCGGGAGAATCGTGCCGGTCATTGGATTCAATCCTTTCAATGCGCTCGCTCTTGTCGGCTTGCTCGCCTTCGCGCTGATATTCGTGAGATGGCTCGGCGACCAGTCGATACTGAAAGCCTTCGCATACGTCGCAGGCGCGGCGGCGTTCGGCGTATGGACCGCGGGGGTGGTGTGGGGGAGGATCTACAAGAATCCGCTGTACCTCGAGAGCCTGATCACAGATGGAAAAGTTCATCACGACACGCTCAATCTGTCAGCGCTTGGCAACATGTTGCGCACGTATCACGCTGCGACCACCGGCATCGATGGTTTGAGTTACGTGCCGTATCACTGGGGAAGTGCGTGGCTGTTCGTTCAGTGGGCAAACCTCGTCGACATCGACGTCCTCCGGTTTTATCAGCTCTCGTTTCCTGTCATCGTAATCCCGTTGTTTTTTGGCGGCGTGGTTGCACTCGCAATCTTTTTGCGAAATCGGCGAGCGGCGACGGAAACACGACAAAGTCGGCTGAGTGGAACCTTCTGGGCGGTTCTCCTGGCGGTCTCGATCGGAATTGCGCCGCTGGCAGGAATGGAGGCAATGGGTGTCTGGACGTCCAATATCCTGATATCCGAATCGTACACAATCGCGATTCCGATGGCGCTTTTCCTGGCTGCGACCGTCATCGCGTGGACTGACGACGTCAAAGTCGAGGGCAACGACCTTCTATCGGCACGCCTTGCGCCGACAGATCTGATTTTCCTGTTTGTGCTTTATCCCGCCGGCATAGCGTTACTCGGATATCTCAAAATCTCGCTGATGGCTCTTGCGTTTGCCGGCACTTGTTTTCTTGTCTTCAGGCTTCGCCTTTACCGGCGCACAGCATACGTCGCAGCACTCGTTGTTTGCGCGGTTGTTTTCTATCTCACGTACAGGCAGGTTTCGCAGCCGTCCCATAACGATGGGCTGGCCCCGCTCGACTACATCCGGTTGTTCGTCCCGCCCCCATGGTGGGTGTTCTTCCCAATCGTTCACCTCTTGTGGACGTGGGTGTACACCGTCTTTCGCCTGAGGTCGCAACACATTTACGACCTCGGCGAGCTGCGATTCGCAATTGTCAGTGGTCGGCTCATCGATGTCGAGTTTCTGGTATTCATCGCCACGGTGGGTGTGATACCTGGTTTGATCATCCACATCGATGGCGGATCGGCTTTTTACTTTTCCGACGTCCAGCGATGGCTTGCGTGCGCCATGCTGTTGTCGTGGGTTGCCTCCACCGGAGCGAGTATCTGGCCACAACGCGATGTTACCGGACGGCGCCGAGTCGTCGGGACGATTCCGACTCGCGCATTGCTCGTTGCGTTCGTGTCGATAGTGGCGATCGGCTCCATGATCTCGAACGCGATCGATTGGCCGATGGCGATGCTGATGCGAAACGTCGCGGTTCGCCAACAGTTGTACGCGCGGAGCGGCCACGGGGAGGTGACCGGGCATGTTCGAGATTTTCTGACGCTGCGCGACCCGGCAATTCTGGCGAACGGGCTTGCCGCGTCGCCGAACTTTTCACTCGTGCGCGAGCTCGAAAGCATTCAGCAACTCCCCGTTGCATCACGCCGGAGACTGGCGGTGTTCATTCCCCAGTCTGATTCAAGCTACTGGAACATCCTGACGCGGCCGAAGGAGTGCAGCTTTCAACCCTTTGTGGTGCCGGCACTGTCGGGTGTGGTAATGATCGACGGGATGCCGGCACTCGGTTGCACCGTCACCCGGTACTATGGCATGGGCTCGTTCGTCCCGCGCCGCCGTGCGCAGGCGGCGGCCGACACCAGCGTTCAGGCGCTCTGCAGCAAAGCGCTAGCGATCGGCGCAGATAGCGTAATCTTCATGCGCTTTCCGGCGGGCGTCGTCGTTCGTCACGACATTCCCTGCAGCACCGGCAAAGCTGGTGATTAGCCTCACAGAGCGAGACACACAGGTATTCGACGGCTTGACGGCGTCGATGTTCGGCAGTGTGCTCGCGTGCGGTCTCGCGGTCGTCTACTGGATCGGGCGCGCGGGATTCGCAAATCCTGTTCGACCTGTCGCGGTCACGCTCGGCATCGCTCTCTTCATTATCTGCATGCCGGCAGTCGTCTCATCGTTTCTCCGAAGAACACATGAGCATACGGGAACATGGTGGGTCGGCGCATCTTTCCTCGGAATTGTTTGCATTGCGATTACTGCTGCCGCTGGTTTCATCGTCTATCCGACACCCTTCAACCTCGGCGGCCCGATAGCACTCGCAGGCGCTCTTGCCTTCGTGGCAGCAGGCGCAATGTGGGCGATGCGATCACGCCTGGTCTCAGCGATTCTGATGTTTGTGTTCGCCGCGCTGTTCACCGCGTGGGTCGGGGGAATTGCGTGGGGAACGCGCTACAAGACTCCGCTGTTCTGGGAACAGCTATCGGATCGCGGCAACGTGCATCACGACCCGCTCTACTACGTGAGCATGGCCAACTCGATGCGCGCGTACGGAGTGCCGAGCACGGGCCTCGATGGCGTTCCGTACATCCCGTATCACTATGGATCGGCCTGGCTCAATTCACAGTGGGCCGACCTTGCGGGCGTCGACGTCCTGACGTTCTACAGTCTCGGTCCAACGGTTCTCGTTGCTCCGGTGTTCTTCGCAGGGCTCCTTCTTTTTGCTGGCCGCGTGAGGGCGTTATGGCGCGCGAAAGAGCGCACCAACGCCGTAAATATTCCGATGCAACAGGATGTCTGGACGTGGCTGGTGTTGATCGGTGCAACCGTCGGGTTTATGCCGAGCAATGCGCTCGATGCGCTGGGGGTCTGGAATCGGCATCTGTTGATTTCCGAGTCGTATCTGACGGCACTGGCCCTGTTCGCGCTCTGCGCTGGCCTTGCGGCGGACTGGTGGTCAGGGAGGGCCGAGCGTCAGTCGCGCGCCGATGTGGTGTTCGCCATACTGCTCGTTCCAGCTCTCCTCGTTTGTCTTGGGTTTCTGAAACTCTCGCTGATGCTGCTGTGTCTCGCCGTCGTGATCTGGATGGTCGTTCGCGCAGGTCTGTATAAGAACAGGCTCATGCTCGCCGGCACTCTGCTCGCGGTGGCGCTCGCGGTAGTCACCTTCAAGCTCGTGTCGGTTCCGGCGCAAAATCAGGGTTTGACTCCGTTCTCGTACATGCGCTACCAAGCCGATCCGAGATGGTGGCCGTATTTCCTGTTCGGTCATTTTCTCTGGTCGTGGGTTTACATCGCGGTTCGAGTGAGGGAAGAGAACCTTCCAACGTTGAGCGACTTGCTTGCCGCATTGAGAGATAGAAGGTTGCTCGACGCAGAAATCGTCGCGATCGTCGCGGTTTGCGGGTTCCTCCCTGGTGAGCTGATCACCATTCACGGCGGGAGCGCGGTTTATTTCTCGGATGTTCAGAGATGGCTATCGGCTCCGCTGTTGATGGCGATTGGAGTGCGCGTCGTGCCGGGTCGGAAAATGTCGCTCAAACGAGGAATATCGAATGCTCGGCTGGGCGCAATTGCCGCGGCGCTGATCGCCATCCCTGTCGGGTTTACGGTGACGTTCAACGTCGCGCGCGCCGTGCGCGAGGCGACACAAATGAACGCCGCTCTTCGTGCCAATTTTTATTCCTACGCCGGCGTCAAGGCACAATCGGGATGGATGACTGAAGCGAGTGTACTCGCTGCCGGTTTGCAAAAAGCTCCCGACTACGCAATGATCACAGCGCTGCGTTCTCTCGATTCAGAACCGCGGGAGCTAAAGCGGCAAACTCTCCTCTTCATTCCACAATCGGATAGTGCTTTCTGGAAGGTGTTTTCCGAGCCTGATCGCTGCAGTTTCGCATCGCTGGTGGGTCCGTCAACGTCGGGCCTGGCACTGCTCGATGGAATGCCACCTGCGGATTGCGATCTCACGGACCAATACGGAATGGCGGTGTATACAAGGAGGACAGCACTTCAGACCGCCGAAGACATCGCCACGGCGACTTTGTGTAGAAAAGCTGGGCAGAAAGGCTTTCGCCGGGTTGTGGTGCTTCAGGACGAGAGCGGAGGTCGATACACAACACCAGTCATCGACTGCCCATACCAGTAAAATCGTTGTTCAGCCCCCCTGGACCTGTTAAACTTGAGGTCTTGCCACCTTCTGCTCCAAGCTACTAGTGCGCCCTGAAATCCGTGTCCCGCGTTTGATACGCGGGTTGGAAAAGAACAGTTTGCGGCCAGGTCACTCCCGTTATCCGTCGTGGATTTCCATGGGACTGGTCGCGCTTCTCGCGCTGGGGTGCGGTGAGGCCACCGCACCGCCGGAGCCGGTCGCTACGGTATCGATCACGTCTCCGGGCCCGGTGCTTCTGGTTCCGGGTGGTACCGAGCTGATCGTCGAGGCGTCAAAGGGCGCATCCGGAAAAGCCCTTACGGGGCGTCGGGAAATCTGGTCGACGTCGGATTCGACAGTAGCGACGGTCGCTGCCGGACTCGTGACAGGTGTTGGAAAGGGCACCGCCGCGATCACGGTGTCAGTCGAGGGAATCAGCGCCTCGGCCGACGTCGAAGTGCGCGACGGCCAGGTAATCGGCGCATCGGGCGGATCATTTTCTCTGTACGACGGCGCGGTTACGGTCGGCGTTCCGTCGGGTGCAGTCGCGACGGCGAGAAGTATTTCGGTGAGGCGTTCGCCGAACCCCCCGCCCGCGCGTCGTCTCCTGGAGGGAACGGCATTCGAGTTCGGGCCGGCCGACGCTACGCTGGCGCAGCCGGTTTCCCTCACGATCAAGTATGAACGAGCCAAAGTCGTTGACAGCCCTGAGAGCGGCTTGCAACTCTACGAGGTTGTCAACGGAGCATGGACGGTTGTCTCTGGAAGCGCGGCGGACGTCAGCAACAGGACGGTAACCGGCGCAGTGTCGCATTTTGGCACGTACGCGATTTTGATGCAGCCGATCGTGGACACCGTTCGCATTGTCCCGGCGCCCCCGTCGCTCGTCGTCAGGACCGCTTTTCAATTCGCGTCTGTCATCAAGGACAGCACCGGTGCAACGCTAACCCGTCCTGTAACCTGGTCGAGCTCAGCGCCTGGCATTCTTCAGATCGACCCCAACACGGGCGCCGCGTCGGCGCTCCTGCCGGGAACTGCAACGGTTACTGCAACCTCGGAAAAGAAATCGGGAACGTTCGTCGTCACTGTCGTTCCCGGCCCGCCGGCTCGCCTCCTGAGAGTCACTCCCGCGTCGGTGAGCGGCTCCGCTGGAGTCGCGCTTGCCGCGCCACCGGCCGTTCAAGTCACAGACGACTTCGGCAACGGCATCAGCGGCTTTATGGTGACGTTTGCGGTCACGTCGGGCGGGGGTACTCTTGCGGGCGCGTCGGCGACGACCAACGCGAACGGTTACGCATCACCGACGTCGTGGACTCTCGGAACGGCAGTCGGGACCAACACGGTTACCGCGACGGGTACGGGTCTCGCCGAAAGCCCGATGACGTTTACCGCGACCGCGACGGCTGGCCCGGCAGCGACCATCTCCGCAGCCTCGGCGGAATCGCAGAGCGGAACAGCGGGCGGACTTGCGGCCACGCCCCCGTCAGTAAAGGTCGTTGATGCCTTCGGCAATGCAGTGTCGGGCGCGAACGTCACGTTCACCGCAGCAAGCGGAAGCGGCTCCATCAGTCCGTCGGCCGTCGCGACGAATTCTGCGGGGATTGCAACGCTCACGAGCTGGCGCTTCGGCCAGACCCCGGGAACGCAGACGGTTCAGGCCGGTCTGAGCGGCGTGTCAGGGAGTCCTGTAGCGTTTACTGCGGCCGCGGCTGCTCCGATTCCATCGAGCCTGTCGATCGTCGCTGGTTCGGGACAGACCACCGTGACCCTGTCAAGTGTGGCTATTGCTCCCGCCGTACGAATCACTGACGCCGCGGGCGTACCGGTCCCCGGCATGACCGTTACCTTCTCCGTTGCCGCGGGCGGCGGCTCGATCACCGGAGCGAGCGCCGTAACGAACTCCGATGGTATCGCGACTCTCGGGAGCTGGACTCTCGGACCTTCGGCCGGCGAGAACACGCTGACCGCGTCCGCAGGCTCTCTTCCAACGGTCACGTTCACCGCGACGGCGATTCTCCCCACACCGACGACTCTGTCGATTGTAGCTGGGCAGAATCAGACGTCGACCGCAGGCGTCGATGTGCCGGTCAGACCGTCAGTGAAAGTGTCCGACGCACAGGGAAGACCCGTACCGAACATCACTGTCACCTTCACTGTCACTGGTGGAGGCGGCTCGATTACCGGCGCGTCTCAGGTGACGAACGCCGCGGGCATCGCGACGGTGGGAAGCTGGAGGATCGGGATCGGTACGAATACGCTTTCCGCTGCCACGTCTCAGCGTCTGTCGGGAAATCCACAGACCTTTATCGCTGCGGGCGTGCCCTTCGCACAGGTTGTCACCTTTGGTGACTCGAACACCGACTTCGGGTACGCCGGAGGCAGCCCCGCGATCCAGGCGACATCCTACATCTCCAACACGCCGCCACGGCTCGGCCCGAACGATCCCAACAGCCCCTACCAGCTTGCGGGCAAGGTCGAAGCGAAATGGAATTCGGCCCGGACCGAGAGAATCAGGGTAGTGAATCACGGCATCGCCAGCACGAAAACGGGCGTAGGCAGGTCTGACGGAGGAAGCCCAAACGCGCTCGAGGTCGTAAACGGTCTTACCCGTTTCCAGGGCGAGGTTCTCGGGCTCGGCTATCCATGGAGTGGCGGCGAGCCTGCGAGCCCTGCGTTTCCGAGCGGAGGGATTCCCAGAGTACAGGCATTCAGGCCGCGTTCCACAGATTTCGCGTACGTTTCGATGGGCACCAACGACCTCGCCGGCTGCGTGAGCGTCGACAACATCGTAACGAATCTTTCGCGCATGGTTGATCTGTGGGTCGGAGCCGGTCTGCCGGCAAATCATTTCATCATCACTACTCTGTCGCCTCTCGACATCGGTTGCGCGTCGAACGGGCCGGCCCTCAACAATGCCATTCGACAGTTGAGCGGACAGCGTGGGCTGAGTCTCATCGATCTCACCGCCTTCGTTTCGACGGACAACGGCATCAGCTGGAGAAGCGATTCGCTTCGCGTTGATGGTCTCCATTACTCCGAGGAAGTGAGGACCTGGCTTGCGGACAGGGTATTCGAACTGATCGGTGCGCTGTAGCGCCGTGAGAGGGCCGCGAGTCTTTCGTTTCGGGATGCCTATCTGCAATTTCAATCTGACTCACCGCCGAAGGCTCTCCTCACGACGACGGATGACGACTTGACCGTACCGCGCGCGCGACAAACTGAGCCGGCCAGCGTGCCGACATCGCGAGACCCCGTAATTCACGAGCGAGCCAGAGAGACGGCCGGACTCACGGTGGTGGACATCTTCAGCATTCTGCTGAGACACCGCGTGATGATCGTCGTGATCGCCCTCCTCATTGCCTTCAAGCAGGGGATCGACGTCATGAGGATGACTCGCTACTACAGCACCGACGCCGAGTTCATGACGCAGGGTGCCAAGCCGCAGAGCCAGCTCTCCGGAATCGCGCGCCAGTTCGGCATCAACGTCGGCGGCGACGCCGTCGATGCGCCGCAATTCTATGTCGACCTCATCACATCGCGGGGCGTGCTCGGCGAAGTCGCGAAGAAGAATTACACGCTTCAAACCGATAGCGGAGTCATCACCGGAAATCTGATCAAGCTGTTCGGCGGCTCGAAGATGGCGCCGCGGGCGCAGGGTCCGTTCGTCGTCGCGAGGATGAAGAACCTCGTGGACGTGAGGGCCTCGCCGAAGACGGGCGTCATGACGTTGACCGTACGCGCCCAGACGCCACGACTTGCTGTTGATATCGCCAATAACGTTCTCGTCGAGATCAACACAGTAAATCTCAAACGACGCCAGCAGGCAGCCCATGGCGAGCGGGCGTTCGTCGAAGAACGGCTGGCCGAATCGCTCGCCCAGTTGAGAGATGCCGAAGGTGCGGTCCAATCTTTTCTGATCGAGAATCGCGACTTCGCGAGGTCACCGACCTTGCAGCTTCAATACAGCCGTCTGACCCGCGCCGTCGACATGCGACAGACTCTCTACACCGGCCTCGCTGCTTCCTACGAGCAGGCAAAGATCGATGAAGTGCGTGACTTGCCCGTAATCACGGTGCTTGCGCCGCCTGAAGAGCCGCTCGTTCCCGAAAGCAAGAAGGGCGCGAGGAAGGTGATCTTTGCGCTACTCGTCGGCCTCGCTATTGGCGCGATGATCGCGTTTGCGCGCGCCGGACTCGTCGCCACGACAAGCGGTCACCCGAACGACGTCGCCGAGTTTGACAGGCTCAAGGGCGAGGCAATCGGCGACATCAAACATCCGTGGCGGCCAATCGTACGCCTTTTCTCATGGAGAAGGCGGCATCGCGCTCCGGGGTAGTGTCGATCTGTCGACGAAGCCGCGGCCCATGTTCCCCGGGACGCGCAACGCGAGATCGGGATTGAAATAGGGAGTGCAGGGAATCGGGCTGTTCCAGCAGCGCTGCTCGCGGACCGGAACGTAAAGGGTAAGCCCGGATATCGTCGGGTTGGCGGTAAGCACTGGCGTCGGCACTGGTTGCCATCCCGAGAGCGAAATCATCGCCATCCGCGGACCACCCTTGAATAGAGCGTACGCCACAAACGGCGCATTCGCGCCTGCCACCAGCAGGATTGTCGCGAGGTGAAGACGTCTCGCATCGAGTATTCGCTCGAGCGACACCAGCATCGACAGTGCGCCCGCAATCGAGAGCATCCAGAAAAACGCGCGGCCGAATCTCGGATCGGGCGCCATCGCGAACCAAAACCCGATGCCGAGTAGAATGGGAATTACGAGGACAAGGTCGCGAAATCCGCCGAAACTCGCCCCGCGTTTTGATGGCCGCCTGATCCACACGGACGTGGCAATGAGCACAACCGCGGCAATCAGCGGAAATGCGAACCCGATTACATCGCGCGATTCGCGCACGATCCACGCTCTCATCCAGTTGGAGTTGCCGAGCACGATTCGCCAGTGCACTCCGGGCTCACGTGCCCAGCTGAATACCCAGTTCGCCTCCTCCTGCACCTTGACGGTCGGGATTGCCCAATCGACGGCAATGCACCCGGCGGTTGACGGATAAAGGGGGCAGCCGGAAAGGATCATTCCGCGAATTGCCCAGACGATCATGATGATTGCGGCTGGTAGAAGTCGGAGGATAATTCGCCGGATTGTCCCATTCCCCCGGCGAGCTGCATCGATCTCGTAAAGGACAGATGCGGCAACCATGCTCGCTGAGAACGCGATCGTCGAGAGTTTTACAGTGATGGCCGTCGCTGCGAAAATGGGCAGGATTGTCGCGGCGAAGTCCTGGGATTCGCCGGGGGTTCTCCACCTTCCGAGACCTCGGACGAAGAGCAGGAACATCGACAGCTCGAGCAGTGTCGCCGCCAGGTCCGGCGTCGGGCTCGACATCCCGTCTGATGACAGGCCGAGATACAACAGGACGGGAAGAATGAGCAGATTCGCCGCCCATGCAAGCGGGCCGGACATCGACTCTCTTTTCGCGCCGATCAGGCGAGCCGCGAGCCCCTGCACGACCTGAGCGAGTACCACCAGAAACAGAAACCCGTTCGCTGCTCCACCTGTATGCCCCGCGAACCAACCGCCGTCGAGAGCCGCCGCGTACGTGAAGAACGACTGGTTGAAGGCCAGCCGTCCGTGCAGGTTGCCGAGGCCGGGCACAATCGCAAATGCGTTGACCCACTTGATCGTCGGCATGTGATAGAGGCCCGAATCGTAATTCTCGACATGGTACAGTCCCCGCGCGGCGACCCACACGGCAACGATGCAGAACGAACCGGCCACTGCACGAACCGCTGTCCGGTTGATGTTTGTCACGCGGTTCGAGCGCCGGCGAAGCTGGGGCGCGCACATGAGGAGACCCGCAATCGAAACGGGTATCGCCACCCGGCCGTCGATCGGCAGAACGAAGTTGAGGAGCTGCAGCACGAGGAGACTGAACGACCATCCGAGGAGGACCGTCGTCGCCGTCTCGGTGCGGGGCGACTCGGCGATACCGAGCAGCTTTGAGCCAAAGCTACCCCAGCCGAAGTACGAAACGGCCAGCATCGCGAACCCCGCAAGAGTCCACGGCAGTGCGAGGGCGCTCACGCTGAACCGGCGCGTCGCCGATGGGGAGACGTCAGCTGCCGATCACGGCGCGACCCGAGAGTTCCGCGTTGTATATTGTAGGCCATGATAGACATGGTACGTGCCGGCGACCAGCTGCTCGCTGTCATCGTGACGCGCGATTTCCACGAGACGGGAATTCATTTCTTCACTCCTGACGAGTTCTCCCAACAGCTCGCATTCATGCGTCATCCGGCCGGAAAGGTAATCGAGCCCCACGTTCACAACCCGGTCGATCGAAGCGTCCAGTATACGCAGGAAGTTCTTTTCGTCAAAAGCGGCAAGCTGCGAGTCGACTTCTACGATCAGCAACGGCAGTATCTCGAGAGCCGCATCCTCCAGGGCGGTGACGTCATCCTGCTCGCTTCCGGTGGCCACGGATTCCAGGTCATCGAGGAAGTCGAGATGGTCGAGGTCAAGCAGGGCCCTTACACGGGTGATCTCGACAAGACCCGGTTCGTGGGCGTGACGGTGGAAAAGATCACGCTTCCCGACTGATCGACCCCGGACATCGTGATCGGACCTCGGACGCGTCCGACTGACTCCGTGATACCGGCATGATCAACGGCCAGCGAGTGATTGTTGTGTTGCCGGCCTACAATGCGGGCCGGACACTCGAGCGGACAATCTCCGACATTCCGGCCGGCATCGTTGATGACCTGCTGCTCGTTGACGATGCGTCGGGCGATGACACTATCGAAGTCGCCAGGCGTCTCGGGATTCCGTTCGTGGTACATTCAGAGAATCGGGGGTATGGCGGAAATCAGAAGACATGTTATCGCGAGGCGCTTGCGCGCGGAGCCGATATCGTCGTCATGCTCCATCCGGATTATCAGTACTCTCCCCGATTGATCGGAGCAATGGCGTGGCTTGCCGCATCGGGCGAGTTCGACATCGTGCTGGGTAGCCGCATTCTCGGCAAGGGTGCGAGGTCGGGAGGCATGCCACTCTATAAATACGTTTCCAATCGTTTCCTCACGGCGTTCCAGAATATCCTGCTGGGCATGAAGCTGTCCGAATACCATACCGGCTACAGGACCTTCACCCGCAAGGTGCTGGAGACCCTGCCGCTGATGGAGTGCTCGGACGATTTCGTATTCGACAATCAGGTCCTCGCCCAGGCAGCGGAGTTCGGTTTCTCGATCGGCGAGATCTCGTGCCCAACGCGATATTTCCCCGAGGCCTCATCGATAAACTTCGGCCGATCGGTGGTCTACGGACTCGGTGTTCTCGACACTTCGGTCAAATTCCGCCTCCATCGCTGGGGACTCCGTCGCTACCCTCTTTTCGACGGAACCGGCAGAAAGCTCGGCGGGGGTACCGAAAGCGTCGCGTGAAGGCGCTCCGGGCATGTATCTTTGTAAGGCTATGGCCGAAAATCTGACCATGATTCCGGTAAACGAACCGGTTCTCGACGGAAACGAAAAAAGCTATCTCGCCAGGTGTATCGACACCGGCTGGATATCCTCGGAAGGCCCGTTCATCGCCGAATTCGAGGCGCGGTTTGCCGAGCGCGTCGGGCGCCGTTTCGGAGTCGCTGTCTGCAACGGTTCGGCCGCGCTCGATGCCGCCGTCGCCGCGCTCAGGCTCGCCGACGGGGAGGAAGTCATCATGCCCACATTCACGATCATTTCGTGCGCCTCGGCAATTACGCGTGCCGCCGCCGTGCCGGTGCTGGTGGATTGCGATCCAGCGACGTGGAACATGAGCACCGCCGCAATCGAGCCGCGAATCACGAGCCGAACCAAGGCGATCATGGTGGTCCATCTCTACGGCCTGCCGGTGGATATGGATCCTGTGCTCGACATCGCCGAGCGGCATTCGCTCGCCATTATCGAAGATGCGGCGGAGATGATCGGCCAGACCTATCGAGGGCGGCCATGCGGATCGTTTGGCGACCTGTCCACGTTCAGTTTTTACCCGAACAAGCACGTGACGACCGGCGAAGGAGGCATGATCGTCACCGACGACGCCGACCTCGCCGCACGTTGCCGGTCGCTTCGCAACCTTGGCTTCGGCACGCGCCGGTTCGTCCACCATGAGCTCGGATGGAATTTCCGGATGACCAACATGCAGGCCGCGATCGGAGTTGCTCAGCTCGAGCGCCTCGACGAGTTCGTGATCCGCAAGCGGAGAATCTTTGCGCGCTACACCGAGCTGCTCGGCGACGTTTCCGCGATTCGCCTGCCTGTCGCATGCACCGACTACGCCGACAATATCAACTGGGTCTTCGGCGTCGTGATCGACGACGCTGTTCCGTTCGATGCACTCGAGGCGATGGCACGTCTGTCGAAGCTCAACATCGGGACGCGCCCCTTCTTCTGGCCGATGCACGAGCAGCCGGTGTTCAATGAGATGGGCATGTTCGGCGGTGAATCATATCCGTGTGCCGAGAAGATCGCGCGCCGCGGTTTCTATCTACCGAGTGGACTGGCACTGACAGACGAGCAGATGATCCGCGTTGCCGACGCGGTGCGCACGGTGTTCAAGTGAGCGCATTCGCGTCCTACGCGCGCTACTACGATATGCTGTACCGGAACAAGAGCTACGCCGCTGAGGCCGAGTATGTCGTCGGTCTCCTGAACCGTTATGCGCCCGCCGCGCGGACGATTCTCGATGTCGGTTGCGGAACCGGATCACACGCGCGCGAGCTGGTGCATGGTGGCTACGCTGTGCATGGCGTGGACGTGAGTCCCGAGATGCTCGGGCGCGCTCATGTAATGCGTGACGGGTTGGCCCCGGACGCCGCCGAGCGGCTCGCGTTTTCCCTTGGCGACGCGCGCGAATTCAGTCTCGATCGCCGGTTCGATGCGGTCATCTCCCTTTTTCATGTGATGAGCTATCAGACATCCAATCGAGATCTCCTGTCAGCGTTCGCGTCGGTACGGAATCATCTCGCGGACGGTGGCGCGTTCATCTTCGACTGCTGGTATGGCCCCGCGGTGTTGACCGATCGGCCGAAGGTTGTGACGAAGAAAGTCACCGACGGCGATCTCTCGCTCGAGCGGTTGTCGGAACCGGTTCTCGACGCCCAGCGCAATGTTGTGGAGGTGCATTACACGCTGACTGCTTCTGATGCATCACCCGACGACGCTGTTCGGGAGCAACACGACATGCGGTACCTATTCACTCCAGAGGTGGAGATGATGCTCGCGGCGAACGACCTCGAGCTGGTCGAATCGTTCGAGTGGATGTCGGAGAAAGTGCCCGATTTCGACAGTTGGAACGTCTGCTACATCGCGCGCGGATGAAGAAGATCGGAATCATCCTCGGCTCCGAGCCGGGTGCCGGGGTTTTTCAATACACGCAGGCAATCCTCGACGCACTCCTGAGCTTTCCACCGAATGAATTCGAGATTGTTGGCGCGTACGGTGATCCGACGTGGCTCGCCCATGTTCCGCACGATCGGATGAAAGTTCTTCCGATCGGCGATTCGCTATGGGATAGAGCGGTGAATCGCGCCTGGCATATCGCACGGCTGCCGAACAGTCTGTGGCGCCACGTTTCCTTCGTGATGAACGCAACTGTCCGGACGCTCGTCCGCGAGAAGTGTGACCTGTGGATCTGCCCGGCTCACGAGAAGTGGACATTTCGTGCGCCGATCCGGGCGCTTGGGACAGTACATGATCTCATGCATCGCTACGAGCCGCAATTCCCCGAGGTTTCCGCGAATGGCCAGTACGACCAGCGCGAATTTCATTTTCGGGAGACATGTCGATGGGCAGAGGGTGTGCTCGTCGATTCGCACGTTGGCAAGCGGCAACTGTGCGACGCGTATGACGTCGAGCCATCGTCGGTGTTCGTGCTGCCGTACGTTCCGCCGGGCTATATCTACGCCGGGCAGGAAAGCGAGTTGGCGGCAGAAGACGCAACGGTTCCGGAAAAATTCCTGTTTTATCCGGCGCAGTTCTGGATGCACAAGAATCACCTGACGCTGTTCGACGCGCTCGATCAGGTTCGCGTGACACATCCGGACGTGAAGCTCGTGCTCGTTGGCGCGGCGCACAATGGATACGAGCAGGCGCGGGATCGGGTGACGGAACTTGGCCTCGACGACAACGTGATCTTTCTCGGCTATGTGCCCGACGCAGAGATGTCAGCACTGTATCGGCGGGCAAGAGCGTTGATCATGCCGAGCTTCTTCGGCCCGACGAACATTCCACAGCTGGAAGCGTTTGTCGCCGGTTGCCCGGTAGCGGTGGCGGGAGTTTACGGCGTGCCGGAGCAGGTTGGGGATGCGGCTCTCCTGTTCGACCCGAAATCCGCTGGCGAAATCGCAGATTGCATGGAGCGGCTCTGGACCGACGACATGCTTTGCCAGACTCTTGCCGAAAAGGGTCGCGCGCGCGCAGCGTCGTGGGGGCCGGAGCAGTTCCGGGAGCGGTTTCGCGGCATTGTGAGAAGTCTCGTTGCCTAAGCGGTTGACATCGAGACGCGCCATGATCGTGGGCGGTGCCGCATGATCGGCGGCTCGGTTGTGCGCAAGCTGCTCAAGAAGATGGGACGAGATGTCGTTGCCTACGATCATACGACTCATCCCGTTGCGCGCCGGATGCGCCTGCTCGACGCAGCGGGTATCAACGTCGTCTTCGACATCGGCGCAAACGTTGGTGGCTTCGGTAAGGAGCTGCGGGAGCTTGGGTACGCCGGCCGGATCGTGTCGTTTGAGCCGCTCACGTCAGCGTATGCCGAGCTCGAGAATGCGTCACGCGGGGATGCTCGATGGACGACGCAGCATTGCGCGATTGGCGGTATCGATGGGACATCCGAGATAAATGTTGCCAGCAACGGGCAGAGCAGCTCGCTGCTTGCGATGCTGCCGCGCCACCTGGAGAGCGCACCGTATTCCTCGTATACCGGTCAGCTGAAGATCACGGTTGCGCGGCTCGACACCGTGACACCCGGGATTGTCGGAGCGACAGATGTCCTGTACGTGAAGAGCGACACGCAGGGCTTCGAGTCGGAAGTGGTGAAAGGCGGCGAGGAAACGTTCCGACGAGCGGCTGGAGTGCAAATGGAGCTCTCGCTCGTTCCTCTCTATTCGGGCGAAGTGCTGTTTGCGGACATGATTCACGAGCTCGATGAGCGGGGATTTCAGCTGATGTCACTCGAGCCGGCGTTTGCCGATCCTGATACGGGCCAGCTGCTTCAGGTTGACGGAATCTTTTATCGTCCCGGGGCGCTTCGCGGTGCATGAAGAGCGGGGCACGTCACCGTTCGTCTCGGTCATCATCCCGACGCACAACAGGTCGAGAATGCTGGCCGAAACTGTGGACAGCTTTCTCCGTCAGTCGTACGATCGCGATCGGTTCGAGATCGTAATCGTGGACAACGCCTCGACTGACGACACGCCGGAGGTCATCGCCAATCTCGTGGTGAGGTCGTCGCAGGTGATTGCGGTGAGCGAAGCGCGCAAGGGCGCTCACTTCGCGCGCAACACCGGCGCCCGGGGGGCGAGCGGCGAGATTCTCTACTTCACTGATGACGACATGCTCGCCGACGAGAGCCTGCTCGAGAAGCTCGTCGGCGCGTTCTCGCTCGGTGCGAACGTCGGCTCGGCGACAGGACGAATCATTCCCGATTGGCAGACCGAGCCGCCGGGGTGGATCCTCATGCACTGCCGCAACGAATTGCTGAGTCTCAATGATCTCGGTTCGGCGACAATCGTGTCGGATGCCGATCCCGGGGTTTTCAGCTGTCATCAGGCGGTGACGCGGGAAGCGTTCTTTCGCGCCGGCGGATTCAATCCCGACACCAATGCGGGCGATTTTGTCGGAGACAATGAGACTGGTCTCAACATCAAGATCCGTGAGCTTGGCTACAGCTTCGCGTACGTTGGCGAGTCCGTGATCAGGCATGTGATTCCGGAAGGGCGAATGAGCCAGCGTTATATCAACAGCCGCTTCGCCGACCAGGGGTTTTGTGACAGCTATACTGTTTATCGCCGCGACAAACCGGGCAAGGCAGGGCTGTTCCTCGCGATGGTGAGAAATGTCGCGATGATCCTGCCGAACACGGTGGTAACCGGACTTCGCGCATCACGCGGTAACACCGCGTGGCGGTTGAACCTTGCGCGCCTTTTCTATCTTCGGAACCGGGTCGTGTACGATTTTCGGCTGTTTCATTCCGCGCGGTGGCGTCAGTTTGCGTTGCGCAACGACTGGTTGATGGATGGTTGACGGAGGTCGTCGCACTCGGGGCGAGGTCATGTCCGGCACTCGGGATGAACCTCTCGTCTCGATCATCACGGTAGTCAGGAACGGTGCTCCGGAAATCGAGCAGACCATTGCTGCGATTGTCGGACAGACTTATCCGGACATCGAGTACATCGTCGTTGATGGCGGATCGACTGACGGAACGATTGACATCGTCAGGCGGTTTGAGGAGCAGATCGACTACTGGATCAGTGAGCCCGACGACGGGTTGTATGATGCGATGAACAAGGGCGTCCGGTTGGTCAGCGATCCCGACGCATACGTCATGTTCGCGAACTCTGACGACCATCTTCATGCGCCCGACGCGGTGGAGCTGCTCGTCCGGCGCGGCGGGGGGGCAGATTTTGTGTATGGCAAGCAGGTGCTGACGGACGGAACAGTGTCCGCGGTTGTCGGTGGCGACGTGACCCTCGACGAGCTGGCGCGCAAGAATATCAGTCATGCGGCGACTCTCGTCCGCCGCCGGGTTTTCGACACCGTTGGATCTTTCGACCTTCGATACCGGATCGTCGCCGACTACGATTTCTTCGTCCGGTGTTTCTCGCATCCGGTGAAGACGAAGTTTGTTGATGAGATTGTTTCCGACGTCAGCATGTTCGGGCTCAGTGAAACGCAGTTCATGACGCTGCTGACTGAACGTCTCGACGTCATCACGCGGAGGTTCCATGGGGTTTCTCGCCTGTCGGGGATGGGCCAGATATATTGCTACGACATCCCCCGAAACTTCCTCCGCGGCCAACTCCGCAAACATGGCTTGTTGACGCGCTGGCGAGCCATGAAAGGGGTATGACTGGCAGATGAGCATCCAACTATCGGTCATCGTGCCCTCCTTCAGGCGGCACGATGAGCTCGAGCGCTGTCTCGACGACCTCGCGGCACAGGCCAATCCTCCATCACTGGAGGTTGTCCTCGTTCTTCAGGCATACCCGGTTGGTGCAGCAGCGGCGATCAAAAAACGCTTCGCCGGCCACCTCGATCTCGCTATCGGCGAATTCGGTCATGGACTGGGCACTGGCGGAGCGCGAAATGAAGGCCTCCGGCGATCGACAGGCGCCATTGTCGCGTTTCTCGACGACGACGTCAGATTGCCGAAGGAGTGGGCACGGGCTGTTGTCGAGTGTTACAACGACCCCGCTATCGGCGGCGCAGGGGGCTTCGTCGACCATCCGGGTCACTACAATCCGGTTCGTAACACGATGTACCGGTTGCTCGGGATCACATCGAACCGCTTCAAGATTGATTGGGGAGGGTTCAACGTCGGCCCGGCGTTCAATCCGCCGGGCGTGCAGCGAGCGGAATGGCTTGGCGGCGGCAACATGTCGTTTCGGCGAGAGGCCATTCTCGGAGTTGGCGGCTTCGATGAGGCCCTCGGCGCGTTCTGGCACGAAGATGCCGATGTCACCAATCGCGTAATGAGATCGGGATGGAAAGTTATTTCCTCCGATAGGGTGACCGTCGAGCACTTTCCGAGTCTCGTCAACAGGCCTCCATTGCGCTCGCAGGTTCTCGAACGCGAACGCACGCGGGTGCTGTTTGTGTGGAAGGCAATCGGTGGCCGTCCCTTCTGGCGGACGCGCTACGCATGCCGGCTCGCACTTCACGCGCTGGCCATGTCTGTAGTTGGAATCGTGAAGCGCGATCCACTCATTCCGGTCAATGTTCTGCGTGGCGGATGGAGCGGCTATCGTGCGCTTGCCGCGACACGGCGTGACAGCGCCGACCGCGCGCGCGCCGCCAGTCCGCCGATCGACGCCGAGGCCCGGGTCTGATGTCCGCATCAGCAGTGAGAACCGATTTTGTGCGGTCTGGCGGGGCTCTGCTCCAGTTCCCGACCTCCGTCGGCATTCTGCTTGGCATCACGCTGTGCAGTCAGCTGGCGGCCGTCGTCTACGCGGTTGCCGGCGAGGGCCTGCTTGCGTCAGTCTATTTTGTCGGCGGACAGTTTGCCCTTTCGCTCGCGCTGCTTCGTTTATACAACGGAGCGTGGGTGTTTCAGGACATCCGGATGCCGATGGTTGTGTTTCTCTTTCTCTACGGGTTCACGCTGCCGGCGATCACCGCAATTCGATCGCTCGATGTTCAGGGTCTTGCGGAAGCTGCAACACTGTATGGAACGGCCTTTGTCGGATTCAATGCGGTGCAGTGGTGGTACAAGCAGGCGTGGCAGGATGTGCCCGCCAGCGCCCTCGCATTCGTCCGTCCAACGTTTGCGAACGCTGCCGTTGTCGTCGCCGGGTTTGCGGGAGTCGTCGCGTATGCGTGGCTGAAGGGAACCCGACAGTTCTTAACTCTCGACCGCACTCAGATGGGCTGGCTGTACACCCAGGTCTGGGTTGTATCGATGCTTCTCATGAACGGCTTCGCGATGTACATGTTCGCCGGCTGGCCGCGGATGAGCGTCAATGCACGTCGCCTCGTTGCGTGGACCATTGCGGCGTTCGTGATCTTCCACCTTGGCCTTGGCAACCGCCGAGATTTCCTTGCGATGTTCCTCTTTCTCGCGGGGATGATTGCGTCACGCCGCAGGTCGGTCATCGGTATCCGCACGATGACATTGGCGTTCGCCGCCTTCCTGATGTTTCTCGCGCTCGGCGTGATTCGACAGGTACGAGCGGCGCCGTGGACAGTGAACACGAGCGAGCCGTTGATTCTTCTCGCTGACCAGAATGAGTTCGTCATGCCAATTCAGACGGCGACCTATTACCTCACTGAGCCGAAACCATTCGCGCTCGGCATGACCTATCTGGCCGCGCCCGCCGCGTTCATTCCGCGAGCGCTCTGGGTCGAAAAACCCATTGGGCTGAGCTCGCAGTTCAACCGCGACAAGTTTGGCGACGTCATCGTTCCCGGATACGCGTACACGCCGATTACCGAGGCTTTCCTCAACTTCAGTCTCGTCGGGCCGGTCATCGTGCTCTCGCTCATCTCACTTGCGACGGTGTTCCTGGTCAAACACGCCCGGCATCGTCCCATGCTCTATTTCCTGTGTTTCGCCCTCGCGCTCGATTTCAACCGCGGCGATTCTGCGGGAGTGCTGTATTCGCTGATTATCATCGGATTTGCGTTCGCGATGATGAAGTTTGTGTCGCGTATCGAGTGGACACCGAGGGCGCTTCAAGGCATCTGGCCGCCGGTGCTTCCCGATTCGGCAGAAGGCGGTTGATCGATGCGGATTGCGCTGAATCTTCTTTATCTGATTCCCGGCGTTGTAGGAGGAACGGAGACCTACGCCCGGTCGCTGATTCATAACCTTGCCAAAATCGACAACGACAACGAGTACCTCGTTTTTCTAAACAAGCTCGGCGCCGATATGGACATTACGCCGGGCGAGAATTTCAAGCGCGTGGTGTGCCCGTTCGTGCCGCTCAGGCGGATGGTACGGTATGGATGGGAGCAGGGAATTTTGCCGTTCCAGATCGGTCGCGCGAAGGTGGACATCGTTCACTCGCTCGGTTACGTCGCTCCGCTCGCATCCCGCGCTCGCCAGGTAGTGACTGTCCATGATCTCAATTTCCTGAGTCACGACGGATGGGGTACGCCACACGGCCGACGCGTGTTGAAATTCTTTGTCGAGAGGAGCGTGAGCCGGGCCGATCATGTCATCACGGTTTCCGAGTTCTCGAAGACCGGAATTGTGGGGAAGCTCGGCGTGCAGGCCGAGAAGGTGAGCGTCACTCATCTCGCGCCCGCCCACCATCTCGACGCGGACCAGATCGCTGGTGTCCCTGACTACGATCCGGCCGCCGGCATTCCGTACATCCTGGCGTTCAGTGCGTTACCGAGCCATAAAAACATCCTGCGACTTGTGAACGCTTTTGAACAGATCAAGGAGGTCATTCCTCATTCACTCGTTGTGATCGGAAATCTCCCCGGCAATGCGGACGACAAGCGCGTCCTCGAGGCAAAGGCCGGCAACCGAATTCATTTCACCGGATACCTTCCGAATGCCGACGTGGCGGGCGCCTTGAAGGGGGCGTCGCTCTTTGTGCTGCCCTCGATTTACGAAGGCTTTGGCCTGCCGGTGATCGAAGCGCAACGAATGGGCGTGCCGGTCACCTGTTCCGGTGTTGCATCGCTTCCCGAAGTTGCGGGATCAGGCGCGTTGTTCTTCGACCCTTTGTCTGTGCCGGATATTGCGGGTGCGCTCAGAAAGTGTCTCCTTGACCCCGATCTTCGCGCTCGTCTCGTCGCAAACGGCTACACTAACGCCGCTCGGTTTTCGTGGGAGAACACGGCTCGAGAGACGCTGGCAGTGTATGAAGCGACGGCAGCTTCACCACGACCGGCGGAGAGCGCGGCGTGAGCGACATTCATGAGATGACCGGCTCAATCGACGCGCCAGAGCTCGAGATACTGGGCAGTCGTGAGGAGACATCGCTGTTCGGTTTTGCGAACGTGCTGCTCAAGTACCGCGGCATGATCGCGGTTCTCATCGTCGCATTCGGACTCTTCGGAGCGTTCAAGTTCTACTTCACAATTCCCTCGTACACCACCCGGATCGGCATCAACGTCGCGGCGAATCAGCAATCAGACGTGAACGGACTCGCCGCACAGCTCGGCATTGCCCACTCGACTGCATCGGCTGAGGAAGTGGCATTTTTCAGTGAACTCCTGAGATCTCCGCCGCTTCTCCACCTAGTTGTCGCGGGGCCGTTTACGGTTCAGACGAAGAAAGGCTCAGTGTCCGGACCACTGAGCAGGTTTTACGGACTGAAGGGCCCAGCCAAGGTCCACGAAGACGAAATGACAAATACTCTCAACGCGGGTCTCCGGGTGTCCGGATCGTCGCGCACGGGGAATATCTGGGTTTATGTCGAGGCTCCATTTCCGGACCTCGCGCAACAGGTTGCCCGGAAGATGATCGCACTGATCGACGACTATTCCCGCGCGCGAAAACATGCGCAGGCCGCTGCCGAGCGAGAATTTATCGAAGGGCGCGTCGCCGAGTCGAAGGCGGAGCTTCAGATCGCCGAAGATAAGGTTGTCCAGTTCAGGGTAGAGAACCGCGATTTTTCGTCACCCTCGCTCGGCATGACCAACGCGCGGCTGCAGCGGGATGTCACGATGAAACAACAGCTGTACACGTCGTTGCTCCAGTCGTACGATCGCGCGCGCATCGAAGCCGCCAGGACCCTCACATCCGTAACTGTGCTCGAGAATCCTGAACGACCGCTCGAGCCTGAGCAGTCTGCGGCATTGTCATATCCGCTACTGGGTGCGATTGCCGGCCTCATGATCGGCATCGTGCTCGCGTTCGTCCGGGAAAGGCTCGCGGAGACCGCGGCCGCACCAACGCCTGCATTCGATCACTATCTCGAGCTGAAGCGCCAGGCCATCCGCGATCTCAAACATCCGCTCAGGCCTTTTGGGAGAGCAGGGAAACAATTCTCCGATGGCTAGGACGCGGTCATTCAGCGTCGCCGTTCCGACGCTGGGCAGAACTGCTGAGCTCGAGACACTTCTTCAATCCATCGCTCGTTCCGCAGCCCTTCCGACTGAGATCATCATCGTCGATCAGAACGCCGACAACCGCGTCAGCGAGATTGTTTCGCGGTTTCCTGCCCTCGCGATCGAGCATCATCGGGTGTCGTTCAGGGGGCTTTCCGCCGCCAAGAATTTCGCTGCGCGTATCGCCACGACCGAGGTGCTGTTCACACCCGACGATGACTGTCGCGTTTTTCCATCGACACTTGGTGGGGCGCTCGACGAGCTCGATCGAACGGGTGCTGATGTCGTATTTGGACGCTGTCTCGATGAGAGCGGCCACGATAGCATCGTGAAATTCCGAAGCATCGCCGGTTGGCTGTCGCGCGGCACCATGGAGGGAATGTTCGTCGAGCCGGCGACGGCAGTGCGGATGAAAGTGATTCGCGAGATCCCGTTCGACGAGACGCTTGGAGTCGGCACCTTTCACGGTGCCGAGGAAGGACACGACTGGGTGTTGCGGTTATTGGCTGCAGGTAAGCGGCTCTACTTCCAGCCCACCATCGAATTCTTTCATCCGCGGACTATCACCGAGCATGGATCTCCTGCTTCGCTTCGCCGGGTCTATTCATACCGTGCCGGATTTGGCCGGCTTTGCAGAAAACACGGGCTGTGGGGCAAATATGCAAAGCGTATCGCGCTGGTCGGCGGAGGCATCGCCGTTTACACGATCACCGATCGAAAGAAGGCGCGCTATTACGTGTCGGAGTTAGCCGGACTTCTTGCGGGAGTAACTGTCAAGCCGTGAAGGTGCCCGGTGGCCGGCGGTTCGTTTTTCTGACGCAGGTGTATCCACCCGACCCGGCCGCGCTCGGACAGCATCTCGCCGACGCGGCGGAGGAGCTCGTGCGGCGCGGGCATCGCGTCGTCGTGTTCACAGCCAATCGCGGCTTCGACAATCCATCTCGGAGATTTTCGTCGCGCGAAACACTCAATGGCGTTGACGTTCGCCGGCTTCCTCTCGGATCGTTCGGCAAAAGCTCCATCGCCTTGCGCCTTGCATCGGGTGCGGTGTTGATGGCGCAGGAGATTGTTGCCGCTGCCAGATTGAAAGGTGTTCACACGCTGGTCGTCAGCACATCGCCACCGCTTGGCCCTGTCGCTGCCGCAGCCCTCTCGCACATGATGGGCGTCCAGCTCAAATACTGGCCGATGGATGTGAATCCCGACCAGATGGTAGCGCTCGACAAAATTTCCGCGGAGTCGAGCCTCGTGAAGATGTTCGACTGGATGAATCGTTTCGTGCTGCGACGGGCGTCGTCAGTCATTGCGCTCGATCCGATGATGGCACGCATTCTCGAAGGGAAAGCCAACGTGGCGGGTCGGCTGTCGGTCGTTCGCCCGTGGGCCGCGGATGAGCCGGCCGAGCCGGTTGAGGGTGTCGATAATCCGTTTCGAAGCGAGTACGGGTTTGGTGACCGAGTGGTCGTCATGTACAGTGGCAACCACGCGCTCTCGCACCCGCTCACCACAGTGCTGGACGCGGCACGCCGCCTTCGCGATGACCCGCATCTACTGCTCGCTTTTGTCGGTGGCGGGGTTGGAAAGGCGGAGGTCGACGCCAATGTTGCAGCGAATGTTGTGTCTATTCCGTATCAGGAGCGCGGCGTGCTCACGCACTCGCTGTCAGCCGCCGACGTTCATCTCGTGAGCATCGGCAATGCGATGCCGGGCATTGTGCATCCGAGCAAGATCTACGGGGCGATGGCGA
Organism: Gemmatimonadales bacterium; assembly: GCA_038254845.1. Taxonomy (GTDB): domain Bacteria; phylum Gemmatimonadota; class Gemmatimonadetes; order Gemmatimonadales; family Gemmatimonadaceae; genus UBA4720. The sequence continues at coordinate 10,791 of JBBSFT010000002.1, read as the reverse complement.
TGGGCCGGCCGATATTTCTTCTCGGACCCGAAAGCAATCCGATGGCCGAGATTCTCGCTCAGGCGGATATTGGCTGGCGAGTTGCGCATGGCGATGTCGACGGCGCCGAGCGTGTACTGCGGGAGATCAGTGCCTCGTCGCACGAAGAGCTGCGAGCGAAGGGCGCCCGGGCGAGGGAATTACTGATGTCGATTGGGACCCGCTCAGTGTCGATCGCCCGCGTTTGTGACATTCTGGAATCCGGGTCTGAGCCCAGGCGGGACGAGGATTCCGGCGCGATCGTATCGTCACGTCGGGCGTAGCGCAGCCGTCACGAGCGTGCTGTAAAAGCTTTCGCCGATGGTGTCGAGCGTAAAACGATCGACAAGGACCTTCCGCGCATTGGTACCCATCTCGGCCCTGTCCGACTGAGAGTTGGCAAGACTCTCGAGAGCTTCCGCGAGAGCACTCGCGTCACCGGGGTTAACCTGCAACCCCGCGCGCGCCTCGTTCAGGACGAGCGCGACTTCCGAAGTCGGGGCGACAACCGCAACAGTCGGCCGGCCCGACGCGAGGATGTTATAGAATTTGCTCGGTACTCCGATGCCTTCGGCGCCGCCCGCGAGAGTGACGAGCCCGATGTCGGCCGCGGCAAGCATGTCGGAGTAATCGTCACGCTGGGCCAGTGGAAATACTTTGACGTTGCTGATGCGCTCCTCATTGATGCGGCGCATGATTCGCGGTTTCTGGGCACCGCTGCCAGCGAGGGCCACAACGATTGGTGAGCGTTTTTCCTGGAGGATCTTCGCGGCATTCAGGATTACGTCGAAGTCCTGGTGCTGGCCGAAATTACCCGAGTAGAGCGCGACGATCCCGTCAAGGTCATTGGCGGATCGAAACCGGCTCGTGGTCGATGGCTGGATCGCTTCAGGGTCTCCCCAGTTCGGAATGACGTCGATCCGATCAGAAGCGACCGAGTAATTCCTGATCACATAGTCCCTCATGCATCGGCCGAGCACAATCGTGCGCGCGGCCGATCTCAACCACTGGCGCTGGAGGCTCGCGAGCGCACGTGACGCGCGACTTTCGCGCGGCAGCACCCCGAGGACGTTTGCCACGTCGGGATAAAGATCGTGGACGAGGTAGACGTAGGGAGTTCCACGGAGCGCTTTCAGCGTCCTCGCTGCCATTACGAGCGAGGGGGGATTCGTGACGACAAGGAGAACGTCGTGCTTCGGCCGCCTCATCAGCTCGATCGTTGCGGCGGCGGTGAACGCGAACCCCGCACCAAGCCGCACGGCCGTTGACGGCCGATTCGACTTCGGAGTGTTGAGGCGGGTGATCTCGACTCCATCCGAATCCTCGCGAAATGGAAGGAGCTTGCTTCCCCGGTACTGATTGCGACTCGCGACAATATCGAACGTGAGATCGGGGCGCGTTCGCCGCAGGTGGTTGACGAGATCGAAGAGAACCGTCGGGGTGCTGCCCGTTCGATCGTAGTATTCGCTCACCACGCCGACCCTCATCGGGACGCGGCTATATTAAGGCCACAGTCGGGCGACTTTGCGTCGTGCCGGGGGCTCGCGATAGTGAGCATAGTCTGACAATTATAAGCGGGAGCCATGAGCGGCGGGCCATCACGGCGTGCGTTTGTCACCGGTGCGACTGGCGGAATTGGAAGCGTTCTCTGCGACCGGCTGGCCGATGCGGGATGGGAGGTTCGCGCGCTCGTCGGACCCACGTCCGATCCGGCGCACCTCACCGGCATGCCGAGGCTGACGCTCGCGGCCGCCGACTTGTTCGACGAGAGTTCGCTGGCGGAATCCATGGGCGGAGCGGATGCCGTGTTTCACCTCGCGGCGACAGTGCATCATCCGGCCGCATCGGTGGCGGATTGCAACCGGGTAAATGTTGATGGAACCAGGGCGGTTGCGAATGCAGCCGTCGTCGCTGGTGTGTCAGCATTTGTGCTGTTCAGCACGGTCGCAGTCTATCCGGAGAGTGATGATATGCTCGACGAACAGTCGCCCGTCGGGCCGCTGACTCCGTATGGCACGTCCAAGCTCGCGGCGGAAGCAGCTGTCCTGTCGATGGGCGACGCCATGCGGGTAACGGTGTTACGCCTGCCGGTAGTGTACGGGCCGCGTGATCGTGGGAACGTGAGACGGCTGATCGACGCAATCGCGCGAGGTCGCTTCGTAATTCCGGGGTCTGGTGACAACATCAAGTCGATGGTATCGATTGAGAACGTGACGCGAGCGGCGATTCACGTCGCCGCTGATCCGCGCGCGGCCGGGAAGACTTACATCGTGGCCGATCCTCACGAGGCCACCTTGAACGAGATTGTCATTGCGATCTCCAGAGCCCTTGGCAAGACGGGGACGCCGCGTCGGGCTCCGACATTCGTTCTGCGTGCCGCCGGAAGTGTCGCGGATTTGCTCAAACATGCGGTGGGTATCACGCTGCCGGTTTCCGCGGACCAGATCGACAAGCTCGCGGGGAACACCCGCTTCAGCAGCGATCGTATTCAGCGGGAGCTTGGTGTTGTGCTCGACTCCGATCTCGACGCCAACATGGCCGCCGCGGTTGCGGGCTACAGGCTCTCGTTACTGTAGTCCGGTCATGGCGCATCAAGGCTCGGGAAACATTTTCGCGCACTTGCTCCGCCAACGTTGCGGGTTTCCCCGTCGGGCAGTAGAGTCCAGCGTGAGACATTGATTTCCACAGCGGAGACATGACCGTCACTCAGTTTTCACCATGACAACTGGCATGCTTGTGTTTCTCGCATCAGCGGCTGTGCTAAGCTGGCTGCTCGCGAGTCGGGTGCGTCTGTACGCACTCGACCGCATGCTCGACATCCCGAACGAGCGCAGCTCTCATTCGCGTCCCACACCTCGCGGCGGCGGTTTCGCGATCGCGGTGACCACGCTGGGCGGCATCGCGCTGGCATCGAGCCTCAACTGGGTGCCCAGGGATCTTGCCATCGCTCTAGTCGGCGGTGGACTGATGATCGCCACGGTAGGATGGATCGACGACCACCGCAGCCTCTCGCCGTTGACACGCTTCACGGTTCAGTTCATTTCCGCGGCGTGGGCCATGTATTGGCTGGGCGGACTTCCCTCGCTCAGTCTCGGCATTTTTGTGGCACGCCTCGGGCTCGCCGGACTCTTTCTCGGCGCGCTTGGAATAGTATGGGCGATCAATCTCTACAATTTCGTAGATGGAATCGACGGGCTCGCCGCCGGCGAAGCCGTGAGCACCGGGGTGATCGGCGGGCTGCTCCTGATCGGAATGGGTCACCCGGCGCTTGCGCTCATCTCTCTTCTGATCGCGGCCGCCAACCTCGGCTTTCTTCCGCTCAACTGGTCTCCGGCCCGGCTGTTCATGGGAGATGCCGGCAGCGGTCTCCTCGGATACCTCTTCGCGACACTGGCGATTGCCTCCGAAAACTCGGGCGCCATTCCACTCATGCTCTGGGTGCTGTTGCTCGGCGTGTTCATCTTCGATGCGACAGTGACACTCTGCCGCCGTATCGCGCAGGGACACAGCTGGCATCACGCTCATCACAGCCATGCGTACCAGAGGCTCGTGCAAGCCGGTAGAACGCACGCGCAGGTGAGCTCGATGATTCTCCTGTTCAACTTCGTCCTCGCGATCCTCGCGATCGTCGCGTGGAAGGAACCGGCGCTGTTTCTGGCATCGATTTTCATTGGCGCAGTTTTACTGTCCGCGGCATACCTTGTCGTGGAGCGCATCAAGCCGATGCGCCCGCAGTCGCGGAACTCCTAGCCTCGTCCGCAGTCCCTCCGCGACGAGAACCAGTCTCAGCCGCGGCATGCTCGAGTTCTAGAAACGCTGGGAGACCGTGAGCCCGAACAGCGCGTTACTCGCGTCCTTCAGAAAATTGCGATTCAGCTCGGAGGTCAACGTGAGGCGGGCGCCGATGTCGAAGGGTCCGACGAACCGGTTGACCTCTCCGCCGACCGAGTTCGTGACGTCAACCGCACGCTTGAGCGTCGTTGAGGCGCCGGCACCGGCGACAATTCCGAACTGCTCGCGCGCGGTCACTCTCGAAAAGAACGCTGTCATCCGGCCCCCGCTCGCGAACCTGTCGTAGGCGACGGTCTGCGCACTGCCACTGCCCGCTCCGACATTAGCGCCCAGCAGTTGGCCGCGATTCGTGTGACCCTGAAAGAGCGTTCCGTGAATGTATGTCTGCCCTTCGCCGCGAGTGCGTGATCCCGCGGACGCCTCATACGAAAAGCCCTCGGCGCGAACGGCGCTGAGGGTGTTACCGTGCATCCACGCTTTTCTAAATCCGAGATTCGTTGAGGCTGAGTGCTCGGGCTCGAGAAGCAGGTCGCGGAGATCGGCGCTGAAATCCTCGCGACCGAACTCGCCGTAGACGTCGAATCCGCTTCCCGGCGGTGCCCACCGCATGAAGAGCGAGGCCAGCTGGTTTTCTTTCAGGCTTGTATTGTCACCAAGGTTGGACTGACCTTCATTCCTGAGCCGGCGCTTGAAGAAATTCTGAAGCGGCAGTCCAAGATTGTGCGCGGTAATTCCGCTCTGGTCGTTCGCCGCATGAAAAAATCTGCCTCCACCCACCTCGAGCCCCGGCGCCCCCGCGATTTCCATCACGCCGACAAGCCCGGCCATGAAACGCCTCTTCCCGGGCTGGAAAAAGCTGGTGAAGTAGTCCGGACCAGTGACCGGCGAATATTTCGACTGGTCGAGCATTCCGTACACCAGTCGCCCGTGAAGCTTCACGATTTTCGCGTCGGCCGGTTTCGACGTCCCGAAGAACACGTGCGGATACCCGCCCGAGTTGTTGCCGAGGATATACGGAAAGTCGTTCGCCGGTCCCCACCATTGGCTCTGCGTGGAGATTCCCGCCGTGAGCCCCAACACATCGACCCGCGCCACGCTTTCCCCGAGATCGATGCGAGTGTACGGGTCGTTGCCGAATCGCTGCGGGTGATCGATCAGGAACGGAAACTGGCCATCGTTGAAGCGAACGAGACCGACCTGTCCGTTATCGGCAAGATCGAATGTCTGGTTCTCCGATCTGAACGCGACCGGCGCAAGGCGAGCTGAAAATGGGCCCCACCGCATCGCTACACCCATCTGCAACGCCGACGTCAGACCCTTTCCGGCCCACACCACTCCATCATTGCCGCCATAGGGGAACGACGTGTTGAACGTGAATCCGAGATTCGCGCGGAGGACGTCAATCTTCGGCCCGGACGTCGTGTCCCGTTGGAACGAATAGCGATTGGCCCATGGATGAACCGAATCGTGAGCTGCCATTAGATCGACTTCCGACGGCGAATAGCCGCGAATGCCAAGCGGATAAAAGTCCGCCTTGCCGAGTGTCTGCAGATAGCGGAGGTAACTCTCAAAAACACTTCCCGCAAAGACTTCGTCGCGTCCGCCAACGTTTTCCTGAGCCGCGAGCGAATTCACCGATGGCACGGCTGCGACGACGAGACCGATTGCGGCTCGCGAGATCAGGAGCCTGTTGCGCGCGATCGACGAGATCAGGGCGCCTGGTATCGCGATGAAACGTAGCTTACGCATCGGTCACGCTCTGTACTCCAATTGCTGGGGGATTGCGGCGCCGCTAGCTTTCCGGGCGACGCCGCGAGTAACGGCTGCGACTATACTTACTGTGGCGCTTTGCCGGGAGCAAGCGGGGACGTCATCCTTTTTCCATTTTGCGCGTGCCTATCAATCTATGAGAATGTCACCAATCCGCCGTATCCTGTGCTCGACCACGCTGGCCGCCATGTATCTGACGGGCGCAGAAGCACGCGCCCAGATGGCCATCGCCCCGAGTGGCCCGGCACGCTTGACGGAAGGTGTGATCACGGTGAGTGGCGACTCCGTCGACCGGCTTCGCCTCGCGCAACTCGACGGCACAACCCCGCCGGATGGTTTGATGCTGCGCTCGACCTCGAGCTTGAGCGACCCGCGCCACTACGGGATGACCCCGCGCCCGTTCACGATCGTCTTTCCATATGCCCGCTTCGTCACCAATTCGAGTCTGCCGTTCGGACAGAACGACGGCGCGATGTGGGCCGGTGCAGGAGCAAATGTTCGCGTGATGGGCGGCGTGACCGCGACATTCGGCCCACTTCGAATCGTCGCGATCCCCGAGTTGGTGTACTCGGCGAACGGCAGGCTTCCGATCAACCCGCTCGATACGACGTTCGCACCCGCTCTTCCAGTGTCGCGCAGCAGGTTCTCATCCCCGTTCAACGTCTATCCATACTCGATCGATCTTCCGTACCGATTCGGTGGAAGCTCCATCGGCCGCGTCTATCCCGGACAGTCATCGATCACTCTCAGCGCCGGCCCGGTCGAAGTTGGCGGCGCAACCGAGAATGAATGGTGGGGCCCAGCCATCAGGAACCCGCTCGTCCTCGGCGACAACGCGCCTGGTTTTCCACATGCGTTTCTGCGAACCAACGGCGGCCTCAACAGCCGGCTGGGCAACTTCGACGCACGATACATCGTCGGTGGTCTGCACGAGTCTGATTTTTTCGACGACAACGTCGCCAATGATGTGCGAACGATCAGCGCATTCGCGCTCGCGTGGCGAGCATCGCGCAGCTCTCAGTTCACCCTTGGCCTGACACGCGCGGTAATTGCTCCGGCATCGGGATACAGTGATGTCGCGAGTGCAACGTTCGATGCACTCAAGGGCGTCGGTCACCCGAATGCGCGCGCAATCCGCGACTCGGCGTTCATTCCCGGGCCAGACCAGCTTCTCTCGGTGTTCGGCCGGTGGGCGATTCCTCACTACGGCCTCGAAACCTACGTCGAATGGGTTCGGGCAGACTTGCCCATTTCCCTGCGTGACTTTCTCGAGGAGCCGAATCACTCGCGCGGGTACACGGCCGGCCTTCAGTGGACACACGCGAACGCGGCGAAGACATCGCGCTTCAGAATTCACGGTGAGCTCACAAGCGTCGAGCAAAGTTCCACGTTCCGATTCCGTCCGACCGGCTCGATCTACACGAGCCGCTCAGTGATTCAGGGATTCACGAACGAAGGACAACTCCTCGGCGCGGGCATTGGCCCGGGGTCGTCGGGCGGGTTCGGCGCAATGGACTTCTATCGGGGACCATGGCAGTTCGGCGTGAGCCTCGGCCGCACTCGCTTCAACAACGATGCGTTCTTTCTGCGACCGTATGCAATTCGGTGTGGCCATGACGTCACAACCTATCCCGGTGCGCGCGGAAGTTACTCGAGCAGCTACGTGAGAATCGGACTCGAGCTGACCTCGGCATCACGTTACAACACGTTCTTTCAGAACAAGGACAGTTGCGAAGCGGGAGGGGCGGGAAGCGATCGCCACAACAACCAGCTCGCCGTGACGGTCGCAACATTCGGCTGGTGACAGCGGAAGAAGACGCTGCACCACTCTACGGCGAGTATTACGACAGACACGGGCTGGACCGAAACGACCTCCTGAGTAATCCGGAGGTCCTGTTTCAGACATTCGCCGTCGATCGCGCCAACATCTCGGCACTTCGAAAGCTCGGTCTTAATCGGGCCACGGCGCGCGTTCTCGACGTGGGGTGCGGCAATGGCGCGAGTCTGCTTCAGTTCATTCGAATGGGATTCGATCCCGCGCGTTTGACCGGCATCGACACGAATGGCGAGCGCATCGATCAGGCAAAACGGCTGTTGCCCGGTGTGACGTTTCGAATCGAAAGCGCCGAGCGGTTGCCGTTTGCGGATGAGACATTCGACCTTGTCTTTGAATCGACGATGCTCGGCACGCTCGACTCTCGCGCATTGCTCGACAACATCGCGCAGGAAATGCTTCGAGTGACCAGGAGAGGCGGCTACCTCATGCTCGCCGATTGGCGATACTCAAGGCGGGGCAGTGGAGTGAAGACCGCGATGTCGCGTTCAACGATCGCGGAGCTGTTTTCGGTCGATCGACTGACAACGGTTGTCGCTCGGGAGAGTGGGGCGCTCGTTCCGCCGCTTGGCCGACGGCTCTCTCAACATGCGCCGGCGCTTTACTTCCTGTTTCAGCGGCTGCTGCCGCCCGCGGTGGGCCAGTGCACGACAGTCTTGAAGAAGATCTAGCGCGCCAGACTTCTAATCCGCTAGGTCGCCGATCCGCCCGAGCTGACCTTGAGTCGCGGTCGCGGCGCGTGTGGACTCCCGGCCGACACGAGCTCGGCGACAGCCTTCGCAATTGCTTTCGCATCCATGCCATACTCGCGCCGGAGATACTCCTGCGCGCCGACAATGGACGAAAACCCCGCTCTCAGTCCAATCCTGCGAAACACGGCCGGCCTGATGCCCGCATCCATGCACGTCTCGGCAACGAGGCTGCCGAGCCCGCCGTGGATCGTATGTTCTTCGACCGTGACGATGCCACCGGTCTCACGGCATGCGCGCAAGACTGCGTCGCCATCGAACGGCTTGATCGTGTGCATGCTGAGCACGCGGCACGTGATGCCCTGCTCGACAAGACTATCAGCCGCCTCGAGCGCGGCACCGAGAATTCCACCAGTGGCGATGAGGGTGATGTCAGTGCCTTCGCGAACCGTGCGCGCCTTGCCGATGTAGAACACTTCCTTCGCCCGCGCCGTCGCAGGGGCGGCCGATTTGTCGAGGCGCAGATAGCACGTACCCGGTGTCGCCACGAGTGCCTTGGTCGCTTCTCGCGCCTCCCACTGATCGCCCGGCACCGCAATCGTCATATTGGGCAGTGCGCGCATGATAGCCAGATCTTCCGTCGCGTGATGCGAGATGCCGAGTGGCCCATAGCTGAAACCTCCGCCAACGGCGACAACTTTCACGTTTGCTTCGTGATAGCAGGCATCGTTGCGGATCTGTTCGAGACAACGCAACGTCGAAAAATTTCCGATCGAATAGCAGAAGACCGTGCGACCATCCATCGCCATGCCCGTCGCGAGACCGATCATGTTCTGCTCGGCGATCCCGACGTTGAGATACTGTTTCGGAAACTCCTCAGCGAATGCGTCGAGGACGCGAAACCCAAGGTCGGCCGTCATCAGGAAGATGCGCGGATCAGTCCGCGCCAGCTCGGTGAGCTGGCGAACGAAATTGTCTCTCACGTATCGGCGGACAGCTCGTTCAACGCTTCGTCGTACTCGGAGCCACGCGGCGTGCGGTAGTGCCAGAGGACGCTGCGCTCCATGAACGACACACCCTTACCCTTGGTCGTGTGACAGATCACGCAGGTCGGCTTGTCGGTCGTGCGAGGAACGCTGGAAAGCGTTGCGTACAGGGAATTGTGGTCGTGACCATCAACTTCGGACACCGCCCAGCCGAACGACTTCCATTTGTCGGCGAACGGCTCGAGCGTCAACGTCTCCGACACGGGTGCCAGGCTCTGAATCTTGTTGTAATCGATGATCGCGACGAGGTTGTCCAGCTTGTGATGCGACGAGAACATCGCCGCTTCCCACGTCGAGCCTTCGTCGCACTCACCGTCGCTCATCAGAACGAATGATCGGTTCGCGCGACTATCGAGCTTGGCGCCGTACGCCATGCCGGCGCCGACATTCAGCCCGTGACCGAGGGAGCCAGTGGACAGCTCGACTCCAGGCACGCCGCGATGCGACACGTGCCCGCTGAGCACTGATCCGTCGGAGCAATGCTTCTCGAGCAAGTCGGTCGAGAAGAAACCGCTTTCCGCGAGCGCAGCATAGATGCCGGCGCCCGCGTGTCCCTTGCTGAGCACGAACCGATCGCGATCGGGACGAGTCGGATTGGCCGGATCGACGCGCAGAATTCCGCCGTAGAGAACCGCGACGATATCGGCCATCGACAGCACCGATCCGACATGAGAGCTCCCGCCGAGATTGGTCATCCTCACCGCGTGCTTGCGAATGCGGAGCGCGAGGTCCGCTGATGCGGGAATCTCGGTCCGGGCGCGGATTGCCGATGCCGCGTTCTGCTCCATCAGCTGCGCCCGCCGTAGAACTCGCGAATGCTCGCCGCGACCTGTGTCACTTCGTCATCGGTAATCATCATGTTCAATGGAAGCATCAGACACCGTTCGAAGAATCTTTCAGTTACCGGCAGCGAAACATCAAAGCCAAGCTGCTTGAAGCGATGAACAGGAGTACCGCCCCACTGGAGGATCGTCCCGATCCCTTTCTCACTCAAATGCGCGCGAAGCTCGTCTCGATGCAGCGCTTCGATCTCGTAATTCTGAAATACGTCGAAATGGTCCGGCTCGGCGTCTGGGGCCGGCGGAAGAACAAGCTCCTTCAGGTCTGAAAGTAGCGAGTCGTAAAGCGAGGCGATACTGCGGCGACGCGTCACGATCTGGTCGTAATCCCGGAATTGTGCATGCAGGATTGCTGCCTGAAGGTTGTCCAGTCTCGAATTGAACCCCCACATCTCGACTTCGCCTGCTTCGTTCCGGCCGTGATCACGGAGCAGCGCAATCTTCCGCGCGACCTCGGCGTCACTCGTCACGACCGCGCCGCCGTCTCCGAAGCAGCCGAGAATCTTGGCCGGATAAAAGCTGAATGCCGCCGCGATTCCGAACGTGCCGGCGTACCGTCCCTTGAATTTCGAGCCGAGCGCCTGGGCCGCGTCCTCGACGATGATCAGGTCGTGGGCGGCAGCAATTCGCTCGATCGCGTCCATGTCGCAGGTGCGCCCGTTTAGCTGAACGGGCATGATCGCCCGGGTGCGGTCAGTCACGGCCGCCTCGACCGATCGCGGGTCGATGAGGTGATCGGGGCCGCAGTCGACGGCTACCGGAATGGCACCGGCATGGGCCACCGCCGCCGCTGTCGCGACCAT
>JBBSFT010000001.1:0-97811 GCA_038254845.1 Gemmatimonadales bacterium | reverse complement strand
GAGCTTGGTCGGGCATACTTTGCCGCCGGAGAGCTTGCTCACGCTCATGGTGCATGGCGCTCAGGCCACATGGCGAATCGCTTCAATATCTGGGGCCGCCGGTGCGCCGATGCAATCCGGGAATCGCAAGCGGGCCAGGACCCGATGGGTTTCAGCTGAGCGCCTGGCCACATTAAGATACAATGAGGCGTGCGCCCATTTCCCGTGGTGCGCTTGACACCGTTTTCGTGTACCTCTACACTACCGCGCTATGGCTGAATCCGAAGCAGGCAACGAACGGTCCGCATTCATGCGAACGCCGTCGCGCAACAGGTCGATGGCTCTCTGGGTTGCGGCGCTTGTCACGATTGCACTTGGATTTGCCGATCTGGCGCGCGGCGGCACTACCATTGCCCCTGTGTTGCTGGTGCTTGGGTATTGCGTTCTCGTTCCCGTAGCGATTCTGAAGTAGGCAGGGCTCGGTGTTACCGGGCGAGTAGCTCAGTTGGTTAGAGCGCCTGCCTTACACGCAGGATGTCGGGGGTTCGAGTCCCTCCTCGCTCATGTTTTTTCTGGACCTGCACGACCGCCAAGGTGTACAGGTGTTCACCATGTTGGAGACTAGGACATTGCAAGCAAGGAGTCTTACTTTGCGTCACAATCGAATTCGTGATCTGCGCGCCCTGGCCGTGGTCGCAGCTCTCATCAGCCTTCCATTGACCGGTGCGGTTGCCCAGCGTCGTGCGGCGGAACCGGCCCCCCGCCTTATGGTAGCCACGCTCTCGAGTTCCGAGAAGGATCTCGGGCCGCAGGCCGCCGAGGCAATTCGCTCGCGGATTTCTCGCGACATCAACAATCAGCAGTTGCTGGTGATCCCGAAAGCCGACATCGAGAACACGCTCAAGGCGTCGGGCTACTCGACGACCGAAGCGCTTCAGGCGACGGATGCGAGAGCGCTTGCCGTTCTCCTCCGCGCGGATGAGTTCCTTGACGGCGTGGTGACGAAGACCCCGACCGGCGTCAAGATTGACGCCCGCATGGTTCTCGCGCGCGACCAGTCCCTCTCGCAGCCGTTGCCGTCCGCTGAGGCCCCGCGTCTCGACGCAGCAGCCCAGATGATTTCGCGATCGTACCAGGCCGCACGCGGTCAGCTCGCGAACGAAAAGAGCTGCTACATGCTCTATCGCGACGGCAAGTTCGCGGAAGCAGAGACGATGGCGAGGTCGGCGATCGCGAAGTATCCGCAAGGAACCATCGCCATGGTGTGCCTCGGCAATGCGTTGGAGAGCCAGAAGAAGGCCGATTCGGTCATTCTTGTCGCCAATAGAATTCGCGCAATCGACCCGCGTAACATCTGGGCGCTGCGGACCGCCGCTGACTACTACGGAAGCCACAACAACCCCGACAAGGCTTCTGATGCGCTGGTCGGACTGATGGCAGCCGATCCGGGCAACGAGAAGCTTCGCGACCAGGTAATCGTCAGCCTGGTCCAGGCCGGCAAGGTTCCACTTGCCTATCCCCTCGTGGAAGAAGCCATACGCTCGAACCCGGGCGATCCGAAGACGCTGGGCCTTGCCTGGAGAGTTTACCTCGCCGGCAAGGACTGGAGTAAGGCACTCGCAACTGGCGCCGAGATGATCAAGGCAGATACGGCATTGGCCGACACCGCGTATTTCATTCGCAGCTCCGCCGCGGCTGCGTCGATCAGCCCCGCGCGTGCTGCGGAGCTGGCCGCTCTCGGAACGGCCAAATTCCCGAGCAACACCACGCTGCTTGTGGTTCAGGCGAACGCCTTGAGCAAGGCCGGTCAGAATGCGCAGGCTCTGCCGATCATCAATCGCGCGCTCGGGGTAAACCCGCGCATCGAAGGTGGCTACGCTCAGAAGGCTCTCATCCTCAGCACGATGAACCAGCTTGACGAGGAGCTTGCAACGCTCAACGCTTGTGGTGTAGCACCGGCACCATACGACAAGAAGAGCTGTGGCCAGGTTGCGTTGAAGGCCGGAAGTGATGCCTACAAGGCAGGCAATGCGTCGAAGGCTCGCCCTGACCTCCAGCGCGCGGTGCAGTTCCTGACGCTCGCCGACAAGCTCGAGCCATCCGCGGATGCAAAATTTCTCGCGGGCGCGTCGTCGTTCCTCATTGGGCAGAGTGCGGTGAACGACGCGCAGAAGAGCAAAAGCTGCCCACTCGCCCGGCTGGCGAAGGAGTCGTTCAACGCGGCGCAGGAAAACGTGCCGGCTGGCCTCCAGGCCTATCCTGACGCAGCGAAGCAGCTGCTGACGGCGATTCCGCAATTCACTCCGGCTGTAGACGATCAGGTCAAGCGGTTCTGCAAATAGCTTCACCCGTGACCGGCGCGTGGGACACATCCTATCACGCGCCGGTTCTCGCGGCGGAAGTAGTGGGCTTGATGGAGGGTGCGCGAACAGTTCTTGATTGCACACTGGGCGGCGGCGGTCACACCGCCGCCCTTCTCGCGATGGGAGCATCGGTGATCGCAATCGATCGCGATCTGGCAGCAATCGAGGCATCCCGCGACCGGCTTGCCGCGCACGAGGCGGCAGGCCGTTTGCGCATTATATTGGGCAACTTCTCACAGGTGAACACGTTGCTCGACGACCCGGCGCTCAAGTTCGACGGCATTCTCGCCGACCTTGGCGTGTCATCCCGCCAACTCGACGATGAATCACGCGGCTTCTCGTTTCGCGAAGGAGCCGGCCTTGACATGCGCATGGGCGATTCTCGGCTCAAAGCAGGGGGGTTCCTGAACACTGCCGACGAAACCGAGCTGGCGAGAGTTTTTCGTGATTACGGGGACGAGCCGAAGGCACGCCGTCTGGCGCGCGAAGTTGGGCGCCGGCGTGGCAACAGGCCGTTCGTGACAAGTGATGATTTTGTCGGCGCAATTCGCGCCGTTCTTGGGCCGCGCTCGGGAAGCGGCGATTTCGCGCGCTTGTTTCAGGCACTCCGGATCGTCGTCAACGACGAGCTTCGCGGTCTGGAAGAATCGCTGCCGCTGTTGAGAGACCGTCTCGCGCCTGGAGGAGTCCTCGCGATCATTTCGTATCATTCGGGCGAGGATCGAATCACCAAGCACCTGATGCGCGAGTGGTCGCGGGACTGCGTCTGCCCGCGGCGTCAGCTCAGCTGCACCTGCGGCGGCGTCGCGCCGGGAACGCTCGTCACCCGAAAAGCGGTGTCTGCCGGACCGGCCGAAATTCAACGCAATCCACGCGCTCGCAGCGCACACCTTCGCGCGTGGCGAAAGGCGGCCTGAAGGTCGGTCGGTGGATGATCGCGGGCGGACTGCTGGGATTCGTTCTCATCGCCGTCGCGGTCGTCGCGCGTCGCAGCTACGGACACCGCGAAGGGGCGAGTATTACCACCCTCTCGCGACGACAAGCCGAGCTCCGGAGTGAGCGCACCCGGCTCGCGCAGCTCATCAGGGAATCTTCGTCATTGACGCACATTCGTCCGATCGCCGAGCAACGTCTCGGCATGCGCACGCCGTCAGAGACGCAGATCGTACTGCTCCCTCGTCCCGCGTCGAATGGCTCACGATAATCGCGTCTCGATCATCCACGGAGTGCTGGCATTATTCGCCGTAGCGCTCGCCGGTCAATCGGCGCGAGTTCAGATTTTCCAGGGCAAGGAATGGGCTGATCGAGCGCGCCGGCAGCAGTTCGCAACGGGGCAGGTGAAGGCACCGCGGGGCAACGTGCTCGATGCATCGGGCAACATTCTCGTTGAGAGCCGCGAATTGTTCCAGTTGAATGTCGCTCCGGGAGAGATCAAGGACCGGACTGCGTTTGCCGCGTCAATGAAGGAGGCCGGGTTTCCGCGCGAGTGGACCGCGGCCGCCAGCGATGTGCGGCGAAAGTGGGTTCCACTTCCCGGTCTGCACATTCCATCGGATGTGGCGACGCTCATGACCCAGCACGGAGTTCATGCGCAATCGGTGATGACTCGCGAGTACGTTGGCTCGGACGGTATTCGCCGGTTGCTCGGCAGTGTCAATGGAGAAGGGAAGGCGGTCGATGGAATCGAGCTCTCGATGGATGGGGTTCTTAGCGGCGACACGATCCAGTCGTCGTTCGCGCGCGACGTAAAGGGGCGGCGGCTCGATTCTCCGGACGAAACGGCGAGAACACCGCGTGCCGGCGGCAGCGTGACCCTGACGATCAATCGCGACCTTCAGGATATCTGCGAGAGCGCGCTCGCCTCGGCGACCGACAGCCTTCATGCAAGTGGCGGCGACATCGTCGTCCTCAATCCGAAGACGGGCGATGTGCTCGCGATGGCCAGCAGGCGCGCCGAGCAGTCGTTTTCCACAACCGCGATCACCGAGCCGTTCGAGCCGGGATCTACGATCAAGCCGTTCATGGCTGCGGCTCTCCTCCAGCGCGGTCGCGCGAGGACGGACGAAATGATTGAAACGTTCAATGGTGAGTGGAAAGTAAACGGGCGGACAATCACGGACTCACACCGCGAAAAAGAGATGTCCCTGGCCGATGTGATCCGCTTCTCGAGCAACATCGGCATCGTTCAGTTCGCCAAACGTCTCACGCCGCGCGAGAAGTACGAGACGCTGCGTGATCTCGGACTCGGCATGCCGACAGGCCTGCCGCTTCCGGCCGAATCCGACGGAACATTGCGCGAGCCGGTGAAATGGAATGCAACCTCGGCGGCATCGCTCGCGATGGGATACGAGCTGACGGTGACCCCGCTTCAGCTTGTCTCTGCCTATGCAGCGCTCGCCAATGGCGGTGAGCTGATGGAAGCTCACATTGTGAAGGAAATCAGGCAGGCCGATGGCGAGGTGATCTACGAGGGCAAACCGCGAGCGATTCGGCGCGTGTTCAGTGAAGACGTGGCACGGACCGTTCGCAAGCTTCTTGTCAGTGTTGTCGACAGCGGAACCGGAATGAAAGCCGATCTCGCGACCTTTCAACTTGCGGGGAAGAGCGGAACTGCCCGGCGAACGGTGCAGGGACGCGGCTACGTCGAAGGAAACTACACGGCCTCATTCGTCGGGTTGTTCCCGGCGGACGATCCCCAGTACGTCGTTCTCGTCAAGCTCGACAGTCCTCACGGCGACTATTTCGGAGGCGACATCGCCGCACCAGTGTCGGCGGTCGTGCTGAGAGCCGCCATCGCGGCGCGAGACGCGGCACTTAACCGCAGCGAGCTCGCCGTCGTCGAGAAACGCGTGGCGCTACCAGAGTCATCAAACCTCGTCAAGACCAAAACTGATCCGAAGGCGAAACGACCGCGAGCGCTGCCGGCCCTCTTCGATTCGACCGTTGATGATGGACTTTCCGGTAGCAGTGTCGACGACCTCGTCGGGAGCCAGCCGCGATCGACTGTCGTCTCCCTGCCTTTTGCCAAACTGACGGTTGTCGCGGACACATCGCCGCGTGCCGTGCCGGAGGTTGCGGGCATGACGATCCGTGCTGCGGTTCACGCTTTGCATGGAGCGGGGTTCAGAGTGAGGCTCGCGCCGTCGCAGGTTCCGGTCACGATTCCCGCGGCGGGGACACTCCTGGCTCCGGGAAGCGTTGTAAAACTTCAGCACAACCCCTGATGCACATCGAGCTCGGCCATATCGTCGCCGCTCTGAAGCGTGCGGGGCTTCTCGCGGATGTCCGCGGCGGGCTGCCGAAGGTCGTCACAGCTATTTCCGACGACAGCCGGGCGGTAGAGAGCGGGTCGCTGTTTCTGGCAGTTCGCGGAAGCGCCCGCGACGGCCATGACTATCTCGAGAAGGCAGCGGCAGCGGGCGCGGTTGTCGCGATGGCCGAGGACGCTGAGCGTACGTCGCTGCCGGTTATCGTCGTCCGCGAGGGCAGAAAAGCCGCGGCTGTTGCGGCGGGAGCGGCGTTCGGAGACCCGTCACGCGAGCTCCGGATGATCGGCATCACCGGTACAAATGGAAAAAGCACCACCGCCGGTATCCTCCGCCACCTTCTCGACCGGCCCGGCGCCCGCAGTGCGTCGATCGGCACACTCGGCGTTCTCTTCGGCACAGACGCCGAGGTTGTCCCGGGAGGTGCGGACCTCACTACGCCTGGGCCGGTCGAGCTTCAACGCGTTCTGCGCGAGCTCGTTCGTCGGGGCGTGAAGACGGTCGCGATGGAAGTTTCTTCTCACAGTCTCGATCAGCGCCGTATCGACGGGTTGAGCTTCGATGCCGCCGTGTTCACCAATCTCACGCGCGACCATCTCGACTACCATCACACGATGGAAGCGTATTTCACGGCAAAAGCTTCGCTCATGGATTACATCGATGTTGATGGCGAAGCCGCCATCAACATCGACGATGAGAACTGGAGAGCGCTGCCCGACACACGACGGAAAATATCGTTCGGTCTCGCCGATGGTGCGGACGTCCGCGCCACCGACGTTCGTTTCGGCTCACGCGGCAGTACATGGAACGTGACTGCCTCCGGCGAGAAGGTGCCCGTTGATCTCCCGCTTATCGGCGATGTCAACGTGCACAACGCGCTTGGCGCAGTCGCGGTCGGACTGACGCTCGGCGTGCCGCTCGCCGATCTTGCCGCGCGCCTCGCGGATTTGCCTCAAGTTCCCGGGCGACTCGAGATGATCTCGACCAACCCGACAGTTCTGCGCGACTACGCTCACACACCGGACGCAATCGTGCGCGCGCTGGCCGCGATCCGCCCGTTCACCGAGAAGCGGCTGATCCTCGTCTTCGGTTGCGGAGGCGACCGCGATCGCGGCAAGCGTGCGGAGATGGGCCGCGCGGCGGAGGAAGGCGCGGACGTCATTGTGTTGACCGATGACAACCCGCGCACGGAAAATCCGTCGCGGATTCTGGACGACATCGAGACAGGAATGACCCCGGGCAAGCACGTGCGAGTCGACGGACGGAAGGCCGCAATCGAGCACGCCCTTCGCGAAGCGCACGATGGAGATGTTGTCCTGCTTGCCGGCAAAGGTCACGAAACGTATCAGATTGTCGGCGAGACGAAGCTGCCGTTCGATGAAAAAACTATCGTCGGAGAACTCCTGTCGGGAATGGCGACGTGAGCTTCTGGAGCGTCGAGCGGGTCGCTGAAGCGCTTGGAAAACCGGAACTCGGGTCGGATGGGAAGCCGTCAGGCAGTATCTCCGGGATCAACACCGATAGCAGGTCGGTGGCAGCCAGCCAGCTATTTGTCGCGCTGGCAGGGGACACATTCGACGGTCACGATTACGTGGAGTCTGCGGTGGCGCAGGGCGCGGCTGCGGTCGTGGTGAATCGCGCGTTTGCCGGCAGTCATCCCGGTGTGCCCGTCTTCCGCGTTGACGACACTCTCGTCGCGCTCGGCCAGCTTGCCACCGCGTGGCGCCATGCGTGGGGGAAATCCGTCGTCATGGTGGCAGGCAGCAACGGCAAGACGACCACGAAGGACCTTATCCGCGCCGCGCTTGCGTCGCAGCTCGACGTCCATGCGACAAGCGGAAATCTCAACAACCGCATCGGCGTTCCGCTCACGTTGCTGTCAATTCCGCCAACCGCGGAAATTGCAGTTGTCGAAGCAGGGACAAACCTGCCTGGGGAGGTCGGGATTCTTCGCGCGATCATCGATCCCGATATTGCGGTGGTGACATCGGTTGGCGAAGAACATCTGGAAGGCCTTGGCGACATTGCGGGAGTGTTGCGGGAGGAGTCTGATGCGTTCGACGGGGTCGGGGTTGCTATCGTGCCGGCTTCCCAGCCTGAGATTGCCGAGGCGGCGGCAGGCCGAGCGGGCCAGGTCGTGACCGCCGGACTCGACGATGCCGATGTCATGCCGAGATCGTGGAGTATGGGGCCTGACGGTCGAGGTATGCTGGAGCTCGACTCGGTGAGCATGACGGTTCCGCTACGGGGATTACACAATCTTCGGAACGCGATGCTCGCCATCGCGGTGGCCCGCACCTGCGGGGTGTCGGACGAGAATGCGGCGTCGGGGATCGCGCGGATGACTGTGCCGCGCATGCGATCGGCGTGGGAGGAGATCGGACGCGCAACCGTCGTCAACGACGCGTACAATGCGAATCCGGGCTCAACGCGCGCGGCGATCGACCTGATTCACAACATTGGCAGCGAGCGCCAGCGAATCATCATTCTTGGCACCATGCGGGAGCTGGGCGCAGCGTCGGCGAAATGTCATGACGACATCAGTCTGCTCGCGCTCGCATCGGGTGCCGACGTCATCGCCGGTGTCGGGGAGTTTGCTGATTCGCTCGCCCGAGTGGGCGCGAATGACGCCCGAATCGTTGCGTCGCAGACAGTCGATGACATCTGGCCGCTGATTCTTCCCCGCATCGAGCGCGACGCGGTTATTCTTTTGAAGGCATCGCGCGGTGTCAAGCTCGAACAGCTTGTGCCCCACATCACAACCTGGGCCAACTCCTAGTGCTGAACTATCTGCTGGTCCCGCTTGTCCGGGATCTGGGATTTCTCCGGATCTTCAACTACATCTCGTTTCGCGCTGCCGGCGCCGCAGTCACCGCGCTCGTGATGACGTTCGTCATCGGCCCTCTCATCATCGCGCGGCTGCGGCGGATGCGTCTTCATCAGGTCATCCGTGAGGGCACTCCGGACAGCCATCAGGACAAGCGGCGAACGCCGACGATGGGCGGACTGATCATTCTGTCATCGACACTCATTCCCACGCTCCTCTGGGCGAAGCTCAACAATCGCTACGTGCTCATCGCGATGTTCGTCATGTTGTGGATGGGGTTCATCGGATTCTTCGACGATTTCCTCAAGCTGAAACAGCGTCAGGCGGGCGCGAAGAATACCGGTCTCATCGAGAGCTACAAGCTTATCGGCCAGATGTCGATCGGAATCGCGCTCGGGTGGTATCTGTGGCACTACCCGCTGTCAACGCTTCCCGGCGCATCGACGACGCTGCCGTTCTACAAGTACATCCTCATCGTTCCGACGTTTGCGTGGTTCTACGTGCTGTTCGTGACATTCGTGCTCGCCGGGACCAGCAACGCGGTCAATATCACCGATGGACTCGACGGACTCGCCGCCGGCCTGACGGCGATCGCGGTGTTGACGCTCGCGCTGTTTGCGTACGTCATCGGCCGCATCGATGCGTCGTCGTACCTGCAGGTGTTCTACCTGCGCGGCGCCGGCGAGCTCACTGTGTTCTGCGCGGCAATCATGGGAGCGTGTATCGGATTCCTCTGGTACAATACGCATCCCGCGCAGGTCTTCATGGGCGATACCGGCTCGCTCGCGCTCGGCGGCGCACTTGGCGTGATCGCGATTCTGCTCAAATCGGAGTTCGTGCTGCTGATCGTTGGTGGCGTCTTTGTGTCCGAGATGCTATCGGTAATTCTTCAGCGCGTCATGTTCAAGGTTCATCGGCGGTCAAAGGGACTCGAATACGCGCAGACCCATCGCATCTTTCGTCTCGCGCCGCTGCATCATCATTTCGAGAAGGGCGGGTGGGACGAAAGCCAGGTCGTCGTGCGGTTCTGGATTCTCGGCATCCTTTGCGCTTTCCTCGCACTGAGTACGCTCAAGCTGAGATGAGCGCGGTGTCGAAGTCCGGCAGGGAAGTCGCGGTTCTTGGCCTGGGGAAGAGCGGAACTTCGGCGGCGCGGCTTCTTCTCGCACAAGGTGCACGCGTGTATGCGTCCGACACCGGGGCGACGCAGAAAGTCGAAGACAGCGCCGACATTCTGCGACGGCTTGGGGCGGCGGTTGACGTCGGCGGCCACGACCTCAATCGCATTGCGCGAGCATCGAGAGTTGTGGTCAGTCCCGGCATCGACCCGCAGAATCCGCCGATTGCCGCAGCGAGAGAGGCAGGTGTGCCACTCGTCAGCGAAATCGAGATCGCGCTCGCCAGTCTGCCGAAGACGCGAGTCATCGCTGTCACCGGCACGAATGGAAAGACAACTACAACCGCGCTCATCGGCCATTTGCTGCGCGGCCTCGGTCTGACTGCAGTTGAAGCTGGCAACATCGGCACGCCATTGTCGGACATGGCGCTGATGACGACACCGCCGGATTGGATCGCTCTCGAGATGTCGTCATTTCAGCTTCACGACACTCCAAGTCTCGCGCCGGATGTGGGGGTGCTCACCAATCTCACTCCCGATCATCTCGACCGGTATTCGACCGTTGACGATTACTATGCCGACAAGGCGCGTCTCTTCGCGAATGCAACGAGGTCGTCGAAATGGGTGCTGAACGCCGACGACCAGCTCGTCAGCTCAATGGCGAGCCGCGCGCTGGGAGAGAAGTTCGGGTTTTCGACGCGTGGCCGTTCTGACGCATGGCTCGACCGGGCGTCAGGAAACCTCATGCTCCGCGGCGACGCGCTCATGCCGCGCGCCGAGATCTCCCTGCTCGGCGACCATAACGTGTCGAACGCGCTCGCGGCCGCTCTGGCAGTGTCGATCGCCGATGAGCGCTTTGCGACAACGGAATCACTTGTCAAGCTGGCGGCGGCGCTCAGAACGTTTCATGCGCTCGCGCACCGCATGGAAATCGTCGGAGAAGTCGACGGCGTGCAATGGATCAATGACTCGAAGGCAACCAATGTCAGCTCGACATTCGTCGCGGTGTCCGGCATGCAGCGCCCGACCATCCTGCTTCTTGGCGGGCGCCACAAGGGTGAGGCGTACACGAGCCTTGCCCCGGCAATTGCGGCATCGGTGAAGAAAGTGATCGCCTACGGCGAGGCGGGTGAGGAAATTGAGACGGATCTCGGGCAGGTCGTAGACTTTGAAAGGCTTGGATCGAATTTCAATGACGTAGTGAGCCACGCGCGGGCTGCGGCGATTGCCGGCGACGCGGTCCTGCTTTCGCCCGCGTGTTCCAGCTTCGACATGTTCAAGAACTACGAGGAGCGCGGCGCGACGTTCAGGAAACTCGCGATGGAATCGCCGTGAGCCCGGCGGCGGCCGACGTCCGGTATCGGTGGGCCATGGGCCCAGAGGCGCGGCTGATCCTGCTGATCACCGCGTGCCTGCTCTCGTTCGGCCTGGCGACAGTCTACAGCGCGAGTGCGATCTACGCGCAATCGAAGAACATGAGCAACGCGTTCTTCATTCTCCATCAGCTCGTCGGCGTGTTTGCTGGAATCGTCGCGCTCGCCCTCGTCTCGAAGATTGATGCAGAGCGGTGGAGCAGATATGCGTGGCCGCTCATGTTTCTCTCGATTCTTCTGCTCCTGCTGATCATCCTGCCGTTTACCGAGTCGATCGCGCCGCGCCTTCGCGGGTCGAGGCGATTCCTGATCGGCTCGTCGCTTCAGCCGTCCGAGCTTGGCAAGATCGCGGTTGTCATCTGGACGTCGATGCTGATCGTGAAAAAAGGTGAGGCTCTTCGCGGGCTCACCAAGGGACTGCTTCCGTTCCTTGTCATCATCGGGCTGCTCGATGTCCTCGTCGCGCTCGAGCCAGATTTATCCATCGCGATGATGTACACGCTGACGATGGGAATCATTCTGTTTGCGGGTGGTGTCCGCATCGGACATTTCGTCGTGCTCGGAATTATCGGCATCCCTCTTCTCTGGACGCAGATGCAACGCCTCAACTACGTGTTGCTTCGTATGAGCGCGTTTTTCGATCCCGGCAGCGCGCCGACTCACGTGAGCGATCAGCTTCGGCAGTCGTTGATCGCGGTTGGCTCCGGACGTGTCGTCGGTGTTGGATTCGGGCAAGGACGCCAACCGCTCGGATTTCTTCCCCTCGCGTACGATGATTTCATCGCAGCGTCGATCGGAGAGGAATGGGGGTTTCTCGGCATGCTGACGCTGATTGTGGCGTTCGCCGCGTTCGCCTTTCTCGGGTTCAGGATCGCACGAAAGGCACGGAGTCAGTTTCTTCAGCTCGTTGCCGTTGGCATCACGGCGACAATCGTCATCACCGCGTTTCTGCACATCGGAGTCGTCATCGGCATGCTTCCAACCACAGGTCTCACTCTTCCGTTCGTGTCGTACGGCCGGTCGAACATGGCGTTGTCGCTGCTGATGACTGGTATTCTGGTGAACATCGGCAGCACTCACGAGAAGGTGATCGGGTCGCGCGCGACCAATCCGCTGTTCGCGCTCGAGCGACCCTGAGTGCGAATTCTCTTCGCGGGTGGCGGGACCGGCGGCCACCTGTACCCCGGACTGGCGATCGCCCGGGCGATGGTCGCGGTGTCGCCCGACGTCAAACCGTTCTTCATCGGTGCAAAACGCGGAATCGAAAAGAACGTTCTTCCGACAACCGAGTTTCCGCACGAGTTGCTCGACTTGCATCCGCTGTACCGGGCTCGCCCGTGGGAGAACTGGAAGACGATTCGCGGCGCGTTCAGCGCGTGGGCGAGGTTGAGTGCCATTGTCCGCGACGAGAGGCCAGCGTGTGTCGTTGGCACCGGCGGCTATGCGTCGGGAATCGCCCTCGCGTATGCGACCGTTCACGGAATTCCGTTCGCCGTTCAGGAGCAGAACAGCTTTCCGGGATTGACAACGAAATTTTTCAGTCGGTATGCCCGGCAGGTGCACAATGGCTTTCCGGAAGCGGTCAAGTACCTGCATCCGGGGGCACGGACTACCGTCTTCGACTCGGGAAATCCAATCGAGCCACCGCCATCGCCGCTCCCGGATCGCGCAGCATCTCGCATTGCATGGGGATTTCCGGCGACCGGCGGACGCGTGTTACTGGTGTACGGCGGAAGCCAGGGATCAAAGGCAATCAACGATGTCGTCGCGAGCTGGATCAACCGCGGTCTGCCCGAAAATCTTTTTGTCATCTGGGCAACTGGCCCCGGCACTTATGCCGACTACTCCAATCTCGAGAGCGAGCGAGTGCGTGTGAAACCGTACCTCTCGCCGGTGTCTGAAGCCTATACCGCAACCGACTTCGCCATTTCCCGCGGCGGTGCAATCGCCACCGCGGAGCTTGCCGCGTGGGGGATTCCGCCAATTGTCGTTCCGCTTCCGACGGCAGCGGCCGACCATCAGACAGCGAACGCGCGCGCCCTTGCGGGTGCAGGGGCAGCGGAGATGATCCGTCAGTCAGAGCTCACCGCAGACGTCCTCGATCGCTCGGTGCGGACGCTGCTTGACGACCCCGCTGTCCTCGCTGACCGATCGGGCGCTGTCAGAAAACGAGCGCGACCCAACGCCGCGCGCGATATTGCGATTCACATTCTAGAGCTCGCAGCCGGCCGGTAAAAACGCGCGAGCCGGACACTTCACTTTCTCCGATCCATCCGCCTCAATGTCCGATTCCCATTCCCCCGATAACGGCCCGGTTCATTTCGTCGGAATCGCCGGGGCCGGCATGAGCGCCCTGGCCGAGTTGTTTATCCGACGCGGCTATGCAGTTACCGGCTGCGACATGACTCAGGCGGTGTCGGCCGATCTCGAGCGCGTCGGTGTCCACGTCATGCACGGACACGATCCGTCTCACGTCGCCGGCGCTGGCGAGGTCATCGTAACGTCGGCTGTCCCGAAAAACCATCCGGAGCTCGAGCGCGCTCGCGAGCTTGGGATTCCCGTGACGCGCCGGGCTGAAGCGCTCGGTCGCGCGGTTTCGGGCGGGCATCTTGTTGGAGTTGCCGGCACGCATGGCAAAACCACGACGACAGTAATGACGACGGAAGCGCTTGCGGCCGCGGGCCTCGAGCCCACCGGGGTTGTCGGAGGCCGGGTCGGATCGTGGAACGGGAATCTCAAACCAGGATCCGACAAGCTGTTCGTTGTCGAAGCTGACGAGTACGACAGGTCGTTTCACGCGCTCGCCCCGACGGTGGCTGTCGTGACGAACATCGAGGCCGATCACCTCGACATTTATCCCGGCGGAATCAGCGAGATTCGCGATGCGTTCGCACAGTTCGTTCGCGGTGCGGAGACCATCGTGCTCTGTGCTGACGACACTGGTGCATGCACGTTGCCGATCCCAAACACGGCTGAAGTGATTCGGTATGGGGTGACGTCGTCCGACGCGCGGTTGCTCGCTACAAACATCGAGCAGCTGGATGGCCGCACGAAATTTGACGCGGCCCACGATGGTAAGTTGCTCGGCACTGTAAAGCTGTCAGTCCCCGGGCTGCACAACGTGCGAAACGCACTTGCTGCCATCTCGGCCGGCATTGCGCTCGGCGTCAAGCTCGATGCGATGGCGCCAGGACTCGAAATGTTCACCGGAGTCGAGCGGCGGTTCCAGCGAGTCGGGGAAGCGCGCGGCGTCACCGTCATCGACGACTATGCGCACCATCCGACGGAGATCGTCGCCACCCTCGACGCCGCGCGAGCCGCGTTTCCCGGCCGGCGGATCATTGCGGCCTTTCAGCCCCACCTTTATTCGCGGACGCGTGATTTTCATCGCGAATTCGCCGCGGCACTCGCGCTGGCGGACACGACGTTTCTCGCCGATCTCTATCCGGCGCGCGAAAAGCCGATCGACGGGATTTCGTCGGCGATAATCGCCGAGCCGATGAGGAGTGCGGGCAGCCCGCCGGGATGGGAAGGGCCGCGCGACCATCTCGCTGATGCGCTTGCGGAATTCGTGAGAGATGGCGATGTCGTTCTGACCATCGGTGCTGGGGATATCACGCGCACCGGCCCGGAGTTGATCAGCAGGCTGACCTCCGCTTGACATCGCCCAGTGTCATCGACGATCCACCCCGCGCGCGCGGCTTCCGGTGGCGTACCGCTGCCGGCATTGTCCTGCTGTTCCTGATCGCGCCCGGCGCGTGGCTCGCGCGGCGAAGTGCGACGCGCATGGACTACTTTCACGTGCGAGCGGTGAAAGTCGATGGAACGACTTATCTCGATCCGTCGCTCGTCGTGGAAAAGATGGCTATCGATACGATGAGATCGGTGTGGGACGACACCGAACAGCTCGCGGCCCGGGTTCGCTCTCTGCCGCAAGTCGGCACTGTTGCGATTACGAGGAAGCTACCGGGCACATTGGTTGTGGCGATCACGGAAAACCTGCCTGTTGCGCTTGCTCCAAGTCCGCGAGGACTCGAGGCAATGGACAGTGCCGGCGTGGTTCTACCGATCGACCCCGGTCGCGCGGATCTGGATCTGCCAATCGCGCTTCAGCGGGACGCGCCGCTTCTCGCGCTGCTTGGGGCTATCCGCCTCCATCAGCCGATTCTCTTTCACCGCATCAGCGAGGTTGGCCGCGACGGCCGAAGCGACATTATCTTCGAGCTCGAACCGCGTAGCTCCGCGCTGGCGCGGCCGATGCCCGACTCAGCGATGATCGACTCGTTAGCCGTTGTGCCAACGCCCGCGAGGCCACGCGGTCTGCGGGTCCGCGCAATGCTGGGGGTGTCCGTCGCGCGATTGGCCGATATCTTTCCCGTCGAGTCCGACCTCCTGCGGCGCCGCGCCAATGTTGCCGAGCTGGACCTTCGTTACCGCGATCAGGTGATCGCAAGGCTGCAATGAACCACGAACACGTCATCGCGGGTCTGGATATTGGATCTGCGACAACAACAGTCGTCATCGCCGAAGCGGTCGGTGATCTCACTCGCCACACGCAGATCAAGGTCCTCGGCGTCGGGCAGGCTCGCACGACTGGTCTGCGACGCGGTGTTGTATCGGACATTGAAGAGACGACGCGTTCGATCAAAAAGGCAGTCGAAGACGCCGAGCGAATGGCGGGAACGAAAATCGAGTCCATCTACGTCGGAATCGCCGGGGAGCATGTTCGGTCGATGACCAGCAAGGGAATTGTCGCTGTGAATGGCGACGAGATCTCCCGGGCGGACGTCAACCGCGCGAACGAGGTTGCGCGCGCGCAGCCGTTCCCGCAGGATCGCGAGTTGCTCCATGCAATTCCGCAGGAATACACCGTTGACAAGAATCAGGGAATTCGCGATCCGATCGGCATGATCGGGACGCGGCTCGAGACCGAGATGTACCTGGTTACAATCGGTGGGTCGCCGGCCGTGAACCTGCGCAAGTCGGTTGAGCGTGCCGGCTATCAGGTGAAGGAGCTGGTGCTCGAGCCGCTTGCCAGCGCGCTCGCGGTCTTGACGGAAGATGAGAAAGAGCTCGGTGTCGCGCTCGTGGAGATGGGAGCAGGCACAACCGACATCGCGATTTTCCATGAAGGGAAGATTCGGCATCTCGCGACCGTGAATTTTGGCGGCAGCAACGTCACGAGCGACATCGTCCACGGGATTGGGGTGACGCAGGCGGATGCGGAACGGCTCAAGGAGCGTTACGGGTGCGCCTACGAGCCGATGGTGAGTTCGGACGACATTGTTGAGCTGCCGAGCACTGTCGCGCAGGGAGAGCGCCAGGTTCCGCGCGAAGTGCTGGCGCACATCATCCATCAGCGGATTGACGAGATCTTCTCGCTCGTGCAGGGAGAGATCGACAGAGCGGGCTACGCCGGGCGGTTGAGCGGCGGTGTTGTTCTGACAGGCGGAGCGGCCGCGATGGAGGGAGTCGCCGAGCTGGCGACGGATGTCTTCGGTACGGGCGTTCGCGTTGGTGTCGCGACGGAGAATGTTGGCGGACTTTCCGATTCGGTTGACGCTCCGCGTTTCTCGACAGTCGTCGGACTGGCGCTGTATGGAGCGAACCGGGTTGCGGTTGGGGGTGCGTCGGCGGCGGGCAGGCGCCGCACAATTTCGTCGCCGAATGTGGACCGGTTCGCGCAGCGCGTCAAAACCTGGTTACAGGATTTCTTCTAGGCGCCTGAATCAGCGCAAGTTGTCGTTGTGCGGCATTTTCAAACTGTCCACATCATAAAGATTCCCGCCGTGCCGACGTTGTGGGAAAGCCTGCGGTTAAGCGCTGTCGGGTAAATTCTTTTTCCGATGTCGTGATTCGCTATTGGATGCAGCGAGTTGGCGCATATATATTGGCCGTTCGCTGTTCCCAACCCAGTAGCATTGGAGTACCCCACCTGATGAATTTCGAGTTCGAGGAAAGCGCGGCTCAGAACGCTCGGATGAAGGTTGTGGGCGTTGGCGGCGGTGGTGGCAACGCTGTAAACCGGATGATCGAGGAGCGTTTGTCGGGAGTCGAGTTCATCTCGATCAACACCGACGCCCAGGCGCTGCTCAACTCCAAGTCTGATATCAAAATCCAGATTGGGAAAAAACTCACCCGCGGTCTTGGCGCCGGAGCGCGCCCGGAAATCGGGAAGCAGGCTGTCGAGGAAAATCGTGAGGAAGTGTCGCGCGTTCTCACCAATTCCGATCTCGTGTTCGTGACGTGCGGAATGGGCGGCGGAACCGGCACGGGCGCGGCACCCACCGTTTGCGAGCTGGCAAAAGAGGCGGGCGCGCTGACTGTCGGGATTGTGACGCGGCCGTTTCTCTTCGAGGGAAGAAAGAGACTTCGCCAGGCCGAGCTTGGAATCTCCGAGATGCGGAAGCATGTCGATACCATGATCGTCGTGCCGAACGAGCGGCTTCTTGCCGTCGTCGGGAAGGGGATTCCGTTCCACGACGCGCTCAAGAAGGCGGATGAAGTTCTTCTTCACGCGACTCAGGGAATCTCGACGCTCATCACCGTCACCGGCCTCGTGAACGTCGATTTCGCCGACGTGCGAACCGTGATGGAGCAGGGCGGCTCCGCACTCATGGGCACGGGTATCGGGCGCGGAGAGAATCGCGCGACCGACGCGGCGCAGCAGGCGATCGCGAGTCCGCTGCTCGACAATGTGTCGGTGTCGGGCGCAACAGGGGTGCTCGTAAACATCACCGGTGGCGACGACCTTACCCTCGGCGACGTGCACCAGATCGTCGAGATCGTGAAGGACGCCGTTGGCGAAGATGCCGAAATCATTTTCGGTACGGTGAACGAGAAGGCGATGCAGGGTGAGTGTCGCGTGACCGTGATTGCCACCGGCTTCGACAAGAGTCCGTCGAACATCGCGGCGACGGCGGCAGCCAAGGATCCTCATCTTGCCCGCGAGGCGCAGACGACAAAGCCTGCCGGCACGCCGGTGATTCAGCTGCCACTTCGGAATCGTGTCGTGACGCCGCAACCGCAGCCGCGAAATATATCCACCCTCGACATCGCTCGAAGAGTGACGCCGCTGTCCAACCCGTCGTCCTTACAGCAGAAGATTGACGGCAACGGACAGGATCTCAGCGACATGGAGATCCCGACGTTCATTCGGAGACAGATGGATTGACAGTTCGCAGTGCACGAGTCATCACCTATTCGCTGGTCGGGCTGTTCGCACTCATAGCCGTTCGCCTCACTCCGCCCATCAATCACGCGCCGGATGAGGCGGTTCTCGGACAGTTCGCAACCGTCTCCCCGCCGCGCATCACCGTCGCTGCTCCGCAATTTGTTGCTCCCACGCAATTCGTTGCCGCCCGGCCCGTTGCCTACACTGCGTCACCGGTCGTCGTTCTCGCCTCGAACAAGGAGCGCGTTGATACCGTCAGCGTGAGCGGCGTCATCCAGTCAAACCTGTTCTCGGCCCTCGACAAGTCGAGTGACGGATCGCTGCCGCGCGAAGCGCGCGCCGAGCTCGCGTTCTCGCTCGCCGACATCTTCGAATATCGCGTCGACATGAGCAAGGATCTTCAGGTCGGCGACAAGTTTCATATCCTTGTCGAGCGACTTCAGAAGCCGAATGGATCGATCATCATCAACAAGATCATCGGCGCGCGCATCGCTGTGTCGGGTAACGAGATCGACGCGATCCGCTTTGACAGTCATGGCGCAAGCGGGCAGTACTTCGACGCAGCGGGCAAGTCTCTTCGCGCGTCGTTCCTCCGCGCACCGGTGGCCTTCAGGCGAATCTCCAGCATCTTCGGCGGCCGCCGTCATCCCGTGCTCGGCATCTGGCGCCAGCACAAGGGAACGGACTATGCCGCCGCGATGGGTACTCCGGTCAGATCGATCGGCGATGGAGTTGTCATTTTCGCCGGCCAGAAAGGCGGCTACGGAAATGTCATCGACATTCGCCATCGAAACGGCTTCGTCAGTCGTTACGGACACCTTCGGAATTTCGCGAAGGGAATCCACGAGGGCTCTCACGTTGCGATCGGTACGACGATCGCCGCGGTCGGCATGACCGGCCTCGCGACTGGACCGCATCTCCATTTTGAGATCCTGGTCAACGGCGTGCAGCGCGACCCGCGCGTTGCACTCCAGATGAAAGGCGGCGAGCCGATTCCGTCGTCCGAGCGAGGGGTCTTTCAGCGGATTCGCTCGAAGACTCTCTCGTCATTCCCGAAAGTAGCGTCGGCCGATAACTAAGCTGGTCTTGGGAAGGTCCCGCCTTTCCGCGTAGTTCCAACGACAATCGATCCGCCGCCCACGTTGATGATCCGGCCCGATCCGAAAAATCCGCCCAATCGTTCTTCACGGCAGTTACCGCCGTCCCGGTCATTTATCTTTCAGCTCTTCATCTCAGCCCCGACGCATGCCCCGACTCCTCAAGCGCGCCTCCGACGTCCAGTCCCGCTCTCTGTGGAAGCGGCTCATGGATATTGCGATGCTCGACGTTACGACGCTCGCGCGCGGCGGGTCGATTCAGGGCTCGCTCGAGAAGCTCGAGGAAGTTCTGATCGAGGCTGACTTCGGCGTCGCGACGAGCATGAAGCTCGTCGAGGAAGTAGAACGACAGGCGCGGCGGGGCGAGATCCGAACGCAGGAGCAATTTCTCGCCTCGCTCGAAGAAGGCGTCGCCCGGTCGCTAGGCGCCGATACAGACAACTCGTCGGTGGTTTTCTCCCCCGAGAAGCCAACTGTCATCCTGGTTATTGGAGTGAACGGTGCGGGCAAGACGACATTCATCGGCAAGCTCGCGGCGCTGATGGCCGCGCGCGGCAAAAAGACTCTCGTCGGGGCTGCCGATACGTTTCGGGCCGGCGCAATCGACCAGCTCAAGCGATGGTCGGAACGAAGCGGAGCAGACTTCATCGGCGGTGCGCAGGGAAGCGATCCGGCGTCGGTCGCGTTCAATGCGATCGATGCTGGCGTGACTCGCGGCAGCGATGTCGTCATCATCGACACGGCAGGTCGTCTCCACACGAGCTCGAATCTGATGGACGAGCTACGCAAGATTCACCGCGTCATCGCGCGGAGAATTCCGGGGGCGCCACATGAGACGCTTCTCGTTCTCGACGCAACCATCGGTCAGAACGCAGTCGTTCAGGCCCGCACATTTGCGGACGCCGTACCGATTACCGGGCTTGTCATGACGAAACTCGACGGCACCGCAAAAGGTGGTATCGTTGTCGCCGTGCGCGAAGCCATCAACGTTCCGGTGAAGTTCATCGGCGTGGGCGAAACGATGGCTGACCTCGAGCCGTTCAACGCGGTCGCCTTCGCTACAGAGCTCGTCGAAGGCTGATTCATGGGCGACGGCGAACGGGGTTCGGCGTCAGGCAGGATCTATCTCGACATGCCGGTGACGTACCTCAAGGGCGTCGGACCGGCACGCGGCGAGCTGCTGCGTCGACTGGGAATTGTGACCGCGCGCGATCTTCTGTATCACATCCCGCATCGCTACGAAGACGCGACGACAGTCAGGCCGATCTCTTCTCTCGAGCCCGGGATGGACGCGACGGTCGCCGGACGCGTCATCTCGAAGGGAATCATCCCGACGCGCAAAGGCCTCCGGATATTTCAAGCGGTGATTCAGGATGAATCGGGTATCATCGAGGCCTCGTGGCCCGGCCAGCCATTTCTCGACCGCACAATCTCAAAGGACGACACGCTGCTTCTCACCGGCACCGTCAAGTTTTTCCACGGGAGACAGCTTCAGCCGCGCGAGTTCGTAAATATCGGCGCCGATTCCACAAAGTTCGGCGAAGGCCGCGTGCTGTCGGTCTATTCGGCCACCGAAGGTCTATCGTTCAAGGTGATCCGCGGAATCATCGACAATCATCTCGATTCGCTCCTCCGGCTCGTCACGGAATACATGCCGAAGGAGCTTCTCCGCGCGTCGCGCCTGGTCAATCTCCCGGACGCGCTGAGAATGTTACACCGGCCCACCGCCATCGCCGACGCGCTTCGCGGCCGCGACAGGCTTGCGTTCGAAGAGTTGATGTTCGTCCACCTCCTTCAGCGTCGAGCCAACGCGCTCGCCCGCGAGCGCCGCCGCGGCATCAGGTGCGTCAATAATCGCCGTCTTACATCGGCCCTGCGCGCTGCACTGCCGTACACGCTGACGACTTCGCAGACAGTCGCCATCCGTGAGATCGTCGCCGACATGTGCAGCGATCGAAAAATGCACCGGCTGCTGCAGGGAGACGTCGGCAGCGGAAAGACAATCGTTGCGCTGTTCGCCTCGCTGCTCGCGATGGAAAACGGATATCAGGCAGCCATCATGGCGCCGACGGAGCTTCTCGCGGAGCAGCACTATCGGACGATCTCGAAGCTGCTGGAGCCGCTCGCGATCACGCCGGTTCTCCTCACCGGAAGTCTCAACACTCGCGAGCGTGCTGAGGCGGCCGCTCGCATGCGAGATGAGACGCCGCTCCTGGTAATTGGCACTCACGCGCTCGTTCAGGCGAGCACTGAATTCTCGAAGCTCGGATTCGTCACGATCGACGAGCAGCATCGCTTCGGCGTCGAGCACCGCGCGAAGTTGTCGGCGAAAGGGGAGTCGCCTGATGTTCTCCTCATGAGTGCGACGCCGATTCCGCGCTCGCTCGCGCTCACGATGTACGGCGACCTGGATGTGAGCACACTCACCGAGCGTCCGGCCGGCCGACAGCCAGTTACCACGGTGATTCGTCGTGAGAAAGGTCGCGAGCGCGTGCTCCAATTTGTCAGACGAGAAACAGACGCTGGTCGTCAGGCTTACATCGTCTATCCGGTGATCGAGGAGTCTGAGAAGACCGACCTCAAGGCGGCGACGACGATGTATCAGGTCTTGTCGGAAAGGGTGTTCGCGGGCAAGCGCGTCGCACTTCTCCACGGACGAATTCCGGCGGCGGAGCGGGACCTCACAATGCGGGCGTTCCGCGATGGAGACGTCGATGTTCTCGTGGCGACGACCGTCATCGAAGTCGGTATCGATGTCGCGAACGCAACCGTGATGCTCGTCGAGCATCCCGAGCGGTTTGGACTGTCTCAGCTTCACCAGCTGCGCGGCCGTGTCGGACGCGGCGCCGAGGCGTCCTATTGCATCCTCCTCGGCGACTTCGGCCCGGACGCTGCAGCGCGTCTCGGAATTCTCGCAGCCAGTGAAGACGGATTCGAGATCGCCCGCGCCGATCTTGAAATCCGGGGGATGGGGAATCTTTTCGGCCAGGAGCAAAGTGGTGAGGCGACCTTTCGCATCGCCGACCCGTTGCGTGACGAGCGCCTCAACATCGAGGCGCGAGACGCCGCAGATGCAATGTTAGCGACCGATCCGGAGCTTGAAAAAAAGGAGCACGCCGGGATTCGCGGCGTGCTCGCTGCCCGCTATTCCCGGGCGATGCAGCTGTTCAGAGTCGGCTGAGCTTACCGGCTCGGGTTCGCGAGCCGCTTCTTGATCCGGTCGAGCTCGGCGTTGGCTTTCGCAAGCTGGTCCCTGAGCGACGCAAGCTCTTCCTCGTGATTCACGATCACCGTATCGCGCGCGACGGATTTGACCCCCTGTTGAGCGGTGCGGAGCGCCTGAAGTGCCACAGCCGTCCGTCGCACCACCTGAGCCTGAGACCGATACCACGCCGCGCCCGGAGTGGACAAGTAGATGTCGATTGCCTTCAGTCCCTCGACGGCCGAGCCTGTCTTGTTCATCGGGTCAACAAGGTAGAGAGCACGCCAGAACGTGATCTCCTTTGCCCCGACACTTCCCCTGGATGCCAGCGCGAAGTCGGAAAGAATTCTGTCGGCCCCGGCATAGTCGAGCGCATCGACCCGCTTCGCCGCGATCGCGACCGCGCTGTCGAACCCGGGGGTTCGCATTGGCCCTAATGGCTTCAACGGCGGCGTCGGACTGCACGCGGCCGCGATAACGGTCCCAATGGCAACGGCAATTGTGAATCGGCTCAGGCGAGCGATCAAGTTACTTCCTCGATGACAGACGTCCTGCGGAATGGAGTGCGGCGCGTGATCGCCGCGCGAACAGGCAAAGTAATCGAAAAAGTCGTACCCGCACCAAGTGCGCTTTCAACTTTGATCGTTCCCCCGTGCGCTTCCACGATTTCGCGCGCGATCGCCAGCCCGAGGCCGGTGCCCTTAGCTGCCGCGAAGGCCTGATTGCTCGCCTGGAAGAACTTCTCGAAGATGTACGGAAGCTGATCCGCCGAGATGCCGACGCCGCTGTCCTGAACCGTGATCGCCACTTCCGATCCAACGCCCTCCACTCCCAGCTCGACCGTGCCGCCTCGGTCGGTGAACTTGAACGCGTTCGACAGAAGGTTGCCGAGCACTTCGTTGATGCGGTCCTCGTCCCAGAGGACGTGCGATGGCAGATCGTCTCCGCGAATGACGCGGAACGAGATCTCGCGCTGAAGTGCGAGCACCTGAAACGATGTCTCGAACGAATGGAGGAAGCGGTCGAGATCGACCTGGCGGCGCTCGAGCTTGCCACCGCCTGCCTCGAACCGGCTGATGTCGAGCAGCCGCTTCACGAGACGCGTCAATGTCTGAGCCTGCTTGCCGAGTGTCGCGCAGATCTCGCGCTGCTTCGGGTTGAGCTCGCCGTAGATGTTCTCCTGAAGCAGCTCGAGGTAACCGACGATCACGTTGATCGGTGTCTTGAGCTCGTGTGAAGCGACCGATACGAACTCTGCCTTCAGCTTGTCGAGCTCCGCTAGCTGCGCGGTCATGCCGTGGTAGCTGCCGGCCAGTCGGCCGAACTCATCGGTGCGTTTCTCCATCGCCGGAAGCCGTTGAGTGAAGTCGCCATCAGCGACTGCTTTCATGCCCTTGTCGAGCTCGTAGACAGGCTTGCTGATCGAGCGAGTCAGCCAGATGGCGATGAGTGTCGCGAGAAGGAGAGCAACGGCGAGAGAGCCCGCGGCAGTCCGCTGCGCATCGACAGTGGCCGAGGCCGCTTCGTCAACGCGGTCGCGTGTCTCATCGCGAAGCAGGACCTCGACGCTGGCGATTGCCCGGTCCAATGTCGTGAGTGCCGGACGCGTTCGTTGCGCCGAGATATCCTCGGCGGTGTTGTCCGCTCCGGCGATAAGCGCGGCATACTCGGCATTGGTTGAGGCGCGCAGCGACAGAATTGCGTTCGAGATGTCGCCCGCCGATTGTTGCTTGGAATAGCGCGCGAGTGAATCGCCGGTGGCCGAGAGGCGGTTCAGCTGCTGCCGCATCCGCTCGATCGTGCTCGGCTCGTGAATGACGAAGATCGCATCTTCGGTTCGGCGCAGGTCTTCGGCAATCTGCCGGAAGTTTCCGAGGAGAAGCGATCCAACGAACTCGCGATCGCGAAGCGACCGGGTCGTCTGATGCACCACCTCGAGCGACCGAAGCGCGAGAATGAGTGGGACAAGCAGAATGATCGTGATTGACACGATCCCGAGTCCAAGGCGCGTACGCAGTTTCATGCGCGGTTGACACCCCTATCGGTGGCGTCTAGCTTGCCGCGCAATCGCTGTCCCCTTCGTTGACCCAATGAATCCCCCATACGCTCGCATTGCCGACCTCAGCGCTCACGCCGGACAGACTGTTCGCGTGCGAGGCTGGGTTACTCACCTTCGCTCATCCGGCAAAGTCGCCTTCGTAGTAATGCGCGATGGTAGCGGCACACTGCAGTGTGTCCTCGTGAAAAGTAGTGCGCCTGCCGAGGCGTGGGAATTGTTCGCGCAGCTTACCCACGAAACGACGATTGAGGTGGCTGGGGAGGTACGTCCCGATGCGCGTGCTCCGGGCGGGTTCGAGCTGGGGATTTCGGGGCTGTCCCTGCTCGGCTCGAGCCCGATTGACTACCCCATTCAGCCGAAGGAGCACGGCATCGATTTTCTGCTCGATCATCGTCATCTGTGGCTGAGAAGCGGACGGCAGCGCGCGATTGCCAGAGTCCGTCACGAAACCGAGCAGGCGATGCGCGACTTCTTTTATGAGCGCGATTTCACGCTGGTCGATACGCCGATCCTGACGGCCGCCATTGGCGAAAGGAGTGGACTCTTCGCGACGGATTATTTCGACGAAGGCACCGCGTATCTGGCGCAGACGGGGCAGCTCTACGGCGAGGCCGCCGCCGCTGCGTTCGGCAAGATCTACTGTTTCGGCCCGACGTTCAGGGCGGAGAAGTCGAAGACCCGGCGGCATCTCTCCGAGTTCTGGATGATCGAGCCCGAGGTTGCGTTCAACGACTCGAACGACAACATGCAGCTGCAGGAAGATTTCGTCTCGTACGTCGTGCAGCGTGTCCTCGAGAAGACGACGGCAGAGCTCGACGAGCTGGAGCGGGATACAAGCAAGCTCGAGACTGTTGTTGGTCCGTTTCCACGGATCGACTACACTGAGGCGATCAAGATTCTCGAGGGGAGGGGAAGCACAGTCAAGTGGGGCGATGACCTGGGCGCCGAGGACGAATCGTTGCTCGTTGAGGGACACGACAGGCCGGTGTTCATCTACAACTATCCGAAGGAAGCGAAGGCGTTTTACATGAAGGAGAATCCAGCGGACCCGCGGACTGTTCTATGTGACGATCTCCTGGCGCCGGAGGGTTATGGCGAAATTATCGGCGGCTCCCAGCGCGAAGACGACTACGCCAAGCTGCTGCATCGCATTCAGGAAGAAGGTCTCCCTGTTGATGCATACGGCTGGTACCTCGACCTTCGGAAGTACGGGACGTTCGTGCACTCCGGGTTTGGGCTTGGGCTCGAGAGGACGGTTTCCTGGATTTGTGGGCTGCCGCATTTGAGGGAAGCAATTGCGTTTCCGAGGATGATGCACCGCCTCCGTCCTTAACCGGATTGCGAGATCGATTGTAGTTGGTCCTGGACCCGCAAAGTCCTGAATCCTCAGTCCTTTCCCGTGGAAGCCTGATTAAAGCTCTCGGCTGATTTGACTTCATCCCAGATCGCATCGAGCGCGTCAAGTCCCGCGGAGTGCAGATCGAGTCCGCGTTCCCGGCTTATTCGCTCGATCTCGCGGAATCGTTTCTCGAACTTGGAATTCGCCTTGTCGAGAGCAAGCGACGCATGAACGCTCACTTTCCGACAAAGATTGACGCACGCGAATAGCAAATCGCCCAACTCGCCCTCCAACTCGTCACTCGAGGCCGTCGTCGCCGAGCCCGGCGCGAGGTGCTGACGAACCTCGGCAAGCTCCTCTTTGACTTTCGCCGCTGGCCCGGACGCGTCGGCCCAGTCGAACCCGACTCCCGCGGCGCGATCCTGCAACCGATGCGCGCGGTGTAGCGCCGGCAGCGAGGTTGGGAGTCCGTCGGCAATCGACTCCCGCTTCTTGGACTTCATCTTCTCCCACGGTTCCTTCACACCGTCACCGTACAAGTGCGGATGCCGCGCCTTCATCTTTGCAATGAGTCCTCGAGCCACATCATTTACGTCGAACTCGCCACGCTCTTCAGCGATCGTCGAGTGAAACAGCACCTGAAGAAGAACGTCACCGAGCTCTTCGCGCATGAGCGGCGAATTCGCGTCGCGGATCGCTTCATCGAGCTCGAGCGACTCCTCGATGAGGTAAGGCCGCAGCGACTCATGAGTCTGCGCGGCGTCCCAGTCGCATCGTTTCCTCAGGTCGCGCATCAACTCGACCGTATCGTTCAGCGTCACATTGTCGTCCATGCAGCCGTCGCTCGCTAAATTGGGGTGTGATCAGAATTGTACCCGCCCCTTCCCAGTGCGAGCAATGCCGCCGCCACTAGACCGCGCGTGGATGGAAGTCGACCTCGGCGCTCTCGTGAGGAATACGGTCACGCTCCGCACCCGCGCCGGCGTGCCAGTCATTCCGATGATCAAGGCTGATGCCTACGGCCTGGGCGCCGAGCAGGTTGCGCATGCGCTCGAGTCGCTCGATCCGTGGGGGTATGGAGTCGCGACCGTCGGCGAAGGACAAGCCTTGCGCGCAGCCGGCATCTCGCGGCCGATTCTGGTTTTCACGCCACTGCTCGTCGACGAGCTCGACGCCGCACATGTGGCGCGACTCACGCCGACGATTGGATCGGCCGAAGAGTTGGCTGCATGGGCGAAGTTCGGCGGACCGTATCACCTGTCGATCGACACGGGCATGGCGAGAGCGGGTCTCTCATGGCGCGACATGAATTCAATCGCCGGGGCAACTTCCGCTCATCCACCGCAAGGCGCTTTTACGCACTTTCACTCACCCGGTCTCGATGACGGGTCGATGGACATTCAGCTAACTCGTTTTCGCGATGCAATCGCCGCGCTTCCGGTACTGCCGCACGTTCTGCACACCGACAGCAGTGGTGCGATCGTTCGACACGGCAAATCACCATGGAGTGCCGTGCGGCCGGGTATTTTCATGTACGGGGTGGGACGCGGGAGCAGCGCGCAAGTTCAGCCCGAGCCAGTAGTTCATCTGCATGCGCGGATCGTTGAGCTGCGTTGGGTCGAACCGGGCGATACCGTGAGCTACGATGCGACCTGGACCGCGTCGAGCCGACGCCTGATCGCGACCATTCCACTCGGCTACGCCGACGGGTATCCGCGAGCGTTGAGCAGTGCCGGCTCCGGATTCGTGCGTGGTTCGAGTGTGACGGTGGCAGGACGCGTGACGATGGATATGACGATGCTCGACGTGACCGACACGGGCGCCGCGGTCGGCGACGTCGTGACGATGATTGGATCGCCCTCGGATGGCGCAGGCCTTCTCGACATCGCGACGCTGGCCAGCGTCGCCGCGATGTCTCCCTATGAGGTATTGACCGGCCTTCACAGCCGACTCCGCCGAATCTACCGAGGTGAAGTGACATGAAACGCGCAATCATCATTGTGCTCGACGGCGTCGGGGCCGGAGCCGCTCCTGACGCACTCAGTTATGGAGACACAAGCAGCAACACGCTGGGCCATGTGGCTCGCGCTGTCGGTGGGTTCAACCTTCCCGCACTCGCACAGTACGGTCTGGGCAACGTTGCGGAGCTGGACGGCATGCCTCCGGGCGAAGCTGATGCGTCCTGGGGCAAGATGAATCCCGCGTCTGCGGGGAAGGACAGCACGGCCGGGCATTGGGAGATCGCCGGCGTCCATCTGGCGAATCCATTTCCAACCTATCCGAAAGGTTTTCCAGCGCCGGTCATCGACGAGTTTGTCCGGCTCACCGGACGCGGCGTCATCGGCAACGTCGTCGGCAGCGGGACCGACATTCTCGACAAGTTCGGCGCGCAGCAGATGACCACCGGCGACTGGATTGTCTACACATCGGCCGACTCGGTTTTTCAGATTGCGGCCCACGAGGAAATCATTCCGTTGACCGAGATCTACTCCGCGTGCGAGAAGGCGCGCGGGATGCTGGTCGCGCCGAATGACGTGTCACGGGTAATTGCTCGTCCCTTCGTCGGGACACCAGGCGCATTCAAACGAACCTCCAATCGGCGTGATTACTCAATCCAGCCACCCGAAGAGACGCTTCTTGACGCCCTGGTTGCCGCCGGTGTCCCGCGACACGGAATCGGCAAAATCGACGACCTGTTTGCAGGCCGCTCGATCGAGTCGCGCCACACGACCTCGAACGCGGAAGGAATCGAGCTGATCCACGCCTGGCTGACGGGCACCGAAAGTGGGCTCCTGTTCACCAACCTAGTAGATTTCGACCAGTTATTCGGGCACCGCAACGACGTCGCGGGGTTCTACAACTCACTACGGGAGTTCGACTTCGCTCTTCCGTCACTCACCGCGGCGCTACGCGAGGACGACCTGCTGTTCATCACTGCCGATCACGGCAACGATCCGACTACCGATTCGACCGATCACGCCCGGGAATCGGTGCCAGTCCTGGCCATTGGTCCGCGCGTAGTGCCCGGAAGTCTGGGAACCCGCGCGACTTTTTCTGACCTGGGCGCAACGGTCGGGGAGTGGCTCGGTGTCTCATTTCGCGGGAAGGGAACGTCATTCCTTCCTGAGCTGATCGGCAATTGAGCTCCGCTGATGACGGCGCCCGCGAGCTGCGAGACGCCGCGTTCGAGGCGATGGAGAATGCATATGCACCGTATTCGAAATTTCGCGTTGGCGCGGCGGTAAGAAGCTCAAGTGGTGAGGTCATCTCCGGCTGCAACGTCGAGAATGCGGCTTACGGCGAGGCCCTGTGCGCGGAGCGGTTGGCGATTGCCGCTGCTGTTGCCAGAGGGATGAAGGAGTTCAAGGAGATTGCGATTGCGACCGAGTCGGACGAGCCCGCGCCACCATGCGGAGCGTGCCGGCAGACGATGAGCGAGTTCGCTCCCGATCTCAAGGTCACGAGTTACACAAAAAGCGGAAAGCAGATGACGTGGCGCTTGAGCGACCTGTTGCCCGAAGCGTTTGCGTTGAACCATCTACGTGGAAGGATGTAAGTGGAATTGATTCCAACCCGGCTGAAAGTCGCCGGCATTGTGTTGCTGACCATCATCACCGGGGCGTGCACCGAGAATCTGGACAACAGCTCCGGTTGCCCGCTGTTGTGCGTGGACCAGCAAGCCGGCGTTCAGACTGTGACGCTCGACGCCATCACCTTCGACAGCACGGTATCCGCAGTCACGGGGCGGGGCACTGAGCTCTCGCTGCTTCTCGCGACGCGTGGCGATTCCATCGATGCGCGGGCGATCATCCGGTTCGACTCGATCCCGGCGCGCTTCAGGAAATCCGGCGCCGACACGACATCGTTTCCAGTGACGATCGCCGACAGCGCGGTTCTTCGGTTTCGCGTCGATACGCTCGGCGCAAAGATTCCGGCGCAGGTAACGCTCGACATTTATGATGTCAACTCTCCTGCGCCCGATTCCGCGATTGCGCCAATTGCGGCGCTCTTCGTGCCATCGCGGTTGATCGCATCACAGACGTACCAGAAGGCCGACCTCAAGGATTCGGTCAGATTCTCGTTTCCATCGAGCGCGATCGTGAGTCGTGCCGGCGGCCCACTTCGGTTGGGAATCCGCGCGCGCGCAACGGGCTCGGTTCAGCTGAAGTTGAGATCGACTGAGTCCGGGGGAGCACCGACATCGCTGTCATATAAGGTGTCACCCGATACAACAATTGCCCGGGTCACGCTGACCCCGTTCTCGAAAACTCCGGCTAACAATCCATCGGACGCGATCGCGCTCGCCGATTACACGCTTCTCGTAAAGGGCACCGCGACCGGCCTGGCGACCAATCTCAACGTCGGCGGATTACCGGCGCGTCGCGTATATCTGCGCTTCAACGTTCCAGTGTTCGTGACCGACTCGGCCGATATCGTTCGCGCATCGTTGCTTCTCACGCAGATCCCGAACACGCAGATAGATCCAAACGACACCGTCTTCATCATTCCGGCTGTCGTCCTGGCGACGAGTGCCGTCACCGATGTCGGCAAGGCGTCGCAGATCACGGCGCTCGCGAATGCTGACACGCTTCGCGTTCGTCCCGGTGGCTCGGGTGTTCAAACACTGGAGATCGCCCAGATCATTGGCCTCTGGCGTTCGACCGTCGCCACGACAACACCCCGCGCGCTGGTCCTGTTCAGCACGCAGGAAGGCGAATCGCCGCTCGAGGCACGATTTTATTCGATCGAAGCATCGCCGGAGTTGCGGCCCAAGCTCAGAATCACATACTCGACCAGAAAGACAAAGGGGCTTCCGTAATGCGCTGGCTCAACGTGATCGCAGCCGGCGCAGCGTCGCTCGCGCTTCCCGCAGTTGCACTCGCGCAGGGTACGCTCAGCACGCAGGGCTTCGGCTATCCCCCGGGCCAGATGAGCACGCGCGCCCTCGCAACCGGCGGCGGGCTCGGCGAGTTCGATAGCGATACACCGCTCAATCCCGCCTCGATCGCCCTTGCCGGCGAGCCGCGTCTCTTTCTTCAGTACGAGCCGGAGTTTCGCAGGCTGTCGAATGGCGACCTGACATCGAGCACGACCACATCGCGTTTCCCTGTCATCTCTGCGCTTGTCCCGGCCGGCTCTCGCGCCACGCTCGGCTTTTCGGTTTCGACGTTTCTCGATCGGTCATCGGCCACGCAAGTCACGCGAACACTCGATGTGGCCGGGCAATCTGCCGTTGTCACCGAAACAAACCGCGTCC
Source organism: Gemmatimonadales bacterium (assembly GCA_038254845.1). Lineage (GTDB taxonomy): Bacteria > Gemmatimonadota > Gemmatimonadetes > Gemmatimonadales > Gemmatimonadaceae > UBA4720. The sequence continues at coordinate 66,758 of JBBSFT010000001.1, read as the reverse complement.
TCGGCGCTATCAACGATCTTCGGCTTGGCGTGGGCTGGGCCGCGAACGAGAAGATTCAGCTCGGCATTGGTGGCCACGTGTACACGGGACAGAATCGAGACTTCTTCTCGCAGACCTTCCCAGACTCGCTCAAATTCAGCTCGATCAACCAGACGCAGACGCTCGACTACACGGGATTCGGTGTCTCTGCCGGTATCCTCCTTCGACCGTCACGCATCATCGGATTCGGGGTGAGCGGCCTCAAGGGTGGCAGCATCAAGAGCCGAGCAGGCGGTGATACGGTCCTGTCGGAAGCGAACATTCCAGACCGCATCTCGGCCGGTTTGTCGTATGAAGGCATTCCCGGGTCGAGCATCTCGGCGCGAATCTCTCGAGAAACCTGGTCGAAGCTGAATGGTCTCGGCACGTCGGCTGCGAATGCATCTGACGCATGGGATGGCGGCGTTGGGCTCGAGGCCGTCGGTCCGCGAATCGTGGAGCGGCAGACGACGCTGCGGCTTGGCGCGCGATATCGAACGCTGCCATTCGCGATTTCCGGATCGACCGTCAAGGAGCTCTCGTTCGGCGGCGGTCTTGGCGCTCAGTTCTTTCGCAATCGGGCGACATTCGACATGGGTCTGGAGCGGGCACTCCGAACTGCCGACGGCTCTGCCTACGACACCGTCCACGAGCGCTCGTTCATTCTGAGTTTCGGACTTCGCGTCAGGCCGTAAGTCAATGGCCGAACAGGTGACCGAAACCGGACCGCTTGTTCTTGTCGCCGACGACGTTCTCGCGAACGTCGAGCTCCTGTGCGATCAGCTTCACACGCTTGGATATCGGACCGTCGCGGCGCACGACGGGCCGTCCGCAGTTGCCGCGTGCTTCGAGCACAACCCCGATCTCTGCATTCTCGATGTGTCGATGCCTGCGGGAGATCTCGGCGTCGACACCCGGTCGACCGGGTTCGAAGTGTGCCGCCGCATCAAGCGGGATCCGCGCACGTCGCGCATTCCGGTTATTTTCGTCACCGCGCTCAACGACACGGGCGACCGCGTCAGGGGAATCGAAGCAGGCGGCGACGATTTTCTCACAAAGCCCCACAACCGGCTCGTGCTCGGCGCGCGTGTGCGAAGTCTTCTCAAGCTCAAGGCAGCGACCGACGCCCTCGAGAACAGCTTTCGCAAGCTGCGCGAGCTCGAGAAAGTGCGTGACGATCTCATGAAGATGATCGTGCACGATCTGAAAAGTCCGTTGACGTCCGTGCTCGCAACGCTCGAGCTCCTTGGCGACGGAAGTTTCGGCCAGCTCTCCGACGGCCAGCGGCGTGCGGTCGCCGACGCGGAAGGAAAGTCCGAAGATCTGCTGGCGTTGATCGAAGACATTCTGGAGGTCGCCCGCATCGAGGAAGCGGCTGTCACAATATCGCCCTCCGCCATTGCGCCGAAAGCATTGCTGAGCGAGCTGTTCTACGAATGGGATCACCGGTTTCAGCAGGAACACACGAGGGCTGTCGTCAGCGTTGACGACGACACGCCGGTGTTCTACGCCGACAAGCCGCTCATCAAACGGGTTTTCTCGAATCTGATTCAAAATGCGGTCACTCATTCCGCGAGCGCGATCGACTTGACGATCAGCGCGAGGCGAGTCGGTGATGCGATTCTATTCACTGTTGCCGACAACGGCCCGGGAATTCCGCCCGAATATCATGAGGTCATCTTCCGAAAGTTCGGACAGGTGCAGGGCGGCATTACACCGAAAGTGAGAAGCTCCGGGCTCGGGCTGACATTCTGCAAGCTTGTTGTTGACCTGCACAGCGGGATGATCTGGGTGAACAGCCGTGAGGGCGAGGGAAGCCAGTTCTTCGTCAAGTTTCCATTGACTCCTCCCGTTTCACAGTACGACGCCGCAACGGGGCCGAGGGCTCGCATCAGGGGTACCGCGGGCGAGCTCTGATGAAGGTCTTTCTTCAGACATACGGTTGTCGCGCCAATCAGTACGACACTGAAGCGGTACGCGGCATGCTCGTCGCGTCTGCTGCGGAAATCGTTGACGATGTGAGCAATGCGGACGTGGCGGTGTTCAACAGTTGCACGGTGACCAGCGCTGCCGAGGCTGATCTTCGCGCCGACGTGCGACGCGCATCGCGGCGGAATCCGGAGCTCATCTCGATCGTGATGGGTTGCGCACCCGGTGTCCTCGAGCGAGATGAACGCGTCGCCCCGCTTCGGTCCCTTCCGACTGTCGGCCACGTCGTCGCCGGTGGAGACATCACTGCGGTCGGGATCGCAATCGGACTCAACCCGGTACGGTCGCCCCGTCCCTCGGTTCAATCGGGATCTCGCGCGCTGCTCAGAATTCAGGATGGCTGCGACGAGCACTGCACGTTTTGCTCGACGACGATTTCGCGGGGTCAAAACCGATCGCGGCGGCCGGCTGAGATTGTGGAGGAAGCCCAGCGGTTGTCCGGTACACATCCGGAGATTGTGCTCACCGGAATTCACATCGGCACGTACGGCGTCGAGATCGGCACGACTCTGGGTGCGCTTGTCGAGCTGCTGGTGCGGGAAACTGATGCCGTGAGATTCCGGTTGACATCGATCGAAGCGACAGAGGTCGATGACACGCTGGCGTTGATGCTGACAGGAGATTCGCGGCGAGTTGCGCCGCATCTTCACGCTCCGCTTCAATCCGGTTCCGACCGCATCCTCAAGTTGATGGGTCGTCACTGGTACACGGCGGCGGCGTATGAGCAGAGGGTGCTCGAGCTCGTCGCGCAATCACCGCGATTCGCGCTCGCTGCCGATGTGATCACCGGCTTCCCGGGCGAGGCCGACGTCGACCACGCGCTTACGACCGACCTCGTCCACCGGCTGCCGTTCACATCCCTGCACGTCTTTCCATACTCCCCGAGACCGGGGACTGCGGCGTTGCGGCTTCGCGAGCGGGTGGAGGCAGGGACAGCGTCGCAGCGGGCCGCGGAAATTCGCTCGGTCGCAACGGCAAAAGCAGCCGCCTACGCGCAATCGAGGGCCGGTGGAACCGCTGACATTGTTATGATCGATCGAGGTTCAGGCCTCACCGAAGACTATCTTTCGGTCGAGATACCCGATCGGCTCATCGCGCGGCGGGCGCGATTCGACGCGACGCTGAGCCTGCATGGGAACACGATTACCGCGACTCCCGACAAAAGCCTCCGGCATGACTGACGTAACCTCCCCAACCGTCTACATCGAAACGTACGGCTGCCAGATGAATGTCAGCGATTCCGAGCTGATGCTCGGGAAGATGCAGGCGTCAGGGTACGTGCAGGTCGATGGACCGGAGCTAGCGGATGTAATTCTCGTGAACACCTGCGCGATTCGCGAGCACGCTGAGCAGCGCGTCATCGGCCGGCTTGGCGAGATGAAGAGCCACATGAAAAAGAACGCCGTTCTCGGCGTCACCGGTTGCATGGCGCAGCGGCTCGGTCCGCAGATTCTGGCGCGCGCGAAGCACGTCAGTCTCGTCATCGGACCCGACGGCTATCGGTCTCTGCCGATGCTCGTGGAGAACGCGCGGCACGGCCAACGGGCGAGCCTCACTGACTTCGATCTCGAGGAGCATTACGAGGACTTCAAGCCTCGCCGCTTTGACAAGGTGAAGGCATGGATTCCGGTGCAGCGCGGCTGCGATTACCGATGCACCTATTGCATCGTTCCGACTACGCGCGGGCCCGAGAGAAGTCGGCAGCTAGCGGAAGTCGTGCGCGAGACGCACGAAGTCGTCGCCGATAACATGTCCGAAGTTGTTCTGCTTGGCCAGACCGTCAACTCGTACACGGACGGCTTGCATGATTTCGCTGATCTGCTTCGCGCTGTCGGTGGCGTTGACGGAATCAGGCGGCTGCGTTTCACCAGTCCACATCCGAACGATTTCAGCGATCGCGTAATCGCCGCGATGGCCGAGACCGAGGCGGTGTGCGAGCATGTGCATTTGCCGATGCAGTCAGGCTCAACGCGCACTCTCAAGCGAATGCTGCGGCGATATTCGCGCGACGGATATTTCGAGTGTGTCGATCGGCTGCGAACAGCGATGCCGGGCCTGTCGATGACGACTGATATCATCGTTGGATTTCCGGGTGAAACGGAAGATGATTTCGAGCAGACGCTGAGTGCGGTTCGCGCAATCGGGTTTGATGACGCCTACACGTTCAAGTTTTCGCCACGCGCCGGGACGCCGGCGACGCGCATGCCGGAGGAGGATTTTATCTCCGACGACGTGGCGAGCGACAGGCTCGCCCGGCTGATCGACACCGTCAGGTCCGGAACGCGCCAGCGCAACCTGGGCACGCTTGGCCAACGGCGTGAAGTCCTCATTGAGAAGGAAGCGCGTCGTGGCGGGTTGCTCCAGGCCAGGACGCGCGACTTCAAGACCGTCATTGTTCCGGGTGATGCGTCGATGATCGGCACTTATGCGACCGTGGAGCTTACGGGCACGACTGGCTCGACGTTTACCGGGGCCATGGTTCGCGAGCGCGCCCAACTCCCGATGGCCGGATAGCACAGGTTGCAGGTCGTCGAGCGCGGCTTGCACGCGCGCTCGAATGGTGGTGTGACAGAAGCATCGAGACGATAGGGTGAAGTGTCTCGGGATCGGAGCCAAACACTGCCGTTCATCGCTTCTGGGTATCTGTCCTTTGCGGCCGGCCTTCTTCTTGGATTTTCCGGATCGACGTGGGCGGGATTCGGCGCGGCGATCGTCGGGATTCTGGTCGCGGCATTTTGGCGCGACGCCCGTATTCTCGCGATTTCCCTGATGCTGCTCGGCGGTTCGGTTGCGACCTTGTCGTCCGCCCCGCCTTCTCCCTTGCAGCGCGCCGCCGTGCATGGGGACGCTCGGCCGTCGCGGCTGGAACGGGCGCGACTGAGCGCATCGAAGTCGATCGACAGGCTGTTCGGCTCCGACGCACCGATGGCAAAGGCACTTCTTATCGCCGATCAGCACGAGATTTCGCCGGAGATTCGCGACCGTTTTGCGCGAGCGGGGATGGTGCACATGCTGTCGATTTCCGGACTGCATGTGGCGATCGTGGCGGGAGCCGTCGTGCTTCTGCTTCAGATTGCCCACCTCCCGCGCGGGCCGGCGACGGTTGTGTCAGTTATTGTCACGGCCATCTACGTCGCGGTGATCGGCGCGCCGGCGCCGGCGGTGAGATCGGCCGTCATGCTCGCAATGGTCGCCGCTGCACGATCGACGCAGCGTCCCACGTCACCGTGGGCATCGCTGGCGGTTGGCGCAATCATTCCTCTCGTTGTGCCGCGAACTGTACTCGACCTCGGCTACCAACTGAGTGTTGTCGGGATTGCCGGGCTGATCGCGAGCGGGTCGCTTGCCAGACGAACACTTGCGCCGAGGCTTACTGGATGGAAGCTCAAAATCTCGAAAGAGTTGCTGACCTCCGTGGTGGCAACCGTGCTGACGGCGCCTCTCATCGCGTGGTATTTCGGCCGGATCAGTCTCATCGCTCCAATCGCGAATCTTGCGGCCGGGCCGGTGATATCGCTGTTGCAGCCCGCGCTCTTTCTCGCGCTGGTGACGGCGCCAGTTCCGCCAGTTGCCAATTTCCTCGCCGCCGCATGTCATCCGCTCCTCATCGCGTTCGATCGCATCGCCATCGTCGCGTCGTCCATCCCGTTCGCGTCGATCGATGTCGTGCCATCGATGCTCACCGTCACACTTGCCGCGCTGGCGGTCCTGGCGTTCATGGTTGCGGCGATGAGCCGGTATCCGATGCGTCCATTGATTGGCGGCACGGCGATTCTCTGCCTGGTCGCCTGGAGCCCGCTGGTCCGCGTGCCGTATGACGGAGGGGTGGAGATGCACGTGCTCGATGTCGGCCAGGGCGACGCCATTCTTGTTCGTACCGATCGCGGCAATTGGATTGTGTTCGACGCCGGAAGAACGTGGCAGGGGGGCGATGCCGGGCGCTCGACCATCATTCCGTACATCATGCGGCGCGGTGGAAGTGTGTCGAGTTTTGTCTTGTCACATGCGCACGCCGATCATATCGGTGGCGCTTCATCGGTGTTTCGAGCGTTGCATCCGGCGACATTCTGGGATTCCGCATTCCCTCAGGGAAGCGGCGTGTACGACGATGCGTTGAGAGCGGCGCGCTCATCGGGAGTTGCCTGGCATCGCGTCCACGCCGGTGACTCGCTCACGTTTGATCACGTCGGTGTCCGATTTCTTGCCCCCGATTCCTCCTGGACGAGCTCGTTGTCCGACCCGAATTCGGCCAGCACCATCGCGCTCGTTGAATATGGATCGACGCGATTTCTTCTTGTTGGCGACGCGGAGGAGCCGGAAGAGGCGTGGCTCATCGATCATGCGCGCGGCGATCTTCATGCCGATGTGCTGAAGGTCGGTCATCACGGCAGCTCGACGAGCAGCAGCGACCGGTTTCTCGCCGCTGTAAATCCGTCTCTCGCGGTCATTTCCGTCGGCGCCGGCAATCTGTACGGGCATCCGAGTGCGGATGTGATCGCAGCACTCGGGCGCGTCGGAGCCCAGGTCTTGCGGACCGACAAGTCCGGCACGATTGTCGTCCATACTGATGGGCAGCACGTCACTTACGAGACGAGCAACGAGAGTTGGCGAGTTTTACGAGACTGATGGCCGAAATTGCGGGAGAGCCGATAGCACTGCCTGATGTGCTGGTGTCTCGCTTTCCTGAGTTGGGCGAGGTCAGCTACCGACGTGGCGGATTTCCGCTTCGCGTCGGCGGCTGGTTTCTCGGGCAGGGCACTGTTGCCGGAATCACGCTCGGCAACACTGTGTTCCTCGCGGCGGCGACGAGGCTCGAGCCGGAATTGCTCTTGCACGAATTCCGGCACGTTCAGCAGTTTTCCGAACGCAGGATGTTTCCGTTTCATTACATTTGGCAAAGTCTGACGCGGGGGTATTACGCCAACCGCTACGAGGCCGATGCGCGCGGTTACGCCGCTCGCCGCCTCTCACGCCCTACCGGGCAGGAGCCCGACGAGGACGCATAACGTGGTGAAGCATACAGCTACCTCGGTTGTCACGATCGAGCGGTACATCATTGAGCAGGAGAAACTTCACCCCGAAGCGACCGGGGAGCTGTCGGGGGTGCTCTACGACATGGCTCTCGCCGCGAAGATGATTGCCAACAAGGTCAGAAGTGCGGGACTCGCCGATATCCTCGGTGCTACTGACGACATCAATGTTCAGGGCGAGACACAGCAGAAGCTCGACGTCCTGGCGAACGAAATCATTGTCAAGGCAGTCGATCATGGCGGCCGGCTTTGCGCCCTCGCGTCCGAAGAAGAGCCCGGAATCATTCATATTCCCGACAACTTCAAATGCGGCAAGTACTGCCTGCTCTTCGACCCGCTCGATGGCTCGTCGAACATCGACGTGAACGTGCCGGTCGGAACGATTTTCTCGGTTGTGAGAAAGATTACCCGCGGATCGCGTGGTGACATGGAGGACATGCTTCAACCGGGGCGGCGGCAAGTGGCCGCGGGCTACGTGATTTACGGGTCGAGCACAATGATGGTGTACACGACAGGGCAGGGCGCACACGGTTTTACTCTCGACCCGTCGATCGGCGAGTTCCTGCTGTCACATCCCAACATCCGCATTCCCAACAGCGGTCGGTATTTATCTGTCAACGATTCGTACGAGCGCGTCTGGTCCGAGGACGTTCGCGCACTCATGCGCCGATACCGCGGCCTCGACGGCCAGCGCGCAGCGATGAATGTTCGGTACGTCGGCTCACTGGTCGCTGATTTCCATCGCAATCTGCTTGGCGGCGGACTCTTCGCGTATCCCGCGAATCAGAAGAATCCGAAGGGCAAGCTGCGGCTGCTGTACGAGGCGAATCCGCTCGCCTTCATCGTTGAACAGGCAGGCGGCGCAGCGACGAGCGGCGACAAGCGGATCCTCGACGTCGAGCCTACGGATCTCCATCAGCGAACTCCGCTCTACATTGGAAGCAAGGGCGACGTCGACATCGCTCTGTCGATGCTCGGCAAGCCTGTCCCTGACGAGATGCCGCTAGCAGCGCTATGACCTTGCCCGGCGGCGGCGACGTCGCCGACAGGTTGTCGCCGTCCGGAATACCGATCCAGTCCTCGTACCGCCCATCGGACAACTCGAGCGATTACCTGAGTGAGCTGAACGACCCGGGACGGTGGCCGTTCACGCGCGGCGTCCAGGCGACGATGTATCGCGGACGGTTGTGGACCATGAGGCAGTATGCCGGGTTCGGCACCGCGCGCGAGACGAATGAGAGATTCCGGCATCTTCTCGCGGCTGGGCAGACCGGACTCTCAGTCGCGTTTGACCTTCCGACGCAGATGGGGCTCGACTCGGACTCTCCCCGCTCGCTCGGCGAAGTGGGTCGTGCAGGGGTGGCGATCGACACAGTCGAAGACATGCATCAGCTTCTCGACGGACTGCCGCTCGATACCGTCTCGACATCCATGACGATCAATGCGACGGCGTCAACCCTGCTGGCAATGTACATCGTCGTTGCCGAAGAGCGGGGAATCGGTCGCGACCGGATTAGCGGCACGATTCAGAACGACATCCTCAAGGAATACATCGCGCGCGGAACTTACATCTACCCGCCCGGCCCGAGCCTCAAGCTCATCGCGGAAGTCTTTCGTTTTTGCGCAGAAGAGGTTCCGAGCTGGAATCCAATCTCGATCTCGGGCTACCACATCCGCGAAGCCGGCGCAACCGCCGTGCAGGAGCTCGCGTTCACGCTCGCCAACACCATCGAATACGTGAAGCGAGCCATCGAGGCCGGCCTCGCTGTCGATACATTCGCGCCACGCCTGTCATTCTTCTTCGCCTCTCACAATGACTTGTTCGAGGAGGTTGCCAAGTTTCGCGCGGCGCGACGAATGTACGCGCGCATCATGCGTGACCGCTTCGGCGCGGCCGACAGCAGCTGCCGGATGCGGTTTCATACGCAGACGGGCGGCGTGACCCTCACCGCGCAGCAACCTCTCAACAACGTCGTTCGTGTCACAATTCAGGCACTCGCCGCCACCCTCGGTGGTACGCAATCGCTGCACACGAACGGTTACGATGAAGCGCTCGCACTACCCACCGAGCAGGCCGCTACCCTCGCGCTCAGAACTCAACAGATCATCGGGTTCGAGTCAGGTATTGCGAACACCGTCGATCCGCTCGCCGGCAGCTACTACGTCGAGCATCTCACGAATGAGCTCGAATCGAGAGCGATGGAGCTGATCGAGAAGGCAGATGAGCTTGGTGGCTCTGAAGCCGCTATCTCCGCCGGGTTCTTTCAGGAGGAAATCGCGCGCAGCGCATACGAACATCAGCTTCGCGTGGAGAGCGGATCGACAGTCGTGGTGGGTGTAAACAGGTTTACGGATGGCGCTCCGCCGCCGCCAATTCCCGCGCCGGATTTCTCCCGGCTCGAAAGCGATCAACGCGCCTCGCTTGCCGCGGTGAAGTCCGCGCGCGACGCCGTGCTCGTGGCGCGATCGTTGGAGACTATCGGCACGACTGCATCGGCGATGCTGGATGACGCGAGCGCGCCGCCCATGATGCCGCTCATCATCGACGCCGTCCGCGCCCGCTGCACTGTCGGTGAGATCGCCGCTGCGTTGGGCGACAAGTGGGGCAAGTACGATCCCGCCGGTTGAGCGAGAACGCCACCTCCCTGCGTTGATAAGACTCAACCAATTTTTTCCCTGATTTGCCTGATCCGTCTGATCCGCCTGATCGTTTTTCCGAGTCGTTGCAGTTCCCGTTTTGCAAATAATTGTTCTCGGCTTGAGCCCCGTTCAGGCAGTCAGTGATCCGCGGCGTTATCGCAATCAGCGACAATGGGTTGAGCCACCTCTCTGGCCGGCGTAACTTGAAGGCTCTGTTCTTTGAGCAACCCCGCCCCGCAACAACCGCATGCCGCTGTACGAGTTTCGCTGCCCTGAAGGGCATGATTTCGAAAAATTCTATCGCTCCATCGGATCAGCCGCGACCCAGGAGAAATGTCCCGTCTGTGGTGAAGTCGGAGAGCGTCGGATGTCCGCTGCCGGCCTCGTGTTCAAGGGATCCGGCTTCTACATCACCGATTACGGCAAGGATGGCAAGAAGGCCGAACGGGATGCAGCGTCAAGCGCTGCTTCGGCGGCGTCGGCAAAAACGGAAAAGTCCGACAAGTCCGAGAGTTCCAGCGGTCCAGAGAGTCCCGCTCAGAAACCGGAGCCGTCATCAACTGAATCCACACCTGCGTCGAGCGAACCGTCGACAAAGAAATCCTCTGACGCGACCCCAGCAGCAGCGAGCTCGAAGGCGGAGTCTCGGCCAGCTCCGGTTGCGGCACCGACAACGAAGTCAGGAACGGAGTGACAGCCACAGCTGAGCGCATCCGAGCGGAGCTCGTCGCCGCTGCGCGTGAGCTTGGCGCTCCCGATCCGATCGAGCCCATCATCACGCGGCCTGCCGATCCGGCGTTTGGCGACTGGTCGACCAATCTTGCGATGACGCTCGCGCGCCCGCTGAAAAAGAAGCCGGCGGAAATTGCGGCGCTGCTTCGCGACGCGATGAAGCTCGCTGACGCCGGCGTTGAGAGCGTGGACATTGCCGGCCCGGGATTCATGAATTTTCGCCTCGATCCGACATTGATCGCGGAGAGTGTGCGAGATGTCATCGCCGCGGATGAAGACTATGGACGCTCGGATGTCGGCCACGGCGAAGCAGTGAACGTCGAATTCGTGTCAGCGAATCCAACCGGGCCTCTACACGTGGGTCACGGCCGTCAGGCCGCGCTTGGCGACGCGATCTCGACCTTGCTCGAATGGACCGGTTGGAAAGTGTCGCGCGAGTTCTACTACAACGACGCCGGGGTGCAGATCGAGAATCTCGCGGCGAGTGTAAGAGCACGCATCGACTCCATTGCGAGCGGCGCTGAGGCAGAAATCCCGGAAGGCGGCTATCACGGCGAGTACATCCGGGAGATCGCGGAGCGCTTTTCGGAAGCCGGGAAGGGGGACGGTCAGGAGGCGGTGAAGGAATTCGCGGTCGCGGCGCTTCGCGGCGAGCAGGATCTCGACCTTCAGGCGTTCGGTGTGAAGTTCGACACCTACTATCTCGAGTCGTCGCTCTACTCGGACGGCAAGGTCGATGAAGTCGTCGAGATGCTGACGGCGAAGGACATGACGTACGAATCCGATGGCGCGCTCTGGCTCAAGACGAGTCAGTTCGGCGACGACAAGGATCGCGTGATGCGCAAGCGTGACGGGACGTACACGTACTTTCTCCCCGATGTCGCCTACCATCTCACGAAATGGAAGCGCGGGTTTCACCGTGCGATCGACGTGCAGGGCGCGGATCATCACAGCACCGTCACTCGCGTGCGCGCCGGCCTCCAGGCGCTCGATGTCGGCGTCGCGAATCAGTACCCCGAGTATGTACTGCACCAGATGGTGACGGTGATGAAGAGTGGGGAAGAAGTAAAGATCTCCAAGCGTGCCGGAAGCTACGTCACTGTTCGCGACCTCATCAACGAAGTCGGCAGGGATGCGGTACGCTTCTTCTTTCTCATGCGAAAGAGCGATTCACAGCTCGTGTTCGATATCGATGTCGCGCTCAAGCAGTCTGAAGAGAATCCGGTTTATTACGTCCAGATGGCTCATGCGCGCATGTGCGGAATCTTCCGGGTTGGCGAGATCGACAGAGAGTCGTTCTCCGCCGATGGCGTCGATCTGTCGGCCTTGCGCGAGCCGGAGGAGCAGGAGCTGATCAAGGCGCTCGCCGATTTTCCGCAGACAATCGCGGGAGCGGCAGAATCTCTCGAGCCGCATCGGGTCGCCACGTATCTTACCGAGATCGCGCGTCTCGCTCATCTGTGGTATCACAAGCATCACGTCCTCGGCGAATCGAACGACGTGATGCAGGCGCGCCTTGCTCTCGCTCGCGCGTCGCAGATTGTCATTCGCAACGGTCTTCGTATTCTCGGCATCACGACTCCCGAGCGCATGTAGACTCGTGCGCCACTCGCAATTCCAACCAATCCCAGATCAATGACCGTACTTGTCGTCGGCTCCGTCGCACTCGATTCCGTCGAAACCCCGTTTGGCAAAGCCGATGACGTGCTCGGCGGCTCGGCCACTTTCTTTTCGGCGGCAGCGAGTCTGCTCACGCCCGTTCAGCTCGTCGGCGTTGTCGGGAGCGACTATCCCGTCGAAAAGCTCAAGCCGCTGGAAGAGCGGGGAGTCGACCTGGCCGGCCTCGAGCACGCTGAGGGACCGTCATTTCGGTGGCGCGGACGCTATCGACACGATCTCAACGCCGCAGAGACGCTCGAGACGCAGCTTGGAGTGTTCTCGCGGTTCAGCCCCAAGATTCCCGACCAATTCAGAACCGCACCGTTCGTTTTTCTCGGCAATATCGATCCGCGACTTCAGCTCGACGTGCTTCAACAGGTTGAAAGACCGAAGCTCGTCGCATGCGATACGATGAACTTCTGGATCCAGAGCCGGCGTCCCGATCTGATTGCGTTGCTCGAGCACGTCGACCTCGTCACGCTGAACGACGGTGAAGCCCGCCAGCTCACCGAGAAGGTGAATCTCGTTCAAGCAGCAAAGTGGATCATGGACAATGGCCCGAAGACAGTCATCATCAAGAAAGGCGAGCACGGTGCGTTCATGTTCACCGGCGACAGCATTTTCTTTGCGCCGGCGTTCCCACTCGAGAACGTGTTCGATCCGACTGGTGCGGGCGATTCGTTTGCGGGCGGATTCATCGGATATCTGGCGCGAACCGGCGACCTCAGCGAAGCGAACATGCGACGTGCGGTCATGTACGGATCCGCCATGGGCTCGTTCGCGGTCGAGAAATTCTCGACCGAGCGCCTGATGACGCTGACCCGGCCGGAGATTGATGCCCGCATTCGCGAATTGCGTCAGCTCGTCGCGTTCGAGGAGGAGATGCCCGCTTGAGACAAGACGCCTTGCACTATCGCAGTGCGGGCGTTGACCTGCTCGCGTCAACCGACGCGAAGTCGCGAATTACGGCGCTTGTGGTGTCAACCGCGACAGCGGGATCGATGGGAAAATTCGGTGGTTTTGGCGGAATGTTTCGCGTTCCGGGAGGAATGCGATCCCCTGTTCTTGTCTCGAGCGCCGATGGTGTCGGAACGAAAGTGAAAGTCGCGATTGAAACGGGCCGCAACGACACAGTCGGTCACGACCTCGTCAATCACTGCGTGAATGACATTCTCGTACAGGGCGCGACGCCGCTGTTCTTCCTCGATTACATCGCATTCGGTTCGCTCGACCCGGCCGTGGTGGAAGCTGTCGTCACCGGAGTCGCTGCGGGTTGTCGTGAAAACGATTGTGCGCTCGTTGGCGGCGAAACGGCGGAGATGCCCGGTGTTTATTCACCGCCTGACTACGATCTGGCCGGTTTTATCGTCGGCGTGGTCGAAGAAGATTCAATTCCGGGCTCGTCGCGTGTACGCGACGGTGATGTTCTCATCGGCCTGGAGAGCTCGGGCCTTCACACGAACGGATATTCTCTTGCGAGGAAGATCGTCACCGAACGGATGAAGCTGGGATACGACGATGTATTTACGGGGCTCGACGTGAGCGTCGCGGATGCGCTGCTGTCCGTGCACCGGTCGTATCTGAAAGCGGTGACGCCGTCGCTGTCGCAGATTCACGCCATGGCGCACATCACCGGCGGCGGACTCCCCGGCAATGTCGATCGAAGCCTTCCGGACACGCTCGATGCTGTGATCGACGCCGGATCGTGGGAAATTCCGCCGCTGTTTGCTTCCCTCGAGGATGCCGGCAATGTCGCCCGCGATGAGATGTATCGCGTGTTCAACATGGGCGTCGGCATGGTCGTGATTGCCGCGAAGGCCGATGCCGACGCCATCATTGGCCGGGCGCGCGGTGCGGGCGTCGTCGCGTGGGAGATGGGCGAAGTCCGGGCCGGCACCGGAAGCGTCATTGTCGCCTGAGGCAGCGGCAGGAGATCCCACGCTTGACGAAGGTCGCATGCTGCACGCGATCGCCCTTGCTCGCGTCGGCACCGGCCAGGTTGCGCCGAATCCTCTCGTTGGTGCCGCGATCTGGAATGGGGACCAGCTTGTCGGCGAAGGATATCACGCTCGATTTGGAGAGCGTCACGCCGAAGTCGCCGCGATCGAGGCCGCCGGCGAGCGAACCCGGGGTGCAACGATGTACGTCAACCTCGAGCCATGCAACCACCGCGGCAATACACCGCCGTGCACGGACGCAATCATTGCTGCGGGACTTGCGCGCGTCGTCATCGCCGTGACCGACCCTAACCCCGTTGCCGCGGGCGGCGCCGCCGGGCTCCGGAGTGCAGGGATCGACATTGTCATTGGCCCCGGCGACACGGAAGCGAGCGAATTGAATGCGGCATTCCTCAATTCGTTCGTGTCTGACCGGCCGTGGGTAACACTCAAGCTCGCCGTTTCACTCGACAGTGCGATCGCTCCCGCTGACCGCAGCCGCGCACTGCTCACCGGCAACCTTTCGAACAACCTCGTGCATCGCATGCGCTCGGCACACGATGCAATTGCCGTTGGCGCGGCGACGGCGGCCGCGGACGACCCGCTTCTCACCGCCCGGGTTGATCCGCCGCCGCGCATCGCGCCAACACGAGTTGTGTTCGACAGGTCAGCGCGTCTTTCCGCGCAAAGCAGGCTTGTCACGACCGCTCGTGAAATGCCGACGCTGATCGTCACCGGTGAGACCGTAACCTTACCGGCGGATCTGGCTCGCGCGGGCGTTCAGTCGCTGCCCGCTCACGATCTCGGTGATGCCCTCCGAAAGCTCAAGCTCCGGGGAATCAACTCGCTGATGCTCGAGGGGGGCGCCGGACTCGCGGCCTCATTCCTCGGTAACGGCTACGTCGATCGCCTCGTTATCCTCCAGGCGCCGGTCATACTCGGCAACGGATCCCTCAACGCATTTTCCGGGGTCGCCGGCCAACCGATGAGCGATGCGCCCAGATTTCGGTTGATCGACACGGCGAGGCTCGAAGACGACGTGTACAGCAAGTACGCGGTGCAGCGCTGATGTTCACCGGTCTCGTCGATGCGACCGGAACAATCATCGCAGTCAACACGACAGAAGCCGGTGTCGAGCTGACGATATCCGCATTGTACGATGATCTCGAGATCGGCGAGAGCGTCTCGGTTAACGGCGTGTGTCTTACCATCCGGACGATCGGCGAAGGGTGGTTCACGGTAGCCGCTGTTGTCACGACTATCGGTAGAACAAGTATGGGCGAGTGGTCCACGGGGCGTCACGTGAATCTCGAACGGGCGATGCGCGCCGACTCGCGATTCGGCGGCCATATCGTGCAGGGACATGTCGATGGGGTCGGGAGGGTGACCGCCGTTGCCCGCCGGGAAGACGCGCTCCTGATCGACATCGCACTGCCACCCAGACTTTCCGATACACTTGTTCTTCACGGGTCCGTCACCATCGACGGCGTGAGCCTGACCGTCAATGCTCTCGATGGTGATATGTTACAGATATCGATCATCGAGTACACGCTGCGTCACACGAGCCTCGGAACACTCGCGGCCGGAGACCACGTGCATGTCGAGACTGACGTCATTGGCAAGTACGTGCAGCGGATCCTCGCTCCGTACATGAACCTTGGCCCGCACAACCGCGGGTAGGAGTAGGCAGATGCAATTCGGAACCGTCGAGCAGGCAATCGCCGACATCAAGGGCGGCAAGCTGATTCTCGTCGCCGATGACGAGGACCGGGAGAACGAGGGCGACCTCATCTGCGCCGCGTCGCTCGTCACGCCCGAGCTCGTGAATTTCATGATCCGCAAGGCGGGCGGCTGGATCTGCCTCGCGCTCACCGGCGAACGTGCCGACCAGCTCCGGCTTCCTCAGCAGTCCGAGCACAACACCGAAGAGCAGCGCACCGCATTCACCGTCAGTATCGATGCGGCCGCGCGATTCGGTGTGACGACAGGCATCAGCGCCCAGGACCGCGCGCGCACGATTCAGGTCGCCGTCGATCCGGCCACCGTGCCGGCCGATCTTCGGCGACCGGGTCACATTCCACCGCTGCGCGCGCGCGACGGCGGCGTCCTCCAACGCGTCGGTCACACCGAAGCGGCAATCGATCTCGCGCGTCTTGCTGGACTCTATCCCGCGGGTGTCGTGTGTGAAGTGCTCAATGAGGACGGAACAACTGCCAAGCGCCCCCAGCTCGAGAAATTCGCAGCCGAACATCGCCTGACGTTTATCACAGTGGCGCAGCTCGTCGCGTATCGCCTTCAGTCCGAACGACTCGTTCACCGCGTTGCCGAAGCGCGCCTGCCAACCGATTTCGGCGTGTGGAAAGTGATCGGTTATCGCAACGACGTTGACGACCATGAACATGTCGCTCTTGTCTTCGGTGATGTGTCCGGCGACGAGAGCGTTCTCGTCCGCATGCACTCAAGGTGCCTCACTGGTGATGTGTTTCACTCGCTTCGGTGCGACTGCGGGTGGCAGCTTCACACGGCGATGCAGAAAATCTCGGCGGAAGGCCGCGGTGTCATCGTCTACCTGGATCAGGAAGGGCGCGGAATCGGTCTTCTCAATAAACTGAAAGCTTACCAGCTACAGGACACCGGTTCCGACACCGTCGAAGCCAACGAGCAGCTCGGGTTCAAGCCCGACCTGCGGAACTACGGTATCGGCGCGCAGATTCTTCTCGACCTCGGCTTGAAAAAGATTCGGCCGCTGACGAATAACCCGAGGAAGCTCGTCGGACTGGAGGGCTACGGACTGACGGTGGAAGACCGAGTTTCGATTGTGCCGCCGCAAACCGAAGAGAACGCCGACTATCTCGACACGAAGCGCGAGAAGCTGGGTCACCTTCTGGCTTCCTGAATGGCTGAGATCACAGGCAGTCCCGCTGGATCGGGGCGCCGCGTTGCAGTCGTGGCCAGCAGGTTCAACGAATCGGTGACGCGGGCCCTGGTTGACGGCGCTCTCGACGCGCTCGTGCGGAACGGTGTTGCGTTTGACGACATCGACATTGTATGGGTGCCCGGAGCATGGGAGCTTCCGCTCGCGGCGCGGCATGCCATGAGCACCGATCGCTACGAGGCAGTCGTTGCGCTTGGCGCGGTCATCCGCGGCGACACGCCTCATTTCGATTTCGTCGCCGGGGAAGCATCACGCGGACTCGCCGACGCATCTCGCGACTCCGAGATCCCGCTCGGCTTTGGTCTGCTCACGTGCGACACGATGGAACAGGCCCTCGCGCGGTGTGGCGGCGAGTACGGCAACAAGGGATGGGATGCGGCGCTCGCCGCACTCGAAATGGCCGACCTCATGAGTCAGCTCGACGTGCCGGATGAGAGTTGAGACTCGCGGGCGAGCCCGCGCTCTTCAGGCGTTGTATGCGTGGGACATGAGGTCGGGCCAGGATCTGACGCGCGTTGCCGGTCGCGTGTGGGACGACCTGGCAGTGAGTCCCGAAGAGAGAAAATTCGCCGGCGGGATCGTCCGGACGATCGCTGCATCCCACACCGAGCTCGACGCGGCGCTGATGGAAGTGACAGACAACTGGCGGCTCGAGCGAATCGGCGCGATCGAACGCTCCGTGTTGCGACTGGGCGCGGCCGAGCTCAAGCGGGGCGAGGCGCCACCGCGTGTCGTCATCCAGGAAGCAGTCCGTCTGGCTGAGCGGTTTGGATCGGCGGCGAGCGCGCGTTTCGTGAATGGAGTGCTCGACGCCTACGCCCGGCGCGCCGGCATTCTTTAGTGAAGATTCTCGTTGTCAACTGGAACGACAGGGAGAATCCGTTCGGCGGCGGTGCAGAAGTTCATCTGCACGAAATTTTCGGAAGACTCGCTGCGCGGGGGAATCGTGTTGACGTCCTCGCGAGCGGCTGGAATGGCGCTCCGCAGCGCGCGTTTCTCGATGGAATGGACATTCATCGCACCGGTACCCGCTACACGTTTCCGTTTCATGCCCGGCGCTACTATCGCGACCGGCTCTCGACACAGCCGTACGATGTGATTGTCGAGGACCTGAATAAAATCCCGCTCTACACGCCGCGATGGGGACGCAAGAAAGTGGTGGGGCTGGTCCATCATCTATTCGGATCCACCATCTTTCGTGAAGCTGCCCCGCCAATGGCCGCTGCCGTGTGGGTGGCGGAACGGGGCATTGGTGCCGTTTATCGCGACGTCCCGTTCCAGGCGGTGAGCGAGAGCACGGCGCAAGATCTCGCGGAGCGTGGTATCGCGCGAAAGAACATTCGCGTTATCTACAACGGCATGGACACCGCATTCTTCACTCCCGAAGCTGACACCCGGTCGCCGTACCCGCTCTTTACGTATGTCGGTCGTCTCAAGCGCTACAAGGGTGTGAACCTGATCATCCAGGCGTTCGCGCAGATCGGCGCGGCCGAGGCGCGTCTCGAGATCGCGGGAGCGGGCGATTTCCGTGGCGAGCTCGAGAAGTTGACCGAGTCGCTCGGTCTCTCGTCACGAGTCCACTTTCCTGGCTACATCTCGCCCGAGGAAAAACGCGATTTGCTTCGCCGCTCGTGGGCGACGGTGTTCGCGTCGCCCAAGGAGGGATGGGGACTGACAAACCTCGAGGCACAGGCATGCGGAACGCCGGCGATTGCGAGCGATTCGCCCGGACTTCGCGAATCTCTGGTCGATCGGGAAACCGGATTTCTCGTTCCTCATGCTGACACAGTGGCGCTCGCGGCAGCGATGAGGCGAATCGCTGTATCGCGCAGCGCTGTGGAGAAGATGGGTTCCGCAGGCAGGCGTTTTGCCGAACGTTTCACGTGGGAGCGGTCGGCGGCAGAAACACTTTCGCACCTCGAAGAAGTGGTGCAGTGAGGCATTGACGGTGGATATAATTTTTCACTCGCATCACGCGACGATCTCCGAGTCGATGCGGAGGCGCGCCGAGGCAGGCGTCCGGCGATTCGGTCGGCGCATCGGGCGTGTTGTTGACGCAATCATCCGGTTTGAGCAAGATGGTCCCATGAAGCGAGTCGAGATCGTTCTGCACGCGCCGCCAAAGCGGGACTTCGTGGCACGCGGTGAATCCCGATTCTATGGCCTCGCGCTTACCGCTGCGCTGGCCCGCCTGGGCGCTCAGGTTCGCACTCACCGGGTCTCGGCGAAGACCGCAAAGCATCCTCGCGCGACGAGGCTGGCGGCCGAGGCGTGAGCCGAGCGCTCAGCGTTCGCCAATTTCTCGAACGATCGGGCGAGTCGCTCAATCTCAAGGATCTCAACGACGGCATCGGGCTCGATCGAATCATTCCGAACGCCGATATCTCGAGTCCCGGGCTCGCCCTCGCCGGGTATGTGGACCGGTTCGTCGCTGAGCGAATTCAAGTGCTTGGGGAGACCGAGGTCACCTACCTCATGTCGCTGACTTCCGCAAAGCGACAGGAAATCGCTGCGACGTTTTTTGGCTTTCCGATTCCCGCCGTTATCATCACGAAAAACCAGGCGGCGCCTCCCGAGTTGAAGGAAGCGGCCGCGACAGCGGGGATTCCGCTGCTTCTCACCGAGCTCAAGACGGCTGAGTTCTACCGCCGGATCAAGCCCGTGCTTGAGTCGGAGTTCGCCGAGACGACGACTCTCCACGGCTCGCTTGCCGACGTCTTTGGGGTCGGACTGTTTTTCACCGGCCAGAGTGGTATCGGCAAGTCCGAGTGCGTGCTCGATCTTGTCGAGCGCGGCCACCGGCTTGTGGCGGACGATCTCGTCATCGCGACTCGCCGCGGAAACGATGTGCTCATCGGTCGCGGCCATGAGCTTCAGCGACACCACATGGAGATCCGCGGCGTCGGCCTCATCGACGTGCCGCACATCTTCGGAGTCCGTGCCGTGCGCCAGCAGAAGCGAATCGAAGTCGTGGTACGACTGGAGGAGTGGGATCAGAATGCCGTCGTCGAGCGAACCGGACTTGATACTCAATACACGACCATTCTCCAGGTGCAGATTCCGCTGATCACGGTTCCCTTGAACCCGGGGAAAAACATCACCGTGATTGCGGAAGTGATCGCGCTCAACCATTTGCTGCGGTACTCGGGCATCAACTCGGCGCAGGTTTTCAACGAGAGGCTCATCGGTCGGATGAAGCAGGCCGCCGCCGGCAACGTCAGGGAGTACCTCCAGGAAGATGACGAGTAGCACCGCCGACATCGATGCCGTGGCCCGGCCGCGAGCCATCGTCGCTGGACATGGCGAGCTGCCCCAAGGTCTGGTCAACGCCGTCGATTGTATCAGCGGGTGTGGCGCTGTCTTCATCCCCCTATCGAACTACGGCCTCGCCGGCAGCGACATCGAAGCGAAACTGCGACAGCTCGCTGACGAGCACGGCATCAGGGTGTTTTTTACCGATTTGCCGGGAGGAAGCGCAACGATCGCCGTCCGCCGCCTGATGCGCACCGATTCGAGTCTCATCCTCATCACCGGCACCAACCTCAGCACGCTTCTCGAATTTGTTTTTCAGCCCGACGCTCCGGTCGGTGACGCGGCGCGCCACGCCGCAGACAAGGGACGCGCAACTCTTGTTGTCACCGGGGACGACGAGCCGCCAGCGTCCGCGCCATCGGAAAACCGCTGAATGTCGGTCGCGCTCTATCGAATCGACGATCGGCTCATTCACGGGCAGGTTGTCGTTGGGTGGGGACAACCCCTCAACATTGGTTTCATCGTTCTCGTCGATGACGATGTCGCAACATGTGATTGGGAACAGGACCTGTATCGAATGGGTGTGCCGCCGGAAATGGAGATCATCTTCGCGGATGTGCCAACGGCGGTTCGCGATCACGCGGCGTATACCGGCGACAAGCGCCGCGGCGTACTCGTCACGCCGGATATTTCAACGATGCGCCGCCTTGTTGAGGGAGTGCCCGAAATCAGCGATGTCAATGTCGGCGGCATCCATCATCGCGCCGGTCGCGTGCCTCGGCTGCGCTACGTCTTTCTGACACCTGACGAGGAAGGCGAGCTGGCCGCGATCTCCGGGCGAGGCGTGCGCGTGACGGCCCAGGACGTTCCGAATGCACGGCAGGTTGCACTCGCAGAGTTTCGCCGCTTGAAGGGCGACGAGCCAGCCACATGATCTTCCTCGATATTCTTCCCATCGTGATCCTCGGTGCAGTGCTTGGCATGGATGTCGTGACGTTTCCGCAGGCCATGATCTCGCGGCCGATCGTTGCGGCGACGGCGGCCGGTGCGTTCATCGGCAATGCTCCGGCGGGGCTCGTCATGGGCGCGATTCTCGAGCTTCTCGCGCTCGAGATGCTTCCTTTCGGCGCATCGCGATATCCGGAGTGGGGATCGGCGAGCGTCGTTGGTGGCGCGCTTTACGCAGCGAGATGGGAGGACCGGCCGGGAGCCCTGGCCGTCAGCCTTCTTGCCGCTCTCGTCACCGCAATGGTCAGCGGCTGGAGTATGGTCAAGCTTCGCCGCCTCAACGCATCGCGCGCGGCTGCCCTTCGCGATCGCCTGGACAGCGGTTCCGCTGATGCAGTCATCGGTCTTCAATTGTTCGGACTGACGGCAGACCTGTTTCGTGGCGGAGCCGTCACGTTCGTGGCGATGCTCGTCTTCACGCCCCTCGTGCCGGCACTCGTCGCACGCTGGGCGACAGATGAGCGATACTCGCGCGCGGCGGTGGTCGCGGTCGTCGCCGCTGTTGCCAGCGGTGCTGTCTGGAAGATCTTTCATTCTGTCTCGAACGCCCGGCTTCTCTTCGTCGCCGGTCTCGTGATTGGCGCGATTCTGGTCGTCGCGCGATGACGACTGGCTCGGCCCTCGATACCCGGAAGGTTCCCGCCGCGCCTCTGCCCGTCGGCACGTGGATGCGGATCTTCATTCGCCTGTTCGCGGTGCAGGGCTCGTGGAATTACGAGACGCTGCTCGGAAATGGAATCGCGTTCTGCATGGAGCCGGCTCTGCGGTTACTGCCCGGTGGCCGGGCGGGCGGAAAATACTGCGAGGCGATTGGCAGGCAGGCAAGGTATTTCAACGCACATCCATATTTTGCCGGCGTGGCAGTTGGAGCGCTCGCGCGAGCGGAGCTCGATGGTGTACCTCCGGCGATGATCGAACGGTTTCGCACCGCTCTCGGCGGCCCGCTCGGTAGCGTCGGGGACAGGCTCGTCTGGGCAAGCTGGCTGCCGCTGTGCTCCCTCCTCGCACTCGGTGCGTTTGGCTACGGGGCACGGCCTCTTCTCGTGATTGCTATCTTTTTGACAACCTACAACGTCGGCCACCTTTTTTTGCGCGCATGGGGGCTGCGCGTGGGTCTCAACAAAGGGCTGCGCGTGGCCGATGCGCTCGCTCACCCGGTGCTTCGACGCGGACCGCAGGTTGTGGGAAGCACTGCCGCCCTTACCGCGGGCATCGCTATTCCGCTTGCTGCAAGCCGCCTCATCGGTGGCGGACGGTTTCTCGCCGCCGAGATCATTCTCGCTGCCATGTTCGGCGGCGTGTTGTTTGCGCGATTTGGTGGCAGACTCGAAGGCTGGCGGATGTCGCTGGCGATCCTCGTGCTGTTCGTTCTCTTCTCGGTAATCCGCTAATGGCTGAACGCAGCGCTCAGATCGTTAACAAGCACGGTATTCACGCTCGGCCTGCCGCCGAGATCGTGAAGACTGCGTCGCGCTTTCGGAGCAACATTGTCATCGTCCGCGACGACCTCGAGGTCAATGCGAAAAGCATCATGGGGGTCATGATGCTGGCCGCCGAGCACGGGTCATCCATCGACATTCGCGCCGATGGAGAAGATGCCGACGCCGCTGTCGATGCGATCTGCGGCGTTATCGCTGACGGGTTCGGCGAATAGATGACAGGCGAGCGGGCGGCAGTCGATGGCAAGATGATCGGAATGCCGGCATCACCCGGCATTGTTATCGGAACCGTGCACCTGCTGTTGTGGGAGGTTCCGGAAGTTCCGAACCACATCGTCGCCGACGAGGCGATCGAATCGGAGATCGCGCGCCTCCATCTCGCAATCGACAAGGCAAAGCAGCGGCTTCAGCTGGTCAGGGAACGCGCCGAGAGCCACGCCGGCCCGCAGGAAGCGGCGATTTTCGAAGTGCAGGTGGCGATTCTCTCCGATGCCGAGCTCATCTCGAGTGTCGAGGCGCTCATCAACCAGAATATCGGCGCCGAGAAGGCGTTCGACCTAGTGTTGATCGAGTGGCGGCAGAACTTCGCGCGTCATGCGCAATCAATGATTCGCGAGAGAGTCGGCGATCTCACCGACGTGCACATCCGCGTTCTCTCGATCCTGCTCGGCCTTCCGGATCACGACCCGGTCGATCTACCGAAGGGCAGCAACGCGATTCTCGTCACGCACGACCTGACGCCGAGTCTCACTGTTCAGCTCGACCGCGACGCAATCTCGGCGATCGCGACTGACGCCGGCACGCGCACGTCGCATGTCGCAATTCTTGCGCGGTCGCTTGGATTGCCAGCCGTGGTGGGATTGCGGGATGCCACCCTCCGTCTCGTCGGCGGGGAAGAGATCATCCTGGACGGGTCATCCGGAGTTTTGATCTCTCGTCCGACGCCAGCCCAGATGGCTGCATACACCGATCGCGCGAACCGCGAGGCCGCCGACGCCGTCGAGCTTGGAAATCTCATCGACGCTGAACCGGTCACGCTCGATGGGGTGCGGATCACGTTGCGCGCGAATGTTGACCTGCCCGAAGAAGCAGAGAACGCGGCGCATTCCGGAGCAGAAGGGGTCGGTCTCATGCGCACGGAGTTTCTCGTCGTTGGTCGCGCGTCGATGCCCGACGAAGATGAGCAGTACAATGCGTACCGGAAAGTGGTCACAGCGTTCGGTGACATGCCGGTTGTGATCAGGACGTTCGACGTCGGCGGTGACAAGCTGCCCGTTGGCGGTCATCCGACCGAGGCAAATCCGTTTCTGGGCTGGCGTGCGATCCGGATGTGTCTTGACGAGCCAGAACTTTTCAAGACGCAGCTGCGGGCGTTGTTGCGGGCGGCCATGCATGGCGACGTGCGCATCATGCTGCCGCTCGTCGTCACCGTTGATGAGGTGCGTCAGGCGCGACGCCTGCTCGCGGAGGCCGCGGCTGACCTCGACGCGAGAGGTGTCGAGTATCGGCACGATCTGCCGTTGGGGGTGATGGTGGAGACGCCGGCCGCTGCTGTCGCGGCTGATACCCTCGTGAAAGACGTCGCGTTCTTCAGCATCGGCACGAACGATCTCGTGCAGTACACGCTTGCGGTCGATCGCGGCAACGCAAATCTCGCGAGCCGGTTCACGCCGCTTCACCCGGCGGTGCTGCGGTTGATTCAGCGAACGGTGCAGGTTGGCCACGACAACGGTCTCGAGGTGAGCGTGTGTGGCGAGATGGCATCGCAGCCGATCATGGCGTTTGCGCTGATCGGACTTGGCGTTCGGCAGCTCAGCGTTGCCGCGCGGTCTGTTCCGCTCGTGAAGCGAATCCTGCGAGGCGTCAGCGCCGAGATCGCCGCCGAGGCGGCGAACGCCGCGCTGGCGGCCGGGAGCGCGCGCGAAGCGGAGCGCGAGCTGCGGAGCCGGTTGCTATCGGCGTTCGGTGATGCAGAGTTTCTGCGTGACGGGTTGCCCGAGTCCGTTGACGGGAATACGTTTGAGGGATTCGGCGGACCTTAAGACCAATGCCGGCACGAATCGTACGGCGTGCCCGCAGTTCGCTTCTCCCAGTCCCACTCCTCAGGGAATATCGTGCTCGACAGACATCTCTTTACCTCTGAGTCAGTTACCGAGGGGCATCCCGACAAGGTAGCAGACCAGATCTCGGACGCCATTCTGGACGCAATCCTGACTGACGATCCGGTCGCACGCGTAGCGTGCGAAACTCTCGTGACCACTGGTCTCGCCTGCGTTGCCGGTGAGATCACCACTAAAACCTATGTCCCGGTCGCCGACATCGTCCGCAAGACGATCGAGCGAATCGGCTATACTGACGCGAATTACGGATTCGATTACAAGACATGCGCGGTGATCAGCACAATCGGTCGCCAGTCGCCCGACATCAGCCAGGGCGTTGACACCGGCGGTGCAGGTGATCAGGGAATGATGTTCGGCTACGCCTCGGATGAAACCGATGAGCTGATGCCGCTGCCAATCGTTCTCGCTCATAAGCTCACGCGGCAGCTCGCTGATTGCCGGCGCAACGGGAGCGGCTGGCTGCGCCCCGATGGCAAGTCCCAGGTGACTGTTGTGTACGAGGACGGCGTTCCGGTAGCGGTGGACACGGTTGTTATCTCGACCCAGCATGACGATAAGATCACGAACAAGAAACTCGCGCAGGCAATTGTCAGCGACGTGATCGAACCGGTTATCGGTAAAGAACTTAGAACTAAAGACATCAAGTATCACATCAACCCAACCGGCCGCTTTGTTGTCGGCGGTCCGCAGGGTGATGCCGGTCTCACCGGCCGCAAGATAATCGTTGATACCTACGGCGGAATGGGCCGGCACGGCGGCGGTGCATTCAGTGGGAAGGATCCATCCAAGGTCGATCGGAGCGCATGCTACGCCGCGCGATGGGTCGCCAAGAATATCGTCGCGGCGAAGCTCGCGAGACGCTGTGAGGTCCAGCTCGCGTACGCCATCGGGGTTGCGCGACCGGTGTCCGTCATGGTCGATACCTTCGGAACGAACACCGTTCCCGAGGCCGCAATCATGCGCGCCGTTGGCGAGGTTTTCGACCTGACCCCGCGCGGCATCATGGCCGACCTCGAGCTCAGAAAGCCGATCTACCAGAAGACGGCCGCGTACGGACACTTCGGACGCCAGCCCGAGAAGAACAGCTCCGTCAAGAACGGCGGAACGTTCTTCACGTGGGAGAGAACCGACCGCGTGAAGCAGCTTCAGAAGGCTGTGAAGTCGTAATCTGTACCGTTCTGTAAAAGGGCCACGCCGCGAGGTGTGGCCCGTTTGTCGCCAACAGCATTCCATCGAATGACTCCGCGCCTCTCCGCTATTCTCCGCGCCCTCTGCGGTAAAGGTGTTCCGGCTTCAAGGATGCCGACACGGACGTTACATTCAAAAAATGCAGCTCACCGAAGTCGAAGTAATGCGGCTGGGCCTCGACCGATCGAACAATTCCTACGTCGTCATCCTCAGGGAGAAGGGCGGGGAACGGCTGCTTCCGATCTGGATCGGTCAACCCGAGGCCGAATCGATCGTGATCGAGATGAGCAAGCTTCGGCGTGAACGGCCGCTGACACACGATCTGTGCAAGACACTCATCACCGGCCTCGGTGGAAGTCTCCGGCGAATTCAGATCACGAAGGTCGAAAACCGCACCTACTACGCGGAGATGCAGATTCACCGCAACGACCAGGTGATCAACATCGACGCGCGGCCGTCCGACAGTATTGCCATCGCGCTGCGCTGCTCTGCTCCGATGTACGCGCA
This sequence comes from Gemmatimonadales bacterium, assembly GCA_038254845.1. Lineage (GTDB taxonomy): Bacteria > Gemmatimonadota > Gemmatimonadetes > Gemmatimonadales > Gemmatimonadaceae > UBA4720. Next base: position 40,304 of record JBBSFT010000001.1, on the reverse strand, counting down.
GGATTCGCTGCTGACGATGATGCAGTTCGAGGATGCGTCGGAAGAAGAATCAGCCGACGCCGAAGCGGAGCCGTGGAAAGCGTCTCCTCCTCCGGCCACCGCGATGCCATCAGCCGAGATGAGTCCAGAGGAGCTCAAGCAATACCTGGAGAATCTGCGTCCGGAAGATTTTGGGAAGTTCAATATTTAGGCTGCTGCTGGTCATTCTTCTCGCCCGTACCGCAGCGGCGCAGGAGCTCGATCAGCAGGACACGACGCAAGTACCTCAAGGACCTCAACACGTCGCGGGTCAGGTGGTGAGGCCGGGCAAGGAGCGCATGCTGCCGGTGCCAGGCGTGTGGGTGACGCTGCACCGCGTTGGGACAGATCACGCCGCGCCACTCGATTCGTCGCACGCGGACGCTTCCGGTCATTATGCGTTCGACTTCCGCCGAACGGGAGAGCCGGGCGCGATTTATTTTGTGTCGGCATCGTACGGCGGCGTCGCCTACTTCACGCCGCCACTCGCTCACTCGACCGTCGTTGGCGAAGACGCAGAAATCGCCGTGTTCGACACCACGTCGGGACCTGTCCCGATCAACATTCGCGGGCACCATGTCGTCGTCTCCGCCGTTGACGTGAATGGCAGCCGATCGGTTACCGAGGTGTACGAACTGGCGAATGACAGCTCCGTCACGCGAGTCTCGTCAGGTACCGCATCCCAACCGGTCTGGTCGGCCCTCTTGGCGCCCCGGGCATCGGCGTTTCAGGTCACCCAGGGCGATGTCCCGGCTGCGGCCGTCAGATTCCAGAACGGGCGAGCAGATGTCTATGCGCCGATTGCCCCCGGACTGAAGCAGGTTGCGATGACCTATTCGGTGCCGGCCTCGAGCTTTCCTCTAAGCGTGCCGGTCGTGAAGGAAACGCAGATCTTCGAGGTACTCATCGAGGACGAAAAGGGGAGCGTGACCGCGCCCAAGCTCAAGGAAGTCGCACCGGTTGCGATGGAGAAGAGAAACTTCCGCCGGTTTGTCGGGCCCGACGTGCCGGCGAATTCCGTCGTCCTGATCGATCTTCCGACAATCCCGAAAAATACCGATATCGATCCGCGATTCATGGTCGGGCTCACTGTGCTGATCGGCGGCGCGATGGTGGTTGCGCTTGCCCGCGCCCTCCACCGTCGATAAGCTTCGGAACAATCGATCGCGGACGGAGCCTCGGAAGCCGGTAACATGCCGGCGCGGCCCCGCCACTGTATCGGGCACACAACGCACGCTCGTTGCACCACTGGCCAAGGCCGGGAAGGTGAGCGTCGCGGCCCGGAGCCAGGAGACGACTCTCGTCCGCGCCACGTTCACAGAACCTCGGGGGAGGGTCTGGTGGCGTCCGACTCGTCGTCCCGGCAAGTCGACGTTGCAGGCATTCTCTCCCGAAGAGGATGCTTTTTTTTTGCGAGCCGCGCCGAATCTCTTCATCTCTCTGACATTTCTTCTCTCCGCCTGCCGGAGCGATGCGGTGCCGCATTCCCCAATGGTCGATGATTTCGGCGACACTATCACCATCGGCGCCCCGGCCCAGCGGATTGTCTCGCTAAATCCCGCAACAACCGATCTCATCTTCGCGCTCGGTGCGGGAACGAGACTCATTGGCCGAACACATTGGGATTTCTATCCCGACTCGGCGCAACTGGTGCCCGATATGGGATCGGGACTGCGACCGAATGTCGAGACCGTCCTCAATGCGCATCCGGATCTGGTCGTTCTTTACGCGAGCAACGACAACCGTGCCGCAGCGGCCGAGTTGCGTGCTGCGGGCGTGAAAACTCTCTCGCTGAAGATCGATCACATCGCCGACTTCCATCACGCTGCCCGGCTCCTTGGAAAAATGCTCGGCGACAGCGTGCGGGGAGCTCAGGTATCTGATTCGGTGAAGCGGACGCTCGATCGTGTTCGGCTGGCGACGAGCAAGCTCTCGAGGCCGCGGGTCTTCTGGCACATCTGGGACTCGCCGCTCATCACGATCGCGCGCGGCAGCTACATGAACGAGCTGGTGGAGATCGCTGGCGGCGACAACATCTACAGTGATCTCGCCGAGCCATCGCCGACTGTATCGATCGAGGACGTTCTCAAACGCGATCCCGCGTTCATCATTACCGGGCCTGAAGGTGCGCTGAAGATTCGTCACGATCCGAAGTGGTCACAGGCAACAGCGGTGAGGGCTCGCCACATTCTCGTGGCCGACACGTCATTGGTCGGCAGGCCGTCAGTTCGTCTTGGAGAAGCCGCTGTCGAGCTGGCCAAACTGATCCATCCCGGAAGCGTGAATTGATCGAGCACAGGTCGTGGCACTGGACCTTGATGATTGCGGTGCTGATTGGACTGAGCGTTGCGGCGATCGGCGTTGGAGCAGTCGCGATTCCACCACGTGATGTGTTGGGGGCAATCGGCGGATCGGGCGATGCGGGAGTTGTCTCGATCATCAGGAATCTCCGCATGCCGCGGGTGGCGCTCGGCGCGCTTGTCGGTGCAGGGCTGGGGATGAGCGGCGGCGCGCTCCAGGGAACTCTGCGAAATGGCTTGGCGGAGCCGTACCTGCTTGGTGTTTCGGGAGGCGCAGCCGTGGGCGCCGTGGTTGCTTTCGCATTGCACGCGACGGGCGACGGTGTAATTGGGATCGCGGCGTTCGCGGGCGCTGCCGCAGCGGTTGTTCTGGCGCTGCTGGTGGCGCGCGCATCGGGACTCACGGGCAAAGGTGATCCGCGAACTCTCCTCATGGCCGGTGTCGTGATTGGCGCGTTCGCCAATGCGCTCATCATGATTGCGCTCGCGAACGCGCCGGCTAACACGATTCGCGGAGCGCTCTGGTGGATGATGGGCTCGGTCGCTGATACGTCGTGGAAGAGTGTGGCTTCTTTATTTGTCTACGTCGTGCTCGGCGGAACTGCTCTGGTTTACTGGGCGCGCGAGATCGACATCCTTGCGCTCGGCGAGGAGCCCGCTGCTGCGCTCGGCGTCAATGTGGAAGTAGCGACGCGGCGTATTTACCTGCTCGCAGCACTTCTTGCCGGAGCAACCGTTGCCGCTGCGGGTCTCGTTGGATTCGTTGGCCTCATTGTGCCACATATGGTTCGCGCGGCAGGAATCAGGAGCAGCCGGCCGCTCGTGATCGCGAGCGCGGTAATCGGAGCGACGCTCGTCATTGCGGCGGATCTTGTCGCTCGCACCGCGCGCCCGCCCGGCGAACTCCCACTCGGCGCAATCACCGCCGTGCTCGGCGTTCCATTTTTTCTCGTGCAACTGCGGCGCGCGCGATGATTCGGTTCAGCGATGTCGTCGTGCGCTATCTGGGAGCAGAAATGCCCGCGCTCGACGGAGTGACCTTTGACGCGGCGGAAGGAAATGTCACCGCAGTGACGGGCCCGAACGGTAGCGGCAAGTCGACTTTGATCCGGGCGCTGATCCGTCGGCAGCCACTCGAGCGAGGCACGATCGAGATTGACGGTACATCGATCCAAGCGCTCAGCGGGCAGGAGACGGCGCGGCGGATTGCGGTAGCGCCGCAGCGTGAAGAGCCCGCATTTCCGATGACCGTCACTGAGTACGTCGGGCTCGGACGCTTTCCGCGGCTCGGGCTGTGGCAGACACCAGGGGTCGCCGATGATTCCGCCGTATCGGTCGCGATGGACAAGGCGGGCGTGACCGATTTCGCATGGCGACGCACCGATTCGCTCTCCGGCGGTGAGTGGCAGCGAGCGCGGATTGCACGCGCCCTCGCGCAGGAGGCAAGGGCACTCGTACTCGACGAGCCAACGACCTTCCTCGATCTGGCGCACGAGATGTCACTGTTTGAACTGCTGCATTCGCTCTCCGCGGGAGGGATGGCAGTGTTGCTGGTCAGTCACCAGCTCAATCTCGTGGCGCGGTTTGCCGACAACATCGTGCTGCTTCATCACGGGCGTGTCGTCGCGTCGGGCAGCCCTGCGGACGTAATGCAGGCCAGTCTGCTCGAGCGCGTTTACGACTGGCCCCTCGTAATTTCGCGCGACCCCGCGGTCGGCGCCCTGTCACTCATCCCTCTCCGGCGACCAACAGTTGCTCGCCGGCCATCTCAATAAATCCATTCAATGAAAACATCGATCCCATTCAATCAGTCTTCCCTCATCGCCGCTGGCCTCTCGTTGCTTCTCGTTGCTCGCCCGGCGCGGACTCAGGCGCCTGATACGGCGACTCTCACGGCGGTAGTCGTGTCGGCGACAAAGACACCTGCGCGGATGAGCGCGTTGACGCAGGCAGTCACTGTGCTGACCGGCGACGAGTTGAGAGCGAGAGGCATCACGCGAGTATCGGATGCACTTCGCAGCGTACCGGGCGCTTCTGTCGTCCAGAGCGGATCGGCCGGATCAGTCACGAGCCTCTTTCTTCGCGGCGGTGAGAGCCGCTACACGAAAGTTCTCATTGACGGAGTCGCGGTCAACTCGCCCGGTGGCTACTTCGACTTCAGCCATCTGACGACAGACAACATCGAGCGAATCGAGATCGTGCGCGGACCGGCAAGTGTCGTTTACGGCGCCGATGCAGTCTCCGGCATCATTCAGATTTTCACCCGTCAGGGACGTGGACCACTCTCGGTCAATGCGAAGGCGCGCGGCGGCACGTATCGAACATCGGATGGCTCGGTGGAGATCAACGGTGCGAGCAAAGGCAGCAGGTTTTCTGTCGGCGCTGCCGATCATCGAACGGATGGCATCCTGCCGTTCAACAATCGCTATTACAATGGAACGCTCAGCGCGTCGGCAGGGCTGACGCCGAAGACCGGGACCGACGGCGTGATCTCGGCACGTTACACGATGGCCGAGTTTCATTATCCGACCGATTACACCGGCGCACCGGTCGATTCGAATTCGTATCGCGTTCAGCACCGGCTCACGGCAGGATTCGATGGCACGACGAGCCTGAGCGAGAGCGTAAAGGCGAAAGCATTGCTCGGCACAAATGAAGTGTCAGACCTCTCGGAAGACATCGCCGTTCCATTCGGAGCGAAGTCACCGCTGCATTCGGCGTTACTTTCCAGAAATTACCGGCATAGTGGCGAGGCGCGTCTTCTCATCGGCCTGCCATCGTCAGGCACACTGAATGTTGGCGCTGAGTATCTGGAGGAGCGCGAGCGCGACGTGAACACGGCGGGCCCGGTCGGAGGCCTCGCCGCGCCAACCTCGAGCTTCTCGGCAAGGCGGAGCAACCGCGCGGCATATGCCGAGCTTACCGCGACCTCTTCTGACGGCGTTTCGTACGCGCTGGCAGCTCGCCGCGACGACAACTCCGATTTCGATGCGTTCAATACCTATCGCGTCGGGGCAAGCACTCCGGTGACGAGCACTCTGAAGTTTCGCACGTCGATCTCTACTGCGTTCAATGCACCGGCGTTCAACCAGCTGCGGCCGACGTTGTACACCATCGGAAGTCCCGATTTGAAACCGGAAACAAGCCGCGCATTCGAGGTGGGTCTCGACCAGACGCTTGTCTATGGAATTGTTCACCTTACCGCGAACTACTTCGACCAGCGCTTCAGCGATTTGATTCAATACGTTGCCGGTGGTCCGCCTTCGTTTCTCGGCGGCTACGCGAACCTGTCCGAGGCGCGGTCGAGAGGCTACGAAGCAGGGCTCATCATTACGCCGGTCAACTACTGGTCCGGTACCGCCAGCTACACCCAGTCAACTCCCCGAGTGACGAAACTCTCATCCTCCTATGACGGCGACCTCACCGTCGGTCAGGCGCTGCTTCGGCGGCCCACGCATTCCGGAAATGCCACGATTACCTATGCAAAACCCACTGCTGGCTCGTTTTCGGTGATGATGAGCTACATCGGAACGCGGCCGGACATCGACTTCGTGCAATTCCCGTCTCCTGTCGTCACTCTTTCGTCGTATGTGAAGACTGATGTCGCTCTCTCTCGCGATCTGATTCACTCCAATTCGGGCAGTGGTGCGCTCTCTCTCACCGCTAGAGTCGACAACATGTTCGACAGGAGATACGAAGACGTTCTTCACTTCGCCGCTCCACGCCGGACATTCCTGGTGGGAGCGAGGCTGAGCGGCGGTTTGTAGATTGCATCGATGGACCCGCTCGTCACCGAAGGCATCGTTCTTCACGCATTCGACTACCTGGAGACGTCGCGCATCGTCAGGATGATGACGCGCGATGCGGGTGTCCAGTCGGTGCTGGCGCGCGGGGCACGGAGCTCGCGAAAAAGATTCGGCAGCGCGATCGATCTGTTTGCGCAGGGTCTTGCCGAGATTCACGTGCGGCCAAATCGCGAGCTTCAGTCACTCGCATCGTTCGACGTGACGCGTGCACGGCCGCTGCTGGCGACCGACGTCGGTCGGTTCACCGCTGGGTCGATGATTGCCGAGGTGACGCTTCGCTGGTCGAGTGACGACGCGGCACCGGGGTTGTTTGATGCGGTTGAGCTGGCGTTCGACAAGGTTGCGTCGGCACCGGCTGGAGAGAGCGTTGACGCCGCGCTCGCGGGTGCGTGGCACATCGTCGCGACACTCGGCTTTACGCCCGCACTCGACGTCTGCGCCAACTGTCACACGGAGCTCGATCCAGCAGCTCGCGTTGTGTTCTCGCATTCCGCGGGCGGGGCACTGTGCGGTCGATGCGGCCAGCTTGCTCCGGGCAGCAGGTCAATTCCAGCGACCGCTCGGTCGGCGATGAGAGAATGGACATCAGGCGGCGACGCTCGAGTTGCAGATGACGCGGAGGCGCGCGCGCACCAGCGGTTGCTACGGGAGTTCTTTCACGAGCATCTCGGGGATGACAAGGAGCTCCGCGCATACCGCGTGTGGGAACAAGGGGCCTGGAGCGCGGCTTGATCCTTGGCACCGCGGGCCACATCGATCACGGCAAGACCGCGTTGGTCCGCGCCCTTACCGGCGTCGACACCGATCGTCTGCCCGAAGAAAAGAAACGTGGCATCACGATCGATCTCGGGTTCGCACCGCTCCAGGTCGATGAAGTCGGCACCATCGGAATCGTCGATGTGCCGGGCCACGAAGCGTTTGTGCGGACAATGCTTGCCGGCGCGAGTGGAATCGACATTGCGCTATTGGTCATTGCGGCTGACGAAGGCGTGATGCCGCAGACGCGTGAGCACCTCGAGATTCTGTCGCTTCTCGGTGTTACGCGCGGCGTGATCGCGTTGACCAAGCGCGATCTGGTCGATGCCGAATGGCTGGCGCTTCAACTTGACGACGTGTCAGCACTTGTTGCTGACACTCCACTTGCCAGCGCCTCAGTCGTGCCCGTTTCGGCGAAAACCGGCGAAGGCATCGACAATCTCAGGCGAGCGATTGGCGGTGTCGCGCGGCAAGTACCGATGCGCCGCGAGTCTGACGACTTGTTCCGGATGCCCGTCGATCGCGCGTTCACCGTGAAGGGAACCGGCACGGTTGTGACGGGAACTGTCTGGAGTGGCGAGATCAAGCGGGATGCGCACGTCATCATACGTCCCGGCTCTCGTGTGGTACGCGTGCGCGGAGTCGAGCATCATGGACAGGCCGCAAATGGAGCGCGGGCGGGTGAGCGAACCGCACTCGCCCTCGTTGGAGTGGAGGTGGATGACGTTCCACGGGGAAGTGTCGTCGTGTCGGACCCGGGTTGGCGAGAGACAAATGAAATCGAGGCGATGATCCGGGTCAACGCGACCGACCTGCGGCTCACGTCTCGCACGAGATTGCACGTGCATCTCGGCACGTCGGAGTCAACCGGAAGACTGTCCGGTCTACCAGATGGCACGGCGACCCGCCAGGTAGTCGATCATCGAGTGCGCATTCATCTCGTCGCGCCGATCCTCGCTCGCGCTGGTGACCGGTTTGTATTGAGACTTCCGTCGCCGGCTCGTACCATCGGCGGCGGCGTTGTCATTGATCCGTATCCAGACTCGAGAAAAATTGCGCGTCGGTCGCGGCAGCCGAACCGGACCGATCATACGGCCGCGTCATCCACGCTCGCGTCAATCATTGAGCGCGCCGGGGCCGCAGGCGTCGAGTTGTCGGCGCTTCCGATTCGCACTGGACTGACCCCGGGTGAAGTCGTGCGGCAGCTCGCACTAATCGGAGCGATGACGTCGGGAACCGTGGTTGTCTCGGAAAACTCGATATCGGACGTGAGCCGTCGGATCGAGGCGGCGGTGATCGCTGAGATCGCAAACCATTCACTCGATCCCGGTGTCTCACTTCAGGGGGTAAGATCCTCGGTAGGCGCGCCGGCCTCGGTTGTCGAAATTGCGCTCGGTCGTCTTGTCGAAGCGGGAAGGCTCGAGGTCAGTGGCTCGCTTGTCAGGCCAGCGGGGTGGAAGCCCCAACTTGGCGAGCGAGAGGGGGCGGTCAGCGAAGCGATTCTGCAGGGGATTTGCAAACACCCCTTTGAGCCGCCAAGCGTTGCCGAGCTGTCTCAAACATTTGGAATCTCGACAGTACCGTTGTTGCGAAAGCTCGAACGAGATGGCTTGATCGAGAGGGTTTCGGAGGATCGGTATTATTCCGCGGGAGCTGTTCGCGGCATGGTGGAGCTGATGACGTCGAAGCTGGAGCGGGGAAGGGCTTATTCGCCCGGGGAGCTTCGAGGCGTTCTTGGGGTTTCACGTAAGTATCTGATTCCGTTTCTTGAGTTTTGCGACCGGCGTGGAATCACGGAACGAAAGCAGGATGGTCGGTGGATGCGATAAAACGGCGTCTGAGGGCGGGTTCCCGTTCTTGACACCCTGTCACATTGACCGTAGGTTGGCCGAAGCGAACATCCGTACAACCAGTGTTTCCAAGGGGTATTCTTCCTAAAACTTTCTTTGTCAGCAGTGGAGCAAAAAAAATGAAACACCTGTGGGTAGCACTCGTTGTGCTCGCCCTCAGCGCGTTCATGCCAGGCAAGCTGCCGGCTCAGGGAATTTCACCCCAGACCGGCAGGGCGCAGGGCGCCGGATCGGATCTCGGCCAGAACTACCCGAATCCATTTAATCCGGACACGAGGATCCCGTTCAGTGTCGGAGGAGGTGCGGGATGCACGGATCCGAGCCGGTTGTACCGCGTCAGCTTGCAGATATACAATGTGCTTGCCCAGCCTGTTGCTGTGCCGGTGCTGCAAGGCGGATCGGGGAATGTTGCTGGGGGAGAAGCGCTCGACAAGTTGACGTTGACTTGTGGCCAGTACACGGCGTACTGGGATGGCCACGATGAGAAAACGCAGCAGGAGGTCGCGTCGGGCGTCTATTTGTACCGTCTCGAGGTCGATGGAAAACCGGTGGTGAAAAAGATGCTGGTGTCGAAGTGAACCTCACCAATGTTGTGATGACTGTCTGAATTCTGCACTTGAGCGCGCCTCTTCGGAGGCGCGCTCTTGTTTCGATACCCACCCCGCCAACCTGGCAGAATTTCAGGGCACCCACATTGCACCCTGAGTTGTCATGATCAACCAAGACCGTCTCACTGTAAAATCCGGCGAAGCCCTTAACGAAGCGGTATCAATTGCCCGCCGCGCCGGCAATCCAGTCGTCTACGACCTGCACCTGCTTCTCGCCCTGCTCGGCCAGGACGAAGGCATTGTTGTTCCCGTCCTGCAGAAGCTGGGTGTCAGCGTGGCCTCGCTCCGCGCGACCGGCGAGAAAGAAGCCGCTCGCTATCCGAAGCAAAGCGACGCTCAACCGAATGTGTCGAGAGAGCTCAATCAGGTCTTCGACCGCGCCGAGAAAGAAGCCAGGGATCTTGGTGACGAATTCGTGTCGACTGAGCACATGTTGCTCGCGCTTGCGGACGTCAAGGGAACCGAGTCACGGCGGCTGCTGAATGATGCCGGTGCGACTCACGCCGACCTGCTCGAAGCGCTCCAGCAGGTTCGCGGCAGCCATCGCGTCTCTGATCAGAATCCGGAGAATCAGTACCAGGCGCTCCAACGCTACACGCGGGACCTCACCGATGCCGCCAGGAAGGGTAAGCTCGATCCGGTCATCGGCCGTGACGAAGAGATCCGGCGGGTCATTCAGGTGCTCTCACGCCGAACGAAAAACAATCCGGTTCTGATCGGTGAGCCGGGCGTCGGCAAAACCGCGATTGCCGAAGGCCTGGCTCAGAGAATCACCAACGGCGACGTACCCGAGAGCCTTCGCGACAAGCGCCTCCTGTCACTCGACCTCGGCGCATTGATTGCGGGGGCCAAATTTCGAGGGGAATTCGAAGAAAGGCTCAAGGCGGTTCTCAAGGAGATCACCGAAGCAGACGGAAAGTTCGTGATCTTCATCGACGAGATGCACACGCTCGTTGGCGCGGGAAAGGCAGAAGGATCGATGGACGCCGGCAACATGCTCAAGCCGCTTCTCGCGCGCGGTGAGCTCCGCGTTGTCGGTGCAACAACGCTGGACGAATACCGCAAGCACATCGAAAAGGATGCAGCCCTCGAGCGCCGGTTTCAGCCCGTGTATGTCGGCGAGCCAAGCGTCGAGAGCACGATCGCAATTCTGCGTGGATTGAAGGAACGCTACGAAGTTCACCATGGCGTTCGCATCACCGACGGAGCCGTCGTCGCGGCGGCAACATTGTCGAACCGCTACATCGGCGACCGGTTTCTTCCCGATAAGGCGATCGACCTGATCGACGAAGCGGCGTCGCGGCTGCGCATCGAGATCGACTCGATGCCGCAGGAGATCGATGAAGTCGAGCGACGCATCACGCAGCTCGAGATCGAGCGTCAGGCATTGACGAAGGAAAAGGACAGGGCCTCGCGCGAGCGACGTGAAGCGCTCGAACGAGAGCTCGCCGAGCTGCGCGAGAAATCAAACGGAATGAAGCAGCAGTGGCAGAACGAAAAGGAAACGCTGGGCAGCGTCGGAAGGCTGAAGCAGCAGATGGAAGAAGCACGCCTCCAGGCCGAGCAGGCCACGCGCACTGGCGACCTCGGCCGCGCGGCAGAGATCACCTACGGCACGATTCCCCAGCTCGAACAGCAGATGCGCGATACCGAGCAGCAGCTCGCGAGCAAGCAGGCTGGTGGGCGGCAGTTTCTCAAGGAGGAAGTGACGGAGGATGACATCGCCGAGATCGTCGCGCGATGGACGGGAATTCCGGTGACGCGCATGCTCGAGGGCGAGCGCGAGCGCCTGACCCGTCTTGAATCGCTGCTGTCTGAGCGTGTCATTGGTCAGCACGAGGCGGTACGCGCGGTATCGAATGCGGTACGCCGTTCGCGCGCCGGACTTCAGGATCCCAATCGGCCGATTGGATCGTTCATCTTCCTTGGCCCGACGGGTGTCGGCAAGACAGAGACGGCGCGAGCGCTCGCCGAATTTCTCTTCGATGATGAGCACGCGATGGTGCGTATCGACATGTCGGAGTACATGGAGAAGCATGCTGTCGCGCGGTTGATTGGCGCGCCGCCAGGGTATGTCGGGTTCGAGGAAGGCGGACAGCTCACCGAAGCAGTACGGCGGCGGCCGTACTCCGTGCTGCTGTTCGATGAGATCGAAAAGGCGCATCCCGACGTGTTCAACATTCTGCTTCAGATTCTCGACGACGGTCGCCTCACCGATTCGCAGGGTCGCACCGTTGACTTCAAGAACACGGTCATCATCATGACGTCGAATATCGGCGGCTCGTTCATTCTCGAGCATGGCACTGATGACTGGGCACTGGTCGAGACCCAGGTGATGGCCGCGTTGCGGCAGCACTTCCGGCCGGAGTTTTTGAACCGCGTTGACGATATCATCATCTTCAAGCCGCTCGGCCAGGAGCAGATCGAACATATCATCGGACTTCAATTGCGACGGCTCGACCAGCTTTTGACTGACAGGAAATTGTCGATCGATCTGACGCCGGCCGCGAAGCATCTGCTGGCAACTGAGGGATACGATCCGGCGTTTGGCGCGCGCCCTCTCAAGCGAGCGATTCAGCGGCTCGTTCAGAATCCGCTGGCGATGCTCGTTCTCGAAGGGCGGTTCCTCGAGGGCGACCGAATTAACGTGGATGTTGGTTCGGACGGCGAGCTGTCATTCACGAACGTGCCGGGATCGAACGGTGTTCCGCCAACGAGCGAGGCCGATCATGAAGGTGCCACACCAGGCGGTCGCCAGGCGGGTGCGGCCGCTGAGTAATGACGATTGCCTGACGAGCTGAACGTACCTGGCGCGCTCGAGCGGCGGCGCGCCATGGATGAACAGTTCATGCGCAACGCGATTGCAATTGGCCATGATGGCACGAGGCAGAACGAGGTTCCCGTCGGTGCCGTCGTGGTTCGGTCTGGTGCCATCGTTTCGGGAGCGAACAATCGAACTGTGCGCGATCAGGATGCGACGGCGCACGCGGAGCTGATTGCGATTCGCGAGGCGTGCGCCGTGCTGGACCGCTGGCGGCTTGACGACTGCACTCTTTACGTCACGCTCGAGCCGTGCGCGATGTGCGCGGGTGCGATCGTCCTCGCGCGTCTTCAGCGGGTCGTCTTCGGTGCCTGGGATGAAAAGGCGGGGATGGCGGGATCCGTTGGTGACATTCTCCGGCATCCTCGGCTCAACCATTCACCCGGGATCGAAGGGGGAGTGCTGGGGGAGGAATGCGGTCTGATGCTGCTCGAGTTTTTTGAAGGTCGGCGGTAGCCGCGGCGAATAGTTGAACCAGCTGCCAGAATGCGGGCCGATGGTAACCACCGCGTAGCTTACGGCATATAGCTAACGCTATAGCTACCGCTCATACGCTAGCAGCAAAACAGCAATCCGGACTTCGGAGTGACCGTAGCTAGCGCGCGAAAAGACGCCTCTCGGTTGTTCAGCTACCCATCACCCGGTACTTTTCCTGTTCCGTTGGACAGGTGGCCGAGTGGTTGAAGGCACCGGTCTCGAAAACCGGCGTACCTGCAAGGGTATCGAGAGTTCGAATCTCTCCCTGTCCGTCTTCCAAGATTGGGCCTGAGCTATGGGGCCCTTTTGGTTGTTGAGGTGAGCTTCCGATGTCGCATGTTGGACGGGTGGCCGAGTGGTTTAAGGCGCACGCCTGGAAAGTGTGTGTACGTTTATAGCGTACCGTGGGTTCGAATCCCACCCCGTCCGTCGTCACTTCATTATTCGCAACGGTATAGCACAAGCTAGCCGTTTGTCGACTTCTCCTATTGATTTGATGAGCGAGCCCACTGTTGCCGAGCCTGCGGGTGGCCATTACCGCAGAGTCGTCCTCACTTTTGGGAGGAGATGGAGGTCTTCCGCGGAATAACGGTATCTCCTGTCCCGAGTGTGGTCGACATAGCCATCGACTGACCCTTCCTGACAACCAACGGCCGATCAGAAGTCCATCCGGTAAACAAGTACGCGGGCGAGCCACCGCGCGACTGGGTAAGACGGTTGGTCGAACGCGAAGAAGAGCGGCGATGCTGCTAAAAGCAAAGACATCTTGCATCCTCTGCCGCCTTGTTGCACAAATTGTGCAATGTCCGTGGCCGGCTGACCTGTCATCCCATTCCCACTGGCAAAGATTCTCAATGGCCAAGACGTACGATTCGGACACACTGGGCATCGCCGACGACTTGGAGTTCCAGCGGCGGACGTGGAAGGTACAGCGCGTCGGCTGGACGATAATGGTCCTCATCAGCATCGCCGCTCTTTTTGGGGTTTTCGGGAAGGGTCCGTTGTCGAACGGGCGCCTCGGCGCCGACGTCTCTCCCCTCCGCGCCGACTACGACCGCTTCCTCCGCTTGAACGCACCCACGCAGCTCACGGTTTATGTCGGAGGGGACGCAATCCGCCCGGACTCTACAGTCGAGCTTTGGATAGACAGAACGTGGCTTTCCAGGATGGAGATCAACGGCATTACGCCGGAGCCTGACAAGACGCGTGTGTTAGCCAACCGCCTCGTGTACACCTTTCGCGCCCAGCCCGGCTCGACGCCGGCGCGAATCACTTTCGAGATGGACGATCGGGCGCTGTGGAGAATCGGCGGCGAGCTCGGGTTGACGAACGGGCCGTCGTACAGCTTTTCACAATTCGCTTATCCCTGACGAGGTGCAATCGTGGATTCTGTAATTCGCGCCGCCGCGATTTATCTCCTCCTGCTGATCGTATTTCGCATCGCGGGAAACCGGTCGCTGGCGCAGCTCACCGCGTTCGACCTCGTTCTACTCCTGATCATCAGCGAGGGAATTCAGCAGGCGATGATCACTTCCGACTACTCGTTCACCAATGCTGCGCTGCTGGTGATCACGCTGGTCGGGCTCGACATAATGCTCTCGCTCTGGAAAAGGCGATTCCCGTTGGTCGGAAAGATTCTCGACGGCTGCCCTGTGCTTGTTGTCGCCGACGGCAAGATGCAGCACGACGCCATGAGCAAGGAGCGCGTGGACGAAGGTGACATCCTTTCGGCCGCCCGCGAAAAACAAGGGCTCGAAAGTCTCGACCAGATCAAGCACGCCGTGGTCGAGCCGAGCGGTGGGATCACGATCGTTCCCAAGGAGCGCTGACCGGAGTCCGCCCCGAAAAGCACGGAACGAAGCATGATTCAGTGATCGGCCGAGTTGCGGAACTCCATTTTCCAGCCTTCGGCCCAGGTCGCGAAGTAGATCGTTTTCGCGTCTTCGTCGGTGCGGATGACAAGCCGCTGCGTTCCAAGCTCCGGGCGTCCCGGTTTTTGCCCGTTGAAGCTCCATTCGGCTTGCGAATCGAAGCCGACTGAGCCTGTCGGATGATCGGGGCAGATAAAATTCAGGTGCGTTCCGGCGGTGGACCATCTCTGGTTCTGAGTCAGTCGCAGCCCCAGGTCGGGCGACATTGACAGGCTCGAGATTCCCGCGCACGGTGACTGTTGCCACACGCCGTTTCTGTTCGATTGGAAGAGGATGCCTGCCGCCTTCTGAGCGCGGATTTGAATTTGTTCACCGGCGTCGCCGATACAGGCGTCGGGGATGCAGAGCCTTCCGTTGAGGATGAGATCGCCGTTAATGACCGTCGTCGCACTGTCAGCTTGCAGTCTCCGGTAGATGCCCCTGAATGGCCGCTTGCATCTGCCGATTTTCCGCGACTAGCGAGTCGATCGTGACGCGGTTTTTGGCGGCGATCGCCGAGTCTCTTGTGCGGCGCGCGAAAAGAGTGTCGATACAGTTCTTGAGCGAGGACACCGTTACCGCCGTCGCGCATGTTGCCGAAGCCTGAGCCGCCGCGCCGGGTGAAGAAGAAGCGAGAGCGATGAAACAGCCTGCGGCCAGTCGCTTTCCTTTCACGCGCCTCCTCCGAAAAAATTACTGTCTACTCCAAGTTATGAAACGAAAAGGGCCGGAAAGTCAACTTTCCGGCCCCGCGGACAGATTAAACCGTGGCGCAGTGCATGAGGTGTCGCAAACTTTATCGGAAGAAGGCCGACGGACTCAGATTCACCGTGCCCTGGATTGGATTTCCGCCAGTTGGCGTAAACGTGGCGCTGCTAAAGAAGAGATAAAAGCAGACCCCGCCCGAAGCCGGCGGAGGCGGGCCGGCGACCTGGGGAACTATGACCCCGCATCCGAGGAAACTCGGTGGCTGTTGGACGCTCGAAAGGTCGATACTCAGAACGCCGTTGGCGAGCTGAAGCGTCAAGAGGCCATTTCCCGACAACACGCCTTTCTGATCCTTGATCGATCCACCGGACGCGTTGCTGTTGAGGTCGTTCCTGAAATGCAGGTATCCCGAATTCTCCGGAGGATTGAAAAAGTACCTCACCGGAACGGTGAAGAAAACCGAACTCGCGCCAACAACACCAAAGCGCGCGGCATTGATGGACGGGTTAATGGGAGCGGTTACCGCCGTTGGCGTGAACGAACCTGATGCGCCGGTGTCGATGGGTGGAGGTGGCGGGTTGCTGAGCGTGGCTCTAACGGTAGCCTCTGCGCTTGTTTGCGGCGAAGTTGCAAACTCCTGACATGCTGCGGCGCTCATAACAAGCGCCAGTACTGCCAGCGGTACGCGTTTCACGATTGACCCCCTTGATGTGGTAGGACCTTCACGGCTGCCGAGTCCGGGCCTGCACGTTTGTTTGCAGGATCTGTCTGTGCAATTCTAAGCGTCCATTTTATCCGCCGCCAGCCACAATTGTGTCCCGGTCTCGGCAGCGGCTGAAGACCCCGGCTAGCCGCCTGCTTTGGCGATTTCCCGCTTGGCTTCGTCGACGTAGCTCTTGACGGCGGGATCGCCCGGAGCCCATGCCTCGGACACCAGTCTAAAGGCTTTGATCGCTTCCGCATTCCGGCCTTGCTTTGCCGCGATACGCCCGCGCTCCATGGCAATGAGAATTTCCGTCGGCGTGATGAGATTGTTGAGCCGCTGGTTTAGCAGATTATCCGCCGCATCGGCGTTACCCTTTGCGAAGAGCAGCCTGGCCGCTTGGAGACGGTCCATGTAACAGGCAATGCAGAGCGTGTCGGGAAGCGCCGCGAACTGCTTGACCGCATTGTCTGTGTCGTGTGTCGCAAGGCTCAGGTACGCCCGTGTCGACAGCGCCCGATACCGCGCGCCTCGGCGAGAGAACTCGGTGCCGACCCGCGCGGCAGAGTCCGCCCGGGTCATGAGCAGCTTGAGCTGTGCCTGATCTCCGCGCTGTGCCAGCCACGGCAGTGCATAGAAGGATTGGGGCAATCCCTTTGCGATCCACGTTCCAATCACCGCGTTCGCGGAATCGGCTGGTATTCCTCCGAGAAGCGCAAGCTCGACGAACAGCCGCGATGGCCGATCGCCCATGACCTTGTACGCCTGGGCAAGATGGCCCCGATAGGCGAGAGCAAGGGGCAGGAAATTCCACACGCGGGACGAATCGGCGGCGAACGTGGGACTGCTGCGGGGCCGGCGCGATGAGGACTGAAGCAGCTTGAGCGCGGTTTCGCCCGGGTCGGGCCAGCGGCGAAGCGTGAAGTAAGCTGCCATGATTGCGTCGGTCGACGCAGTGTCGACGACCGAACTTACGTTCGCGCCGGGTTCCGTGATCTTGTCGACGATTGAGATCCCTTCGGCTTCGGCGGCGGTCGGATTAAGGGCCAGATATTCCTTCGCGTATTTCTTTCCGGCGGCGGTGCTGTCGAGGGTGAACGACAACTCGATCGCGTGCACGTAAGCCGGAGCGAAAGCCGAATCCAGCGCAATTGATTTCTTGAATGCGTCAAGCGTTTGGCGTTCGGTGATGTCCGCCGGAGTGCCGTAGCCATGGTGGAATCTGGCCTCACCGACCTCATACCAGACTTCCGGATCGTCCGGGTATTTGGCCGCGGCATTGTCGACTGTCGTGAACAGCCGCCGCAGATTAGTCCAGTCCATCGAGTCGCTTCTCAGCGGCGCCAGCGCCGCCATCAGGGAGTCAGACGTCAGGAGAAGACTGTCGCGATAGGCAAGCCCGTGATTCTTGGCGCCGGCTTTGAGCCATTGCGCACGCGCTGTTGAATCGCTTCCGTTGCGTTGCCAGCCGCCGACCTGCGCCGAGCGGCGGAGCGCGAGGGCGAAGTTGCTGTCCGCCGCGACCGCTGATGCGTAGTACACTGCCGCAGAGTCCCATGCCGTAGTGCGGAAGAACTGCTCCCCCTTGAGAAAAGCGCGAAGTGCGTCGATCGACGAATATCCGAGCGAGCCCTGCTTCACCGCTCCAAGCGTGACCTTCCTGCCGATGTAGTTGATGACGGCTGTCGCACCCTTTCCGGCGACCCTTTCAACCGTGGAATCCGTGACTGGGTCGGGATCGAAGACCTTTTCCGCCGACACGTCGAGGATATGCGTTCTCAGTGAGAACTGACCCTGAAGTCCAGCTGAAAGGTTTCCCCAGACCGCGTACTTCGCGTTAGTTCTTTTTGCCAATGCAATCACAGATGCGCTGTCGGCGAGGACCGGAAAGCCCTTGATCGACGCGGTCGGCGAGACAGTTCTCAACGGACCGATTCCGTCCAGATAACGCGAAAGAAGATCGACCATTCCTTCCCGCCACAAACCGAGGGATGATGTCGGGACGTTGAACGGAGCGATGACGATCATCACGCCTTCCTTGCTTGTGGACGGCCCTCGCAATTTCACTACGACTGTGGCGATCGCAGCGATCGCGGCGATCGCGGCGATTGGAACGGCGACCCTCCATTTCGTCGGCAGTTTTTTAAACCTGCTGACTCTGAGTGCCCGGATCGAATCGGTGGACCGGGTCGCAAACGATCCAGTCGTGTTATACGCGGCGTCGATTGCATCACGGAACTCGCCTGCGTTCTGAAACCTCAGGGCGGGATCCTTCTGCATCGCACGCTTGATCGAATCGGCAACCGCGTCGGGGGTATCGCGACGGACTTCGCAGAGATCGGGCGCTTCTTTCGTCAGATGCCCGATCAGAATTGCCTGATCAGTTTCGCCGGTAAAAGGCGGCTTGCCTGCGAACAGCTCGAATCCGACCACGCCCATCGCGTAGATATCGGCGCGCGCATCGACGGTTTTTTCGCCAAGGGCCTGCTCGGGAGCCATGTATCCGACGGTGCCAAGCGACATGCCGGTGCCGGTGAGCCTCGCTCCGCCGTTCCCGGTACCATCACCGCTCAAGGCTGCCGCGATGCCGAAGTCGGCCAGTACCGCGTGTCCGTCCTGAATCAGGACGTTCTCGGGCTTGATGTCACGATGGATTACGCCGGCCTTGTGCGCATAGGCCAGGGCATCCGTCATCTCGCGGAAGAGGCGAAGCGCATAACTGATTGGCACTTCAGGGGTGCGCTCGAGCAGCGCCCTCAGGGATTCACCATCGATGAACGGCATGACGTAGTGAACCAGCTCGTCTTTGACACCGGCCGAGATCACTGGCAGTATGTGCGGATGCTGTAGCCCTGCCGTCACTTCACTCTCTCGCCGAAAACGCGCAAGCATCATCGGGCTGATCAGATCCGGTGGAAGGATCTTGATGACCACCTTGCGTTTAAGTGCAACGTCGGTAGCGAGAAACAGGCGGCTCATTCCGCCGCCTTTCAATTCGGATTCGACGACGTAAAGATCGGCGAAGCTTTTCTTCAGCTTTTCCAGAAGCTCGTTGCGCGGCATGTTCGGGTCACCGCCGCTTTCGGAAACGACCGCAGGAGGAAGCAGTGCGTCAACAAACGCGTCAACGCTTTGCCATCTGTCTTCGGGCGCCCTGGCCATTGCTTTTGCAATGGCTTTTTCCATCTCCTCAGGCACGTCGCCGCGTAGTGGACCAAGGGCGCGAGGCATGCGTGAAAAGCGAGCCGACATGAGGAGCTGCGGCGAGCTGGCTGAAAATGGTGGAGTTCCGGCGAGCATCTCGTATACCACGCAGCCAAGCGAGTAGATGTCGCTTCGCACGTCGAGATCGCGCTCGGCGGTCACCTGTTCGGGACTCATGTACGCCGGCGTGCCGAGGGTGATTCCGGTACCGGTCAACCGATCGCCGGCGGCGCCGGCGATGGCCCGGGCGACCCCGAAATCGAGGACGTACACCTTGTCACCCGAGAGAAGAATATTCTCGGGCTTGATGTCGCGATGGACGATGTTACGCTCGTGAGCGTAGCCCATCGGCCCGGCGATTGCGGCCGCGATCCTGCGCGCTTCCTCAATCGGCAGGCGCGGCTCCTTCATCAGCCTCTCGCGAAGCGATTCCCCTTCCACGAAAGTCATGGCGTAAAACGGAAGGAGGCCTGCGGTTCCGCTGTCGATTACTCGCGGGATGCGCGGGTGATCCAGCTCCGAGGTGAAGGTTATTTCGCGGGAAAACCTTTCTTTCGTGACGACGCTGCCCAGCTCCGGCCGCAGAATCTTGACGGCCACTCTCGCGCCGGTCCGCACGTCCGTGCAGAGATAGACGGTGGCCATCCCGCCGTGCCCGAGCTCGCGTTCGATTCGATAATGCTCGCCGAGCATTTCGTCGGGCCGGTTGGTGGGAATCTTGGACACGCCTGTGGCCTGGGTGGGGTTGTCGCGGATGTCCGGAGAAAATCTGCGAGGCGCCTCAAGCGGCTCGCCGTCGTTCCATATTACGAACTGCGTACCGGTAGCCGCAACCGGGCCGGGCGGCGTTTACGAAAGCGAACCCGGCGGGCTCTTCCGCAGCTTGAGCTCAAATGTCGATCCGTGCGCCGTTGATGTAACCACGGACGGTCACCGCCGAGAGCCCGAGCCAGATTCCTGGTGATTGAGAGGCCGAGCCCCGTTTCCTCATGCCCGCCCGTCAATTTCCCGTCGAGCTGGACGAACGGCTCCGATACCGCTCCGAGCTTATCGTCGGGGATGCCGAAACCGGTGTCACTTACAATGAGACACCGATTGGTCATTCGATGGCTGAGGCTGTCTCGACTGGCGGCAAAAATTCCTGTGCGCGGGATCGCAGAATCCAGTCACATGCGGCGAATGCAAAAAGGTATTGTCGCGCGCCGGTGACGATTGCTGGTACTTTTTGCGCAATGTCTTCGGAAGCACGTGTCATCAGAGCGGCGCAGCTTGGCATGCTTGTCAACGCGGCGCTTGCGATCCTCAAGCTCGTCGCCGGGATCGTCGGTCACTCTTACGCACTTGTCGCCGACGCGGTGGAGTCTACCGCCGATATCTTCGGGTCTCTCGTGGTCTGGGGCGGGCTTCACGTCGCAAGCCGGGATCCGGATGAGGACTATCCATTCGGCTATGGCAAAGCCGAGTCGGTAGCCGCGGCCGTTGTGGCGATGATGATGCTTGCCGCATCCGTCGGCATCGCATTCGAGGCCGTGCGCGAGAGTCGGACGCCGCACAAGACTCCAGCACCGTGGACGCTGATCGTGCTCGTCGCCGTGCTGATTGTGAAGTTTGCGTTATTCCGCCGGACGTCGGCGATCGGGGAAGAGACAGGGAGCACTGCCGGCAAGGCAGATGCGTGGCACCACGCGAGCGACGCAATCACCTCCGCGGCCGCGTTCGTTGGAATCTCGATTGCGCTATGGGGCGGCGCGGGCTGGGAGCAGGCAGATGACTGGGCTGCTCTCTTCGCGTCGGCAATCATTTTCTACAATGGAATTCTGCTGGTGCGCCCAGCTCTTTACGATCTGATGGATAGAATGCCGGGGAGCGAAATAATCGAGCCGGTACGAAGCGCGGCAGCGGGAGTGCCAGGCGTGCTTGGCGTTGAAAAACTTTCGGCGCGAAAGGCAGGTCTGGTCTACTATGTCGACATTCACGTGCAGGCCGAGCCCGGGATGTCGTTGCACGATTCCCACGAGTTGAGTGGAGTCGTGAAGAGCTCGATCCGGAGGTTGGTGCCGCGCGTGGCAGGTGTGCTGGTACACATGGAGCCGTTCGCGCCGGTGGAAGAGGGGAGAGGACTGGGGGCGTAACGACGGAATCGCGGCACAGGGCGGCACGACGGCAACGCGCAACAACAATGGTGCAGAACGGCGGGTGAAAGGCGGGAGATTTGGGAGGCATCGGTTGGATGCCTCGGAATTTGATTTACGGGTCTCGCGACTTACGGTTCGTCAACCGTGTTCACGCCATTCTTCAATCCGGTTCGGGCCTCCCGTTTGCTCCGTATTTCTCCCGCTGTCTCCACCATCGTTTTTTCCGCAGTTTCCGCAGTTTCCGCGGTCTCCGCAGTCTCAGGCAGTTTTCAGGAACTGGCCCACCTCGGTCAGTGACTTCCTTGCGTCGCCGAACAGCATCCTCGTTTTCTCATGATGAAACAGCGCGTTCTCGATGCCCGCGAAACCGTGGCCCATGCTGCGCTTCAGCACGATGATGTTGCGCGCCTTGTCCACGTCGAGAATAGGCATTCCGTAGATCGGGCTCGACGGGTCGTCCCGGGCCGCGGGATTCACCACGTCATTCGCTCCCACTACCAGCACCACATCGGTTTGCGCAAACTCGCCGTTGACCTGCTCCATCTCGAGCAGTTGATCGTACGGCACGTTCGCCTCGGCGAGGAGAACGTTCATGTGTCCGGGCATCCGTCCGGCGACCGGATGAATCGCGTACCTGACGTTCACGCCTCTCTTCTCGAGATCCGTTGCCAGCTCGCGCACAGTGTGCTGCGCTTCGGCAACCGCGAGGCCGTAACCAGGAACGATCACGACGCTTCGTGCATACGCAAGCGCAATCGCGGTGTCTTCCGCCGTCGTCTGGCGAATTGGAAGTGCCGCGCTCGACACGCCCTCTGCGGCCGCGCCCGTTGACGCGCCGAACGCGCCGAATAACACGTTGCCGACAGAGCGGTTCATCGCCGTACTCATCAACAACGTGAGCAGCGTCCCCGACGCACCGACAAGCACGCCGGCGACGACAAGCATCTGATTGTGAAGGACGAAACCGGTCAACGCGGCGGCGAGGCCTGTCAGTGAATTCAGAATCGAGATGACAACCGGCATGTCGCCGCCGCCAATCGGAAGAACGAACATCGCACCGAGCACGAGCGCCGCCGCGAAGACGAGCCACAATGCGGGCGCTCCACCCTTGTTCATGACCACTGCGGCGCCGACAATGAACACCAGAAGTAGAATCAGCGCGTTCACCAGTCGCTGCATCGGAAACTGAAGCGGCTTGCTCGACAGAACTTCCTGAAGCTTGCCGTACGCGATGAGACTGCCAGTAAACGACACCGCGCCGATCAGTGTGCCGAGCACGATCGACGCCCGCTCTCCCGAGCCGGTCGGAATGCCTCTTCCATCCATCCTCAGATATTCGGCGACCGACACGAGTGCCGCCGTCGCGCCGCCCATTCCGTTGAAAAGAGCAACCATCTGGGGCATCGCGGTCATCTGCACAGTGCGGGCGAAATACGTTCCAATTCCAGCGCCGATAAGGATGCCGATGGCGATCGTCCAGAAGGAGATGATCTGGCGATCGAGAAGAGTCGCGCCGAGCGCGAGCACCATGCCGATCGCGGCAAGCCGGTTGCCGGAGCGTGCTGATGCTGGCGAGCTGAGGCGCTTCAACCCGAAGATGAAGAGGACCGCGGCAACGATGTACGCGCCCGCGATCAGCGACTCGCGCGAATCAAGCATCAGGCTTGTCCGGCTGTCGTTTCCTGAACATTTCGAGCATGCGATCGGTGACCACGAATCCGCCGAACACGTTGGCCGCGCCGAACACGACCGCGATGAACCCCATCACCTTGAGCAGTGTGGTATCCGCCGCGCCGGCGATGAGCATCGCACCGAGGACCACGATGCCGTGGATGGCATTGGTCGCTGACATCAGCGGGGTGTGGAGAACCGATGGGACGCGCGAGATGACCTCGAAGCCGACGAAGATCGCGAGAACGAAAACATAAATCCCAAGCACGAGTTCGATGCTCATGATGATTGCCCGGAAAGCCGGTCGCGAATCTGCACGTTGCGAATCTCGCCACCGGTCGTGACGCAGACGGCGCTCGTGATGTCGTCGGCGAGGTCGAGATTGAGTGCTCCGTCCCGCGTGAGATGAGTTACGAGCGCGGCGACATTCTTTGCATACATGTGGCTCGCGTGAAAGGCGAGCTCGCTCGAGATATGAAGCGGCGAGATGATCGTAATACCGTGCCGGTCGATTGTTTCGCCAGGCACGGTAAGCTCACAATTGCCGCCCTGCTCTCCGGCGAGATCGACAATCACCGAGCCTGGCTTCATCGCGGCGACAGTGTCGGCGGTGACAAGTACCGGTGCACGCCGGCCAGGAACGAGCGCGGTCGTGATGATGACGTCGGCCAGTTTGGCGCGTTCATGAATCAGCGCCTTCTCCTGCATGATGTGCTCTTCTGACAACTCGCGGGCATAGCCGCCTGCGTCCTCCGCGTCGTGAGCGCCTTGCGGGAGCTCGATGAATGTTGCGCCGAGGCTCTGCACCTGTTCCTTGACCACGGGGCGAGTGTCGAACGCCTCGACGACAGCGCCGATTCGGCGAGCGGTTGCAATCGCCTGAAGTCCAGCAACCCCGGCGCCGATGACGAGGACGCGAGCCGGTTTCACTGTTCCGGCGGCAGTCATGAGCATCGGAAAGAATCGCGGCAACGCGTTCGCTGCGAGTAACACGGCCTTGTAGCCGGCCACCGTGCTCTGCGATGAGAGGGCGTCCATCATCTGCGCGCGGGTTGTGCGCGGCACGAGCTCCATGCTGCACGCCGTGATGCCGTGCCGCGAGAGCGTTCCAAAGATGTGCGGATCGCCGGCCGGCTGGAGCAGTCCGATAAGGACTGCCCCGGTCTTCATCGCAGTTACTTCCTCGGCGGAAGGCCGCTGCACCTTGAGGACCATGTCGGCGTTCGAATACAGCGGAGCCGGGTCACGTTCGATTGTTGCCCCCGCACTACGATACGCATCGTCGATGAAGCCCGCCCGCGAGCCTGCACTCGACTGCACGGCGACACTGTGACCGATTTTCACAAGCTGGGATATGACATCGGGGACGAGTGCGACCCGTCGCTCGCCGGCCACTGTTTCACTCGGTACAACTACATGCATGCAGCCTCGCTTCGTTGTTTCAGCGCGCCCGGTTGCGCGGGGAAAAAATACTTGATGCGAGGTTTTCGTGCTCCGGCCGACTGATGCCACGGTGACATTCACCTCACACCGGCATACCTTCATCACGGAGAACTCAAGCGATGCGGAAGCACACGGGTTTCACACTCATCGAGCTGTTGGTCGTCATCGTCATCATCGGGATTCTGGCGGCGATTGCGATTCCGAAATTCGCGAACACAAAGGAAAAGGCGTACGTCGCGGCCATGAAGTCAGATCTCCGAAATCTGGCAACCTATGAGGAGAGTTTCGCGGCGGACAGCTCGGGAGCGTATTTCAGCGGCGTCGCCACCGGTGCGTCTCCACTCCAGGGGTTTCTGCCATCGCAGAATGTCACGGTCACAGTTACCGCGGCGGTCGGTCCGCCCGCGACCTGGACGGCGACCGCCAGCCATACTCTGACGTCCAGGACGTGCGCGTTCTCAGTCAACGGAGTCCTGACCTGCACCTGAGGCCGGAATCATTGCTCGTAACAGCGGAAATTCCTTCTGTCGCGATCCGGGCACGCTTGCTATACTGTGCGGTCGGAAGTCGCCCACCGCCCGGGCGTGACCTTTTCCCCGCTCACCAGTCCATATGCAAAGCACTCGTTTGCCGGCCAGTCCAGCCGGCTCAACCGATATTTCTGGCAAAACCGTCGAAAGGCGGCGACGCAAAGCCACGAGGCTAACGCGGGAAGTTGTCTTCCCACCACGCTCGTCGGGCTGCCGAAAGGGCCAGCCATGAATGCTCTCGGTCGTCGCGGACGCAACAGCGCCGCATTGTTCTCGCTCACCGGCATCGCCGTCGCTGCGCTTGCTGCGGTCGCGTCGGCCCAGGTCGTCGTCAAACCCGATATCGCGGCGCTCGCCCGCATGCCCCTTGTTGACAGTACGAGCCTTCGTGGCGTGATCAAGGATTTTGCGGGCAGAAGCGGCAAGCTTCTCGCCCGGTTTGTCGCTGCACCGCGCTCCATGGCGATACCGATCCTGTCAGGGAATCTCAACTACACGCTCAAGGCTCTTCCGGCCATCCAGGAAGTGGCCGGCGCCAGTACCATCGGCCGCTTTTCGCTGATCACTATGCGATCGTTTCGCGACAAGGTGTCGGGTTCAGTGGGCGGTTATCGCGTCGGCTTCTGGCCCGAGGAGAAAGGAAGCCTCATCAAGTCTGATGCATACGAAAACCCCGAAGGGTTCATCGAAGTCACGCCGCAGAATCAGGACACGAGAATCTCCGAACATTTCAGGCTTCGCGATTTTCTTACGCACGATCAGCACGACGTCTGGCCGAAGTATCTCGTGCTCCGCGAGCCACTTATCGACAAGCTCGAGCTGGTGATCTCCGACCTCCAGAATCACGGTGTCCCCGCTCGCAACGTTCAGGTTCTCTCGGGCTTTAGAACTCCCGATTACAACCTTGCGCTGGGCGATGAGAGCGGGAGAGCCCGCGACAGCCGCCACCAGTTTGGTGACGCTGCCGACATCATCATCGACAGTAACGGCGATGGGCGCATGGACGATCTCAACCACGACGGCCGCGTCGACTTTCGCGATGCCAGCGTCGTCCTCGCCGCAGTCGAGCGGGTGGAAGGCGCCTACCCGGACCTCGTCGGCGGAGTCGGCCTCTACCATTCGAACGGCGAGCATGGACCATTTGCACATATCGACGTTCGGGGGAGCCGAGCCCGCTGGGTTTATGGCGCGCGCCGAGCCGGCTTCCACCGACAGGTCAGGAACAAGTCCAAGTCCCGCCCTCGCCGCGTCGCCTCATCGAGCAGAAAAATACGGTAACTCGGTCCGCCGAAAAACTCATGGCCGCGCCCGGCCTGATTCGTCAGGCCGGGCTTTTTACTTAACTTGCCGATGCAACCGAACCGGGTCATGGGGTGTCCAACCTGCGTCCGGCAAAGATCATTTATCCAGGAACGGTTCATCATGGCTCGCAGGCTCACTCCAGCTCTCATCTCGGTGGTCATCATCCTCGCCGTCTGGACTCACGCGGCGCAGGGTCAGTCGGGAGGGCAGTCTTCCAAAACTCCCGTCGCCACCCCTACCCCCGCAGTACCCTCCAGCGACTCTGTCTCGATTGCTGACATTCAGCGAGCCGCAGACCAGCTCGCGATCGCGGTCCAGGCAGCCGTGAAGCAGGCCACCGAGGATCCAGCTCTCAAGGTTGCGGCCTTGAAAGTCGCAACGAATGCCGTGACGGCGGCCCAGGTCGTTATCAGCCAGCAGGCCGCTACGCTTCAGACTGTTCTCGACTCGCTTGCGCGCGAGATTGCAACGGCCACCGAAAAGCAGCAAACGAAACAGAAAAGTCACTAGCGTTCTCCGTCGCGCCGCCTAACTTCGGCGCGGATGGAGAAAACGGAGTTCCTCGACAACGTCGTTGTCATCACCGGCGCCTCTGCCGGGATCGGGCTCGAACTCGCGCGCCAGCTCGCGAACGCTGGAGCCCGGCTGGTGCTCGCGTCACGCGAGCCGGTCATTCTCGCCGCAGCCGCGGACGAGTGCCGAGGCCTCGGGGCCGATGTCATCGCGGTGCCGACGGACGTTGCCGACTCTGAGCAGTGCCGCCATCTGATTCACTCAGCGGTTGAAAAATTCGGACGCATCGATACACTCATCAACAACGCGGGAATCAGCATGCACGCTCGGTTCGATGAGTTGAGCGACGTCCATGCCGTTGATCGCATCACGAGCATCAACTATTACGGCGCCGTCTACTGCACGTGGTATGCGCTTCCGCACCTGAAACAGACAGCCGGCCGCATCGTCGGCGTTTCCAGTCTTACCGGTCGGAACGGTGTTCCCACGCGAACCCTCTATGCCGGGTCCAAGCACGCAATGGCCGGGTTCTTTGATTCGCTTCGTATCGAGCTCAAGGCCACCGGCGTGACGGTGACGATGATCTATCCCGGGTTTGTTGCGACGGACATCGCGGAACGAGCGCTAGGGCCCGATGGGAAGCCGCTCGGAACGCGTGCGGTGCGGAAGGAGCGAGTGATGCAGGTTGACGAGTGTGCAAGCCAGATAATCGATGCAGCGGTCTCGCGCCGGCGCGAAGTGATCATGACAGCGCGGGCCCGACTCGGACTTCTCGTAAAAGCGTTCTGGCCCGAGCGAATCGATCGCATGGCCGAATTGATCGTCAGCCGCGGCCACTGAATGATCATTTCGATCGCGAGGATAGTCCGGCTGACCGGCATCATCGTCATGCTCGGCGCCTGTGCGCGGACGGGTCACGATGCCGCAGACTCGGCGTCGACGAGAGTGAGCGCGGCCTCGACCGACTCCGACACCAACGTATCAGGCGGAACCATTCCCGCTGGATACATCGGCAGAACCGATCGCGCGGATGCACCTATTGCGGGAGCGCGCTATGTCGTCTCCGGCCAGCGATGGGATGTCACGACCGGACCTGCACACATTCTCTATTCGCTCAAGGACACAGCAACGACCAACTACGTCGCGTCGGCGACATTCGAGCAGCTCGACGCACCGGCTCATCCCGAGGCCTTCGGCATTTTCATCGGCGGCATTCATCTCGACAGGCCGACTCAGGCCTACGTCTACTTCCTCGTTCGCGGTACCGGTGAAATGCTGATCAGGTATCGCGACGGTGCCTCGACCCGGGACACTGTATCATGGACACCGAGCCCGCTGATTCCACGGCAGGACGCAGCAGGGCAGGCGACGTACGACATCGCGGTTGATGTCAAGCCTGATTCCGTTCGGTTTATCGTCAACACAAAGCAGGTTGCATCACTCCGCAACGTGAATCTCCAGAGCGCCGGTATCGCGGGGCTCCGGATCAATCACAATCTTCACCTGCGCGTGTCGCCACTGTCGATCAGCCGCGAATGAGTCGCAGGATTGTTGCGGCAGTGCTATTGGCTGGACTTCTCTTCGTCGGATTTCACAGCATCGGGCCGGTGCCGCCAATTGGTCCGTTCCTCGATCCCGCCAATGGCCTCTGGGGCACCGCCGCCGCAACCAATTTTCCGGTTCTTCAGGACGTTGCAGTTGCAGGAATTCGATCTCCGGTGCGCGTGCTCGTCGATGACCGCGGCGTTCCGCATATCTTCGCTGCGTCGGAAGACGATGCATTCCGGGCGCTGGGCTACGTCGAAGCGCGTGATCGTCTTTTCCAGCTGGAGGCACAGACACGCGCGGCGTCGGGACGTCTCACCGAATGGGCAGGGAAGAGTCTTCTCGCGACCGATCAGGAGAGTCGTTCTCTCGCGCTCGTCTGGGCCGCCGATAAAAAATTTGCGTCGTATGACCGGTCGTCTCCCGGTTTCAAGGCGATCGTCGCGTACGCGGACGGCGTGAATGCATACATCGATCACATGCGCCCGCGCGACCTGCCCATCGAATACCGCCTGTTGAATGCGCGGCCAATGAAGTGGCAGCCCATTTACTCGCTATACTTTCTCTCGCGAATGTCACTGACCCTCGGCTTCAACGATGCAACGGTCAGGCGACTCAAGGCGCAGTCAATGGTCGGCAAAGCTGCCGCCGATGCGCTCTTTCCCGTCAACAGTCCAATCCAGCAGCCGATTCAACCGGGAGCATCGTCGGCCCCACGATATGATTTCGCCGCGCTGCCGGATCCAGGCGTTCCCGACAGCACGTCGACCGTCGCCGCAGCGCTCGAGCAGAGTCTGGAGCACGCCATCGCATTCAGAAAACCGACCGAATCTGCCGACGCAATCGGCAGCAACAACTGGGCAGTGTCACCAAGGCGGACAGCGGCGGGACACGCTCTGCTTGCCGGAGATCCTCACCTCGAGCTGTCGCTGCCATCGGTGTGGTACGAGATGCACATCGTCGTGCCGGGCCGTCTCGACGTGGCCGGCGTCGGATTTCCGGGTGTGCCCGGAGTTGTCATCGGATTCAATCGCGACGTCGCATGGACATTTACCAACACCGGGTCGGACGTCAACGACTACTACGCGGAGACTGTTGATGACGACGCCCACCCGTCGCGTTACAAACTCGATGGCGAGTGGAAGCCGCTCGAAAAGCGAGCGGAGAAATATCTGGATCCGCACGGCGACGTGCTCGCAACCGATACGATTCTGCTCACGGAACGTGGGCCAATGCGCCGGCAGCTTGGCAAGTGGCTGTCAATGCGCTGGACCCTCTACGACAATTCTCACGAGCCGGACAACTTCCTGAGCCTCGGCTACGCCAAGAATGCTACCGAATGGCTCGACAAGATGAAGGATTACGTCGTGCCGACCCAGAACGGGCTAGTCGCCGACAGAATGGGCAACATCGCGATCCGCTCATCCGGCAAATATCCTGTTCGGCCAGGTGATGGACGGGGTGACGTGATTCGCGATGGGTCAACATCGGCGAGCGACTGGAAGGGCCAGCTACCGGTCGAGAAGTACCCGTTCGCGATGAACCCCGCGCAGGGATTTCTTGCGTCAGCCAATCAGCAACCCGTCGATCCTCGCGTCAACTCGTCATACATGGGATCGGATTGGTATTCGCCGTGGAGAGCAATGCGGATCAATGCACTCCTTCGCGGTGACTCCGCCATTACGCCCGACAAGATGCGGCAATTCCAGACCGACCCCGGCAGCGCGCGAGCCGACCTGTTTGTTCCGTGGTTCCTCTCTGCCGCAGCGAGCCGAGATAGCGTGTCTCACGACGTCACATTGCGAGAAGCGGCTGCACTGCTGGCGAAATGGGATCGCCGTTACGTGCGGGAAAGCCGGCAGGCAATCCTCTTCGAGGCAGCCATGGCTGAGCTGGCATCGCGGACATGGGATGAGTTGAGACCAACCGGTGCGCGCGCGACCGCTGCAGACAGGCTGAATTATCCGGAAGCACAGCTTCTCGCTGAGTTGATGAGCACACCGCGCAGTTCATGGTGGGACGATCGCGCGACGCCGGCGCGAGAAACGAGGGATGAAATTCTTGCTGCCAGCCTTCGATCGGCATTCGACAGCCTGCGCGTCGCGAAAGGAGCGGTGACCGCTGACGGGTGGCTGTGGTCATCGACCCGGCGGGCGAACATTCACCACCTCCTGCGAATCCCCGCATTCTCCGCGCTTGATATTCCGGTGCAGGGTGGGCCGAGCACCTTGGGTCCGTCATCGGGTTCGGGAACGCAGGGACCGAGCTGGCGAATGGTGGTGGAGCTCGGTGCCGAAGTACGCGCGTGGGCAACTTATCCCGGCGGACAGTCAGGTGCGCCAGCCAGCGTGAGATATACGGACCGACTGGCAAAGTGGACCAACGGGATGCTCGACCAGGTTCTCTTTCCGCGAACGCCCGACGCCCTCGATCGAAAACGGGTCATCTCAACCCTGACACTGACGCCGCAATGAACATGCGCCCGGTGGTGAAGTTCATTCTACTCGCCGAAGGTTTTGCCGTCGCGACGTATGCCCTCGGCTGGTGGGTGGTGCCGCTGATCGCAGCGCTCTGGGGACTTCTGTCGAGGGACGAAGCGAGAGCACGGGTTGCTGCGTTTGCGGCAATGACTGGATGGGCATCGCTGCTGCTGCTCGACGTCTCACGCGGGCCCGTTGGCGTCATGGCATCTCAACTCGCTTCGATCATGAAGCTGCCAGCCGTGGGACTTTATTTCCTGACGCTCGTGTTTCCGGCGCTGCTCGCGTGGTGCGCCGCGACGCTCACACCGACGATTCGAGGTGGTCGCGCCAATTAGCCCTGGCTGCCCGATGCGCCGGGCGAGACCATCGTGATATCGCGCTGGCGGTCGTTGAGCATCTTCGTGGTGAACCGCTGGCCTTCCGAGATTCTCTCCACTTCGATGGCAATCGCGTCAACCGATTGGGAGATCTGCTCGAGCTGCGCAGTGACTTCGCGCGGGATTGGCGCGGCAACCGGCGTTCCACGATCGATTCGGCGCGCGAGCGCGCGCATGATTGGAAGTCCGACGACGATGATTGCGATCATCGCGAAGAACGCGATGGAAATCGGTTCGACCTGTGGAGGGATCTCGGGTTGGTGAATCATCTGAACCGTTCCCGGGATCGTTGGCGGGATGGGCGGGATGGGGACGGTGATGATGCCGCGATCTGTCGAGACCGTCATCTTGCCGCCTTTCTGCGTGGCGGTCTGCTTCGCCGCCTCTTCCGCAGCCTGCGTTGCGTCCCGTACTGTTTGACGGATCTGCTCCCTTAGCTGCTCCCGGGCAGCTGCGGTTTGCTGCAGCACCAGCGCCATTGACATCTTTCATCCCCAGGCTTGAGTGATCCAGAGCGATTGACTCGCAATTCGACAATCTACGAGGAGCCGTCTGCGCCGGCCAGCGAACCGCTGACGCGCGGCGACACTGGCATGCGCGCGATCCAGGGATTCATGCTTGGCAGCGGCCTCTGGATGTGTCTCAAAATGCTTGGCGTGCCAAATGTGTTTCACGTCGGCGATATGATCGGGCTCATTCCGCTTGGTGTCGCCGGTGCCGCGATCGCATGCACGAAGTTTCGGCGATCGATGATCGCGGCATTTGCAATTCCATTTCTCGCGCTGATCGTCATCGCGTACACTCCCGTGATCGTCGCACCCGCGCGGGCGCTCATTCGGTCCGATGCGCTGCCGCCATCCGCTGATGCGGTTGTGGTTCTGTCGGCGGGAATAACGCCCGATGGATTTCTTCAGCAACAAGGCCTCGACCGGCTTCTCACCGGCATGCGTATCGTTCGGGAGGGCATTGCGCCGAGACTGATCGTGACGCGCGAACAGCGGCATCTCGGCGCTCGTGCCGTGACTTCGGCCGGCGACCAGAGCAGTCTGGCCTCGCTGGCGGGCATCGACGTGATCTCGACACCAGTCGTGAAGAGCACGCGAGATGAAGCGCTCGCGGTGGCGCAGGTCGCATCAATCGGCGGATGGAAGAGCATCGTTCTCGTCACCTCACCGTTCCACACGAGCCGAGCGTGTGCGGTGTTCGAACGGGTCGGCTTTCACGTGACCTGCGTTCCCAGCGAGTCACGGGACATCGCAATTCGCTCTCTCGATGTTCCGGAGGATAGAATCGGCGCGTTCGCGATGTGGATCTATGAGATGGCAGGCAGGATGCAATACAGCCACAAGGGGTGGATGTGACGAAACCGCGAGCATCGCCATACCGTAGTGGAGCACTCTTTCGGGAACTGCAATGACATCTCTGGCGACAGTGGCACAATCACTCGGTGTTGCGTTTGCCGCGGGCATCAATCTGCCAGCGACGGTTGCTGTTCTCGGTGTGGCGGATCGCGCCGGATGGATCGGGCCCCTTCCCGGCACGCTCGAGGGGGTATCGAACGTCTGGGTGATTGCGCTTGCGAGCGTTCTCTACGCAGTCGAGTTTCTCGTCACTCTCGTTCCGGGAGTCGCGAGTGTATGGGAGACGGCACAAAGCGTGATTCGGCCCCCCGCTGCAGCGCTGCTTGCGGTCGCGACAACCTATCACATGAGCGCTCCTGTCCTGATTGGAGCCGGCCTGGTGGGCGGTGGCCTGGCCCTGACGACTCACGGCACGAAGCTCGGCCTGCGTTACGCAATTGACGCATCGCCGGAGCCGGTGACGAACGGAATCGCCAATATCGCCGAATTCGCAACGATTTCCTCGATCGTGCTATTCGTGTGGAATCATCCCTTTATCACGTTATCGTCGGCGATTCTGCTTCTCATCCTGCTGATTCTCGTCGTGCGCCGGATCGTAACGACGCTCCGCTCGATTTTACGGGGAGACTGGAAGAAGGGAGTTGCGGCCTGAGCTGGCGCGGACGTGCGCTTCGTCCGTCACCGCCGCACATTTACGCCTCGCTGAGCAATGGGCGCCGATGGGCGCCCCGCACGTCTCTCTCCGAGGATGTCACGTGAGCGAAGAGCGCAATATCTGGAAGGTGATCGCCGCGTCGTCGGCAGGGACCATGATCGAATGGTATGACTTCTACATTTTCGGAAGTCTCGCGACGATCATCTCGACGCAATTTTTCCCCGCTGGAAATCCGACGGCCAGTTTTCTCAAGACGCTGGCGACGTTCGCCGTTGGGTTTGCGGTGCGGCCGTTTGGTGCGCTGTTCTTCGGCCGAATCGGTGATCTCGTGGGGAGAAAGTTCGCATTCCTCGTAACTCTTCTCATCATGGGCGGTTCGACCGCTGCGATCGGTATTCTTCCGGGGTATGAGAAGATCGGGATTGCGGCGCCGATCATCCTCGTTCTCCTTCGCCTGCTTCAGGGTCTCGCCCTCGGCGGGGAGTACGGGGGTGCGGCCGTCTATGTCGCCGAACATGCTCCAGACGGACGGCGCGGCTATTACACAAGCTTCATTCAGACAACCGCAACTCTCGGCCTCTTCGTCTCGCTCATCGTCATTCTCGTCACGCGGTCGGCAGTTGGCGAAGAGGCGTTCAAAGTGTGGGGCTGGAGAATCCCGTTTCTGATGTCGATTCTCCTCGTCGGGATGTCTTACTACGTTCGCAGCCGACTCAAGGAATCGCCGCTCTTCACTCGGCTCAAGGATTCCGGCAACACATCGACGGCACCGCTTCGCGACAGCTTCGGAACGTGGAGCGCATGGAAAATCTTTTTCATGGTGCTGTTTGGAGCGACGGCCGGGCAGGCGGTTGTGTGGTACACGGGCCAGTTCTACGCGCTGTTCTTTCTTCAGACTGTGCTGAAAGTCCCTCTCGGTACGGCGTACAAGATTGTTGCGGTGGCACTCGTTCTCGGTGCACCGCTGTTTGTGGTGTTCGGCTCGTTATCGGACAAGATCGGACGGAAGTGGATCATGATGGCCGGCAATCTTCTCGCCGCACTTTCCTACTATCCGATCTATCGGGGAATGAAATTGTATTCATCGCCGGTCAATCCGGTCGCGCTCACCGCGCTCGTGTTTCTTCAGGTGATATTCGTGACCATGGTGTACGGGCCGATCGCGGCATTTCTGGTCGAGTCGTTCCC
Source organism: Gemmatimonadales bacterium (assembly GCA_038254845.1). GTDB lineage: Bacteria > Gemmatimonadota > Gemmatimonadetes > Gemmatimonadales > Gemmatimonadaceae > UBA4720. The sequence goes on along the minus strand of JBBSFT010000001.1, from coordinate 5,940 downwards.
GGCGAAGATCAGATACACGTCCATGTCGCTGCCGTATCATTTCGGCAACGGCTGGTTCGGCGGTTTTCTACCTCTCATTTCCACGGCGGTTGTCGCGGCGACCGGCAACATTTACGCGGGCCTGATTTACCCTATCTCGATTGCGCTGCTGACATTCATCGTTGGATCGATCGTTCTCACGGAGAGTCACACCACGCGAATCTGGGACGAAGTCGGTGGCCGGTAGCCGCGCGGTCTCGTGCTAGGCCTGCTCGTGGCGCTCGTCGCCGTTGCGACACCGACCCTACGCGCGGATTCTCTCGAGGCAGCGATCGCGGCGAGAATCTCCGCTGCGGCCGGCGCGGTCGTCTCTGTCACCTATGACGACCTGCAAACAGGCGAACGAATCGGCCTCAATTCCGACTCCGTGTTTCACGCGGCGAGCACGATGAAGATTCCGGTGATGATCGAAGTCCTGAAGCGCGCCGAGCAAGGGGCATTCTCACTCGATCAATCCGTGTTGCTCGTCAATCAATTCGCGTCGCTTGCCGATGGATCGCCCTTCGGCCTCAACAAGGCCGACGACGAGGACACCGCGATCTATGCGCTCGTCGGCACGCGCGTGCTGATTCGCGACCTCCTGCGCCGGATGATTACGCGTTCGAGCAACCTTGCGACGAACGAGCTGATCGCACTCGTCGGTGCCGCCAACGCGACCCGCACTGCCGCTTCACTCGGCGCCTCTCGCATGCATGTGCTTCGCGGAGTCGAAGATCAAAAGGCGTTCGATGCAGGAATCATCAATACGACGACATCGGGAGATCTCGCGACATTGCTTCTCGCCATCGAGCGCGGAACGGTTCTGTCCAAGTCTGCGTCGGATGAGATGCGCCGGATTCTTCTCGCGCAGGAACTGAATGAAAAGATACCTGCCGGACTACCGGCCGGAATTCGAGTGGCGCACAAAACCGGTGAGATCACTGCGGTGTCGCACGACGCAGCAATCGTCTACCCTCCCGGCCGGAAGCCATATGTATTGGTCGTACTCACCCGCGGAATTCGAGAGCCCCGCGAATCCGCCGCTCTGATCGCCGATATCTCGCGGCTGGTCTGGGCGCACGCAACGGCGGGTCACTGATGCGAGTCGCGTTCCTCGGACTTGGCGCGATCGGAACACCGATGGCTGCGCACATCGCATCGTCAGCGTTCGATCTGACCGTGTGGAATCGCACTCGGGAGAAAGCCGATTTATTTGCGCGCGCGCATCGCGCGACAGTAGCGGATACGCCGGCAGAGGCAGTGAAGAATGCGGATGTCATCATCACGTGTCTTCCCTCGTCTCGGGAAGTGAGGGCGCTAATGGACGGCCAGAACGGGATCATGCCGAGCGTGCGGCGCGGAGCACTCGTTGTCGACTGCACCTCGGGCGATCCGGCCACATCTCGCGAACTTGCTGCGATGCTCGCGCCCGCAGGGGTTGCATTCGTCGACGCACCCGTCAGTGGCGGCGTCAACGGCGCCCTCGCCGGTACACTCACGGTGATGTGTGGCGGAACCGCGGACAATGTCGATCGCGCCCGCACCGTTCTCGAAACATTCGGAAAGAAAATTGTTCACTGTGGAGAGGTTGGCACTGGCGACGCCGTCAAAGCGATGAACCAGGCGCTCCTCGCGATTCACATCTGGTCAGCGGGCGAAGCGCTGGCAACGCTGACGCGTCTCGGTGTCGGCGCACAGGTTGCTCTCGAGGTTATCAACGGCTCGAGCGGGCGATCGAACACTTCGGAGAATCTCTTTCCCGAGCGAGTCGTCGGGCGGGCGTTCCCGCGCACGTTCAAGATCGCGCTGCTCGACAAGGATGTTTCGATCGCGGCGGATATCGCGCGGGAAACAGGCGTGCCTTCCCCGATGATCGACATCGCGGCGCAGCTCTTTCGCGAGGCTCACGCCATTCTCGGCGAAGAGGCGGACCATGTCGAAGCGGTACGGGTAATCGAAGACCGGGCCGGAGTCGTCATCACCTGACGGCTCCCGATAGCTCCCGAGCCCCGTCATATTTCTCCCTCAGATGACTGCACGTACAGACGAACAGAAAACAGTACTGACTGCCAGCGCAGTCGAGCGCACGCTCAGACGCATGGCGAACGAGATCGTTGAGCTTAACGATGGCACCGACAACCTTGTGATCGTCGGAATTCAACGACGTGGCGTACAGCTGGCCAGCCGCCTGTGCAAGCTGATCGAGGAAAGCGAGAACGCAGAAATTCTCCAGGGCTCGCTCGATATCACGCTTTATCGTGACGATCTCCAGACTGTCGGACCGCGGCCGGTTGTTGGACCTACGAACATCCCCTGGGGAATCGACGGACGAAATGTCGTCATCGTCGATGACGTTCTATACACCGGCCGAACCGTGCGCGCAGCGCTCGACGAAATTGCCGACTTCGGCCGGCCGGCGCGCATTGCGCTCGCCGTGTTGATCGATCGCGGCGGGCGGGAGCTTCCGATTCAGCCCGATATCGTTGGGAAGAAAGTCACGGTCGAGGCGGGCGGCAGAGTCGATGTCCTCGTCGAGGAGCTCGACGGGCGGACCGCCGTGGTCCTTGCCTCAGCTCCGGACGCAACGACCGCGTGACGAGCGCACTCGGCAAGGATCTTCTGGGTCTCGAGTTTCTGTCGAGCGACCAGATCCGGCTGATTCTAGACACCGCCGAGCCGTTCAAGGAAATCAGTGAGCGGGCGATCAAGAAAGTGCCCGCCCTCCGCGGCTCGACGATCGTCAATCTCTTCTTCGAGAATTCCACCCGCACACGAATCTCGTTCGAGTTCGCCGAGAAGAGATTGTCCGCCGACACGGTGAATGTCACGTCGTCAGGATCGAGCGTTCAGAAAGGCGAAACGCTTGTTGATACTGCGCGGAATCTCGAAGCAATGCGAATCGACATGGTCGTTATTCGCCACGGCGCTTCCGGTGCAGCGTCGTTCCTCGCCGATCGCATCGAGTCCAATGTGATCAATGCGGGCGACGGAACGCACGAGCATCCAACGCAGGGGCTTCTCGACCTGCTCACGCTTCGCGACCGGCTTGGCGATCTCGCTGGAAAACGCATCTGCCTCTGCGGCGACGTGCTCCACTCGCGCGTGGCGCGGTCGAACATCTGGGGGCTTCAGAAGATGGGAGCGGAGGTTGCCGTGTGTGGACCTCGCTCGCTCCTTCCCAATGCGATCGGCGAGTTCGGCGTGACGGTTTTCGCGCGAATCGAGGAAGCGATCGAGTGGGCGGATGCACTGAACGTTCTTCGTCTTCAGCTCGAGCGGATGACAGCGGGATACATTCCGTCGAGCAGAGAGTACAACCGCGTCTTCGGCGTCAGCCGGGAGCGGCTCGATCGCGCCAAGCGCGACATTCTCATCCTTCACCCGGGGCCGATGAATCGAGGAGTGGAGATCGACTCGGATGTTGCCGATGGACCGCATAGTGTCATTCTTGATCAGGTCACCAACGGAGTTGCGGTGCGAATGGCCGTGCTCTATCTCCTCGCGGGTGGAAAGCCCGAGCTTGCCGAAGCAGCGAAGGGCGGAGGTCGGTGATGACTGATCAGCGTCCAATCCTGCTGACCGGAGGCAGGCTCCTCGATCCGTCCAGGTCAATTGATTCTGTCGGCGACCTTCTCATCGCCAACGGCAAGATCGAGAATGTCGGCCAGAGAGTTGGCACGGTCTCCGATGCCCGGACGATCGACTGCGCCGGAACGATCGTGTCGCCCGGATTCATCGATGTGCATTGCCATCTGCGCGAACCGGGACGTGAAGACGTTGAGACAATCGCGAGTGGCGCGCGCGCTGCGGCAGCAGGAGGTTTCACCGCCGTTTGCGCGATGCCCAACACCGATCCCGTCACCGACAATCAGGCGGCCGTTGGTTTCATCATTCGCCAGTCGCAGCGTGCCGATGCGGCGCGGGTTCACGTGATCGGCGCAATCTCGGTCGGACAACGCGGGGAGACTCTCGCTGAATTCGGCGAGATGGTCGCTGCCGGAGCGGTGGCCGTCAGCGATGATGGAAAGCCGGTGGTCAGCGCGCAGCTCATGCGCACCGCTCTCGAGTACGCGCGCACGTTCGGCATTCCCGTCATTGACCACTGCGAAGAGCCGACTCTCGCGGCCGGCGGCTCGATGAACGAAGGGATTGTCAGTGCCCGGCTCGGCCTCAAGGGGATTCCCAGTGAGGCCGAGGAGATCATGGTTATCCGCGATATTCTGCTGGCCCGGCGGACAGGCGGGCATGTGCATCTCGCTCACATGAGCACGCACGGGTCTGTCGAGCTGATCCGGTGGGGCAAGCAGCGGGGTATCAATGTCACGGCAGAAGTGTGCCCGCATCACATCTCGCTCACCGAGGAGCGTGTGTTGTCATATGACACCAACGCGAAGATGAATCCACCGCTTCGCACTCAGCGTGATGTCGATGCGCTCAGGGAAGCGGTCAAGGACGGGACCATCGATCTCATCGCGACCGACCACGCTCCCCACCATTACGATGAAAAGGAACGGGAATTCGCCGATGCTCCGAACGGCATTATCGGACTCGAGACCGCGCTCGCTGTCTCGGTCACGAATCTGGTTAAGACGGGTGCCATTGATGTTCGAACACTCATCGAAAAAATGTCGTGCAATCCGGCGCGCATTTTCGGACTTCCTGGCGGGTCGCTGGCTGCCGGCACAATTGCCGACGTCACGGTGTTTGATCCGGGGCTGAAGTGGGTTGTCGAGCCGTCCCGGTTTCTCACAAAGGGACGCAACACCCCGTACTCCGGCTTGACGCTTACCGGGCGCGCCGTATGCACAATAGTGGCGGGGCGCGTGGTGTATCAGCTCCCAACGGGGAGCACCAGAACGCCGTCTCACCGCGCACAAGAGGGAATCCAGTGATAGTAACGAAAGCAAAATCGAACGCGCTCGAGTCACTGAGGGCGCTCATCGCCGAGCGCCAGCAGTATGAAGGGTGGATCGCTACGCTCGAGTCGAAGCGTAGCGGGACATCAGCCCACGTCTTCGATCGGGTTAGCGGTGACTATCACAGCCGTCTCGACCGGGTTGTGGCAGATATTCGCGGTCATGCGGAGGAGCTTCAGCTGAGCATCTCCGCGCTGTCGTCGCGGCTTGCGGAAGTCGCGCGGGAGGAAGACACCCGCCGCGACGCATTTCAGGAATCAGAGCTGCGCGCGGAAGTAGGTGAGTATGATCCGCAGCAGTGGGAACAGCTGCGCACGGAGGCGCAGCGCGGGCTCGACAAGGTGGGGGCGGACCGGTCGAGCCTCGAAAATCAGCTCGCCGAGTTGCGCAGCATCCAGAAGTTGAGTGAGGTCGGGTCTATTGGCGATGTTGGCGCAATTCAATCGGCTGCCGGATCCGAGCCGGTCCCTGTTGCTCCCGAGGTTTCGGATCTTGCGCCAGCCGCACCAACAGCCGCTGCCGGGCCGGTCACTGAAGCGGTTGCCGAGCAAATCGTGGGTTCGCCGGCCAAGCCAGAAGAGGTACAGTCAGCGCCGATCGAGTCACCGTCGCCTGCCACGACTGATGGTCCGAATTCCCAGCAACCAGTTTCAACCCCGCCGGTGCGCAACGAACCTCGAGCAGAGCAACCGTCTGCGCGACCCGCGTCTCCGGCGCCGAACTTCTCACAGTTCAGGCAGCCGCCGAAGCCACTCCGCCCTCGCACCGGGCATACGCCGCCATTCGGGGTGATCGGTGCTCAGCCGAAATCAAAGGAAGCGGGGGCGGCAGCCGATCAGGCCAAGACCCTCAAGTGCCCGGAGTGCGGCACCCCGAACTATGCGACGGAGTGGTATTGCGAACGGTGTGGCGGTGAGTTGGCGACTATGTAAAAACAGAAACGGGCGCCCAGGGCGCCTGTTTCCCGTACGACTCCCAAATCTACTTTGTCGCGCTCTTTGCCATT